>JBDKUZ010000041.1:0-51891 GCA_039679395.1 Methanospirillum sp. | reverse complement strand
CGGCCGCGATCTTCACGCCGACCGGCTTGTAGTCCGTGGCCTCCTTGATCGAGTAGATGAGCTGGCGCAGGTCCTCGATCGAGTAGATGTCGTGGTGCGGCGCAGGGCTGATCGCGTCCGAGCCCAGGGGGATCATCCGTGTCTTGGAGACGGCCGCGTTCACCTTCTCGCCGGGGAGGTGGCCTCCGATACCGGGCTTCGCCCCCTGGCCGATCTTGATCTCGATCGCGGCCCCGCGCTCCAGGTAGTCGATGTCCACGCCGAAGCGGCCGGACGCCACCTGCACGATCAGGTGGCCCTGGTACGGGCGGAGCGGCTCGGCGAGACCGCCCTCGCCCGTGCCCATGAACGTCCCCTCCGCCGCGACGGCCCGCGCCATGGCGAGCTGGGCGTTGAGCGAGATCGCGCCGTAGGACATGTGCCCGATCATGATCGGGGTCTCGAGGCAGAGGTTCGGGGCGAGCTCGGTCACCAGCTCGACCTCGCCGTCCTCCCGGGTCCGGAGGTCGAGCCGCTGCGGCTTCTTGCCCAGGTGCGTCCGGAGCTCCATCGGCTCGCGCAGGGGGTCGATCGAGGGGTTCGTGACCTGGCAGGCGTCGAGCACGAGCCGGTCGAAGATCATGGGGTAGTCCAGGGCGTTGCCCATCCCCGCGAGCACGATCCGGCCGGTCCGGGCCTGGTTGTAGATCGCCTCGCGCACGCCCCGCGTCCAGACGGGGTGGGTGCGGTAGTCGAGCGGCCGCTCCTCGATCGAGATGGCGTCGCGGGGACAGTACGCGGCGCAGCGGTGGCAGGCCGTGCAGACGCGGGAGTTGGTCCGGATCCGGTCGCCGTCGCGCCGGAAGACGCCGTACGCGCAGTTCTCGACGCAGCGGTTGCAGAGCATGCACTGGTCGCGGTCGACCGTGACTTTGTACTTCGGCGGCAGGCTGCCGACGGAGGGGCTCATCGGCACCTCCCGATGATCGGCTCGCCGGCCCGCGGCATGAAGACGCGGTCGAGGTTCGGCTCCATGGCCCGGATCGCGGCCTCCTCGGAGGAGACGTACAGCCGGTCGCCGGCCTCGGCCCCGACGAGGGGGCGGAGCTTCGAGCGGTCCGTGAAGGCGACCATCGAGTCCTGGTTCGCGACCGCGATCGCGAACGGCCCGTTCATCATGGCGGAGGCGTACGTGAGCCTGAGCGCGTGGTAGAGCTTCCGGCGGTCCCCCGCCATCGCGTCGATCTCGTCCCAGAAGGGCGGCGCGAGGGCCGTGACGGCGAGCTCCTCGGAGAGGCCGTGGCGGCGTACCAGGAGGTCGACGAGGTACGCGACCACCTCGGTGTCCGTATACATGGTGCACTTGTACCCGAACGACTCGATGTACCGCCGGTTCGTGCCGTAGCTCGTGATCTCGCCGTTGTGGACCACGGACCAGTCGAGGAGGTTGAAGGGGTGCGCGCCGCCCCACCAGCCCGGCGTGTTCGTCGGGTAGCGGTTGTGCGCGAGCCAGCAGTGCCCCTCGTACTCATCGATCCGGTAGAAGTCCGCGACCTCCTCGGGCCAGCCCGAGGCCTTGAAGACCCCGAGGTTCCGGCCCGAGCTGAAGACGAGCGCGCCGTCGATCCCGGTGTTGATCCGCATGACGAGCTCGGTCACGATCTCCTCCGCCGGCGTGGTCGAGCGAGGCATGAGGTGCACGTCCGGCTTGAAGAAGTACCGCCAGGGGGTGTGGACCTTCCGCAGGCGCGGCGTGTCGAAGGTCGGGATCACCTCGTCGTGGACGATCTGGCCCCACTGGGAGAGGAGGGCCTCGACCTTCGGCTTCGTCTCGTGGATATTGTCAAAGAAGACGTGGAGCGCGAAGTAGTCGCGGAACTCGGGGTAGACGCCGTACGCGACGTAGCCCGCGCCCTCCCCGCTGCCCCGTTCATTCATCATGGAGAGCGCGCGCCGGATCGCCGAGCCGTCCATCGTCTCGCGTCCCCGGTCGATCACACCGATAATCCCGCACATGAACCTGAAACCTCGTGGAAAGAGTACAGCGATCTGTACTCTGCGCCTATCAGGTATGTTAGAAAGAGAATATATAGGATTGGCTAGAAGCTCTCTTCCAGTATGTCGACCGACGTAGTGTCAGAGCTGCTAGAGCGGATAGACGCGGACCTGGTGAAGTTCATCAGGCTCCAGTTCTCGGATATCCAGGGGCTGCCAAAGAACGTCGCAATCCCCGCGACGCAGGCCGAGAAGGCCCTGACCGAGGGGATCTGGTTCGACGGGTCATCGATCGAGGGCTTCTGCCGGATCGAGGAGTCGGACATGCTCCTCAAGCCCGACCCCTCGTCGTACGCGATCCTCCCCTGGCGCCCTGAGAACGGGCGCGTCGCGCGGTTCATCTGCGACCTCGAGACCTACGGCGGCAAGCCGTTCGAGGGCGACCCCCGGTACATCCTCCGGAAGACGATCGCCGAGGCCGCCAAGATGGGCTACACCTTCAACACGGGCCCCGAGCTCGAGTTCTTCCTCTTCGCGATGGCGAACGGCCTGCCCACGACGGAGTTCGTCGACTTCGGCGGGTACTTCGACCTCGCGCCCAACGACGCGGCCGAGGACGTGCGCCGCCAGATCGTCCTCGCGCTGACGGACATGGGCTTCGACATCGAGGCTTCGCACCACGAGGTGGCCGAGTCCCAGCACGAGATCGACTTCAAGTACGCGGACGCCCTCGTCACGGCCGACCGCGTGATCACGTTCAAGTTCGCGACCAAGGCGATTGCGCTCCGCGAGGGGATGCACGCGACCTTCATGGCCAAGCCGCTCGCCGGGATCAACGGGAGCGGGATGCACACCCACGGCTCGCTCATGAAGGACGGGAAGAACGTCTTCTACGACGCCAACGGCGACCGCGGGCTCTCGGAGACCTGCCGCTACTGGATCGGCGGTCTGCTCGCGCACGCCCCGGCCATCACGCGTGTGGCGAACCCGACGATCAACTCGTACAAGCGGCTCGTGCCGGGATACGAGGCGCCGGTCTACATCACCTGGTCGACCGCGAACCGCTCGGCCCTGATCCGCGTGCCGGCCGCGCGCGGCAACTCGACGCGCGCCGAGTTCCGGTCGCCCGACCCGATGTGCAACCCGTACCTCGCGTTCGCGGCCATGCTCGCGGCCGGCCTCGACGGGATCCGGAACAAGACCGACCCCGGTGAATCGACGGACGTCAACATCTACCACCTCTCCGAGACGGAGCGGCGGCAGCGCGGGATCGAGATGCTGCCGGGCAGCCTGTACGAGGCGCACCAGGCCATGCTCTGCGACGACGTGATCCGGAACACCATGGGCGACCACATCGTCTCGGGCCTCGACGCCCTGACCACGGCCGAGTGGGACTCGTTCCGGATGTGCGTGCACCCCTGGGAGCACGAGCGCTATCTCGCGATCTACTGATCGCTTCCCATCTCTTTTTCCGGCCCGAGGATGCGCTCCGTGGCGAGCGTGAAGAGCGTCACGAAGACGACGATCAGGACCAGGCCGATCGTGAACCAGAGCGGGTACCGCCAGAACCCGTCCAGGTGGAGGACGGGGCCGGTGATGTACTCGGTCAGGATGAACGCGGCGACGGCGGACGCGCCGAGGATCAGGGTCTGGCGGCGCTGGGACTGCACGGCGGGATCGGTGACCATGCCATTGAGCTCGGCCCAGCCGGAAAAAAGGATGCCGGGCTAGACGGCAAGAAAGCCGTCCGGCGCGAGCTCGGCCGCGAGCGTCACCTCGTTGATCTCGCGGTGGTCGGTCCAGGTCGGGCTCGCGCGGTGCCGATCGTCGAGCCAGAAGCCCTCGACCGCGTCCGCGAGCGTGCTCGCGCCCTCGAGCTGCCGCACCTCGCCGAGCAGGGCGTCCGGGTCGTCGAAGGCGGCGGGCGCTGCCTCGATCGCGGCGCGGAGCCGGGGCGCGCCGCGCAGCCCGAGGGCGAGGCCGAGCTCGCGAAACGCGAGCCGGTACTCGGGCGGGTACCGGAGCGTGCCCGAGCGCGCGAAGGCCGCGACCCCGGACCGGGCCGCGGCGAGGACGGGCCCGAGGAGTTCGGGGGTCGCGGACGGGCTCCGCGTCGCGAGCTCCGCGATCCGGACCGCGTCGAAGAGCAGGCCGCCCGTGCCGAGCGGGTCGTCGGTCGCGAGCGACGTGGTGCCGAGGAGCGAGGCGAGGTCGCTCATCTCCCGCGAGAGGTCCGCACCCGAGACGGCCTGGACCTCGGCGCAGGTGACGAACCCGTCGAGCGGGTCGTGCTGGCCCATCGAGGCCACGAGCGGGCGCGAGAGGTCGATCGACATCTTCCAGTACATCCGCCGTCCCGGGACGAAGGCCGGGTGGACGGCCCGGACGAGCTCGGCCGCCCACGACCCGTACACGGGGTCCCCGGTCGCGCGCGAGGCGCGGCAGAGCGCGTGGGCCCACTTGGTCAGGTAGTGGGAGTACTGGCCGTCGCGGTCCCACTCGAGCCGTTCGTCGAACGGCTCCCCGGGCCGCCGCTCCGGAAGCGGCTTGCCGATCCTGAGACCGCCGGCGGTCGGCCGGTCCCGCCCTTCGGCCTCGGGGAGGCCGGAGATCCAGCCCGTCCGCCCGTCGTCGCCCCGGTGGCGACCGAGGACGCTGTGGACCTGCTCCACAAGCGCGAGCGCGCGGGCGCGGCAGGCGGGCTCGCCCGTCGTCCCGGCAAGCCCGAGGTACGTGCAGACCGCGAACGCATCGGTCCAGAGGTACCGCGTCGGGCTCGCCCCCGCCGGCGCGAGCCCGGTTCTGCTGGCGTAGCCGCGAAGGATCGCCTTCGCCCGATCGGTTGCCCCTGCCCTGTCCATGATCACTCCGACCGGGCTTCTGGGTGCCGCGGGACTTAAAATATCCGGCAGATCCGGCGCAATGCTTAACGCCTCGCCCGGCAAGCCCGGTGCATGCGCTGCGTGATCGTGTACACGTCCGTGCACCACCACAACACGGAGAAGGTCGCCCGGGCGATGGCCGGGGCGCTCGACGCCGGGGTCGTCCGGACCGCCGAGGCGACCGAGGAGGCGGTGATATCGGCCGATCTCGCGGGCTTCGGCTCGGGGATCTACTTCGGCACTCACCACAAGGGCCTCCTCTCCTTCGCCGAGAGCCTGCCCATGAAGCGGGACGGCCGGGCCTTCATCTTCTCCACGAGCGGGAACGGGTCCATGCGCTCCCACCGCAGGCTCCGCGATCTGCTCTCGGCGAGGGGGTACGAGATCGTGGGGGAGTTCGCCTGCAAGGGGTGGGACAGTTACTCCGTGCTCAGGCTCGTCGGCGGGATCAACAAGGGCCGACCGAACGGCGAGGACCTCGAGAGGGCAGCGGCCTTCGCGAGCGGGCTCGTTCCGACCTAGAACGGGCCGTCCTGCTCGAACGATCGCCCGAACCGGAGGGCGAGCTCGGCCTTGAAGAGCTCGGCCCCGAGGTACGCGGCATGGTCCAGCCGCGAGACCCTGCCTCCGGCGAGGAGCGTCGCGAAGACGTCCTGCCACCGGCAGCCCCGGACCGCGACCCCGTTGTGGACCGCGATGATCCGGTCGCCCTCGATCCCGATCCGGAGGTTGCCGCACGGGTCGTACTCGACCTCCTCCGGCGCCGGCCCGGCCTCGACGACGGTCTCGTAGACGAGCGGAGGCTCGCGCCGCCGCCGCTTCTCCTTCAGGACCAGGAGGTCGATACCGAGGTCCTTCGGGTACGGCCGGCACCGGGTCAGGACCATCATCTCGGTCGCGCGGCGCATCTCGCCGATCGCGCCCCGGGTCTTGTCCGAGTGCTCGGCCGTGAAGACGATCGCGGCCCCGACCTCCTGGGCCATGCCCGCGAGCAGGGCCTGCGCACCCGTGGAGTCCGCGTCGAGGAGCTCGACCACGTTGCCCGCGCCGAAGAAGAGGGGCACGCCGTAGTCGCGGAACTCGCAGAGCGATCGGACCAGGCCCGAGCCGACCGGCTGGAGCAGGGGGTCGCCGATCAGCGCCCCGCACCCGGCTCCGCGGGCGGCCGCGAGGTTCGCCTCGAGGGACGCGTACCGGGGCACGACCACGGCCGCGGCCCCGGCGTCCGCCACGGCCTTCCCGATCAGGGGGATGTTCTCCTCCTGGAGCGAGAGGACGAGGTCCGCGCGGAAGAGGGCGGCCGCGATGAGGGCCGGGTCCTGCGTGTCGACCGCGAGCGGCCCGTCGATCCCGTCGAGCGCGGCAAAGCACCGGGCCACGTCGGCCGGCGTGGCGTCGAAGCCGAAACCGAGGTCGACGATGTCGGCCCCATCGCAAAAGGCGCGCTCGACGTCGGCGCGGAGGTCGGGCCGGCGGTGCGCGTCCATCAGCTCGGCGAGCACCTTGCACCGCGAGGTCCCCCCGATCTTCACGCCGCGGAGGAGGAGGTCCCAGTCCGCGTTCTTCTCGATCGACCGGACCTTCCGGCACGCGTCGTCGCGGCGCAGGGTCCGGAGGAGGTCGTCGGCGGGGACGTCGCGCGAGAACTCGATCTTGCCGAGCAGCCCGATCATCAGGGCGAGATCGGCCGCGTGGCGCGGGCCCCGGAGGACCGGCACGCCGGTCTCCTCCTCGACCGACGCGAACGAGGCCGTGCACATGCCCGAGACCACGACGTAGTCGTACCGGCCGGCGCGGACCAGGGCCAGGAGCTGCCGCGGCGTGAGGAAGGACGCGATCTCGCCGGTGACGACCACCTCCGCGTCGAGCCCGGCCACGGCTTCCCGCACAACGGCCTCGGTGGCGGCGCCCGTCGGAAAGAGGAACGGCATCAGTTCTCCTTAATAGGCTCGAAGAGATAAAGTAACCTCATGCTCGCCTGCGACCTGCACGTGCACACGCGCTTCTCCAAGGACGGCGAGTCGTCGGTCGAGGCCGTGCTCGCCCGGGCCGCGGCCGTCGGCCTCGCGGCCGTCGCGATCACGGATCACGACACGCTCGAGGGCGCACGGTACGCGGCCGACCTTGCGGACCCCCCCGTCCTCGTGATCCCGGGCATGGAGGTCACGACCGCGGACGGCCACCTGATCGCGCTCGGCGTCGCCGAGCTCGTCCCGCGCGGCCTGCCCGTGGTCGAGACGATCGGGCTTGTCCACGCCCAGGGCGGGATCGCGATCCTGCCCCACCCGTTTCACCGGCTCCGGCACGCGGTCGGCTTTCGCGAGCCCGGCGCGATCGCCGCGGCCGACGCGATCGAGGTCTTCAACAGCCGCTACATCGTCGGCTCGGCCAACCGGAAGGCTGCCCGGCGGGCCGCGCGGCTCGGCAAGCCGACGGTCGGCGGCTCGGACTCGCACCACGCCCGGTACGTCGGGTACGGCCGGACCCTCGTGGACGCCGAGCCCGAGGTCGGCGCGATCCTCGAGGCGATCCGGGCGGGGCGCTGCTACCCCGCCGGGCGCATGACCCCGCTCCGGACGTACACGGGCCAGTCCCTCCGCTCCACCTGGCGGCGCGTCCGCCGCCGCGTCCGCGTATGAGGGTCGCGTTCCGGCTCGGCTGGTGGGGGGCCGGGTTCGCCGGCTCCCAGCGTCAGTCGGGCGAGCGCACGGTCGAGGGCGAGCTGATCCGGGCCTGCATCCGGACAAAGATCTTCGCGGACCCGTACACGGCCGGATTCTGGCTCTCGGGGAGGACCGACCGCGGCGTCCACGCCCGGGCGCAGGTCGGCGCCCTGACCACGGACCACCCCGAGCGGGTCGGGCCCGTACTGAACCGGGCGCTCGAGGACGACGTCTGGATCACGGGGACCGCTCCGGTCCACGACGACTGGCACCCGCGGTACGACGTCTCGGGCCGGACGTACCGCTACTTCTTCGCCGATCCCTCGCTCGACCGCGCCGCCATGGACCGGGCCGCGGCCCGGTTCGTCGGGGAGCACGACGTCTCCCGCTTCTGCCGCGCCGGGAGCCGGAACCCGGTCCGCCGGATCGCCGCCTCGCGGGTCTTTGCCGGCGACACGGGGGCGGTCTTCGAGGTGACGGCCCGGTCCTTCCTCTGGCACCAGGTCCGGTGCATGGCCGCCGCGCTCGAGACGGTCGGCCGGGGGGAGCTCGATGAGGGCGGGATCGACGCCCTCCTCTCGGGCGAGTGCCGGCGCAACCCCCCCGCGGCGCCGGCGGACCGGCTCGTGCTCTGGGCGGTCGGGACGCCGTTCTCGTTCTCCCCGGTCCTGCCGAACGAGGAGCACGGCGGGTTTCTGCGGGCGACCGCGGACTCCCACCGGGCCCGGGCCGCGATCGCGGACCTGCTCGAAAAGGAGTTATCAGACCGGCCGGGCCCGGACCTTCGCCGGGAGCAGCCGGTCGATCATGAACTTCGGGATCTGCTCGGATGTGCGGACGCCGAGGTTGAAGTGCGCGTCCTGGCCCTCGAGACCGAGGTACTTGACTTCGAGCGTGAAGTCGAACGAGAGGAGGGAGATGCCGAGCAAGGAGACCGTCGCGTGCTTGGCCGAGACCTCCCGGGTCTCGTTGAGGCCGATGTCGTACGATACCTTGTCGACCGAGAGAGTGACGCGGTTACCATCGGGCGACGGGATCGCGACGATGGTGATGTTCCCGATCTGGACCGGCTCCGCGTTCGGAAAGAGGACGTCGTACGTGACCGTGTACGGGTAGGTGGCGTTCGCGGTGGACGGGCCGATCGAGACCGAGAAGCTGAGGACCGCGACGATCGCGACCACGATGACCACGCCGATCGCGGCGAGGGCGATCATCAGCCGGCGGCGTCGCCGCTGCTCCTCGGGCGTCCGCTGGGGGCGTGCGGACGGGGGCGGCGGGCGCGCCGCGGGGGCCTCCGGGGGGGGTGCCGGCGGAGCCACGGCGTCCGGCACCTCGGAGGCCGTCGGGGTCTCCCCCGGGATCTCGTAGTACAGGTCCTCGTCGGTCATGGGAGTGATCTCGGAGCGGCCGGCCATAAGCATTGTGCCGGTGCCGCACGTTTAAGACAGCGGGGACCAAACCTCTCCAGGATCGTGATGAATCCACTCCCCGTCGAGGAGTACGTCTGCAAGTGTACGACCGCGTGCGCGGGCTGCACCTCCTCGCTCTCATTGCGCTATGTCCTGAAGGCGGCAGGGCCGGACACGGTCCTGGTCGTCCCGGCCTGCTGCACGGCCGTGCTCCAGGGGGTCTACCCGGCGACCGCGATGAACGTGAACGTCTACAATATCGCCTTGGCCGCGGCCGCCGCGCCCGCGTCCGGGATGGCCGCGGCCTTCCGCCGCGAAGGGAAGACGACGAACGTGATCTGCTACGCCGGCGACGGCGGCACGGTCGATATCGGGATCCAGAGCCTCTCGGGCGCGCTGGAGCGCGGCACGGACTTCCTCTACATCTGCTACGACAACGAGGCCTACGGGAACACGGGCATGCAGCGCTCGGGCTCGACGCCGATGGGCGCGGTGACGACCACGACGCCCGGCGGCAAGACCGAGACGAAGAAGGACCTCGACCGGATCGTGGCCGCCCACGACCTTCCATACATGGCGACGGCCTGCGCCGCGTACCCCCAGGACCTCTACGCCAAGGTCGCGAAGGCCCTCTCGATCCGCGGCCCGAAGTTCATCCACCTGCTCAGCCCCTGCCCGCCGGGCTGGCGGTACTCGGCCGAGCGCTCGGTCGAGGTGGGCAAGCTCGCCGTGAAGACTGGCCTCTGGGTGCTGTACGAGCGCGAGCACGGCCAGCTCCGGATCAACCCGGTCTCGAAGGCCGCGATGAAGCGGCCTGCGCCGATCGAGGACTACCTCGGGGCGCAGGGGCGCTTCAAGGGGATCTCCGACGCGGCGAAGGCCGCGCTCACGGCCGCCATGGAGCAGAACCACCGGCGGCTCCTCGCCGAGGAGGCCGGCCAATGCTGACGATCGCGACCGGCAACAAGGCCGTCGCGGCGGCCGCAAGGGAGGCGCGCCCCGGCGTGATCGCCGCGTACCCGATCACGCCGCAGACCGAGATCGTCGAGCAGCTCGCGAGCTACGTGGCCGAGGGCTCGCTCGACGCCGACTACATCCCGGTCGAGTCCGAGCACTCGGCCATGGCCGCCTGCATCGGCGCGTCGGCCGCCGGGGTGCGGACCTTCACGGCGACCTCGTCCCACGGCCTCCTGTACATGCACGAGATGCTCCACTGGGCCGCCGGGGCACGGACGCCGGTCGTGATGGCGAACGTGAATCGCGCCCTCGGACCGGGCTGGAACACCTGGGCCGAGCACACGGACGCTTTCAGTCAGCGCGACACGGGCTGGCTCCAGGTCTTCGTCGCGACCGTGCAGGAGGCGTACGACGCGACCCTCATGGCCTTCCGGATCGCCGAGGACGAGCGCGTGCTCCTGCCCGTGATGATCAACCTGGACGGCTTCGCCCTCTCGCACATCACCCAGTCGCTCGAGACGGTCGAGCTCGGCGACTTCATCCCGCCGATCGCCCTGCCCCACGCGATCGATACGGCCCGCCCCCGCGGGTACGGCACCCTGACGCCGCCGGACATCTACTACAAGTTCCGCTGGGATATGGAGCGGTCCATGCGGGCCTCGCGGGACGTGATCCGCGAGACCGAGGCCGAGTTCGCCCGCCGCTTCGGCCGGGCGTACGGCCCCACCGAGGAGTACCGGTGCGAGGACGCGGACGTGGTCGTGGTCGCCATGGGCACGCTCGGCAAGGAGGCCGAGGTCGCCATCGATCTCCTCCGCGAGGAGGGGGTGAAGGCCGGGTCCATGCGCCTGCGCTGGTTCCGGCCGTTCCCGACCCTCGACCTCGGGGGCCGCGACGTCGTGGTGATCGACCGCGACTACTCGTTCGGCTTCGGCGGCGTGGTCGTGCAGTCGATCAAAGCGACGACGCGGGCCGATCCGTACTCGGTGATCGCCGGCCTCGGCGGCCAGGAGGTCACGTACGACGACATCGCTCAATTCGTCCGGCAGCGCGAAGCGGGCCGAGAGTTCTGGTTCGGGGTGGACTGATGTTCGAGATTCGCATCCACTCGCGCGGCGGTCAGGGCGGGGTCACGGCGGCCAAGCTGATCGCCCAGGCCGCGTTCCACGACGACAAGTACGCGACCGCCTTCCCGTTCTACGGGGCCGAGCGGCGCGGCGCGCCCGTGGTCTCGTTCGTCCGGATCAGCGACGCGCCGATCAAGGTCTACTCGCAGGTCCGGAACCCCGACATGGTGATCGTGCTCGATGCCTCGGTCATGGACTCGACCGATGTGCTCGCAGGCCTGAAGCCTGGCGGCGAGGTCGTGATCAACGCGGCGGAACCCCCCGTGATCGAGGGGCACCCCGTGCACGCGGTCGACCTCACCGGAATCGCGCTCGCCCAGAAGCTCGTGGTCGCGGGCTCGCCGATCCTGAACACGCCCGTGCTGGGCGCGCTCGCGAGGCTCGGGCTCGTCTCGAAGGAGTCGGCCATCGCCGCGATCGCCGAGACCTTCGCCGATCCCCGGAACGTCGAGGCCGCGAAGGCCGCGTACGGAGAGATGCAGTCATGATCGATATCGAAAAAGAGCGGCTCGCCATGTCCGTCCCCGGCGAGGGTGCGGCCGGGAGGACCGGGTCGTGGCGGGTCTTCCGGCCCGTCGTGGACAAAGCGAAGTGCAACGCCTGCGGCCTCTGCGGCCTCTACTGCCCGGACGGCTGCATCGACGCGGACCTGAACGTGGACCTCGCGTTCTGCAAGGGCTGCGGGGTCTGCGCGAACGAGTGCCCGAAGAAGGCGATCGCGATGGACCGCGAGGTCCGCTAGGCCGGCAACGGCCATCGCCACTATTTTAACCCGCCCCGCTCCAGATCAGAGACGATGGCGCGGGAGGCGGCGATCGCGAAGAGCCGGGTCGAGGCCCTGACCGACGGGATCTACGCGATCGCGATGACCCTGCTCGTCCTCTCGATCGGGGTGCCGTCGGTCCCGGCCGAGCTCTCGCCCGACGTGGTCCTGCCGAGCCTCGTCCTCGGGCTCTGGCCGCAGGTCCTTGCCTGCGCCATCGCGTTCCTGGTGCTGATGAGCTTCTGGCTCTCCCACGAGCGGCTCTTCGCCCGCGTCGCGCGGCTCGACCGGCGGTTCGTCAACCTGAACCTCATCACCCTGCTCGGGATCGTCTTCGTCCCGTTCTCGAGCGCTCTGACCTCGGACTACGGCACCGCGCGGATCGCGATCTGGGTCTTTGCCGCGAATCTGGCCGCGATCGGGCTCCTGTATGGCGCCCAGCTCCGCTACCTCATCCGCCACCCGGTCCTGCTGTACGAGCCCATCTCCCCCGCCGACGCCCGCCTCGGTTTCGCCCGCACGCTGGCCAGCACGGCCGCGGCCCTGCTCGCCGTGCTCCTCTCCTTTCCGGCGCCGCACCTCTCGGCGTACGCGTACCTGCTGATCCCGGTCTTCCTCGCGGCCGCGGATCACATGTGGTCGCGGTAGTCGCCGGCCGGGACCACGCGCCGCATGCCCCCCTTCCACCCGTCCTCGCGTTCGTCGCCCTCGCGGCGGGGGATGACGTGGACGTGGCAGTGCATGACGGCCTGGCCCGCGGCCCGCCCGACGTTGACGCCGATGTTGTAGCCGTCGGGGTGGTACCGCTCCCCGAGCCAGTCGCGGGCCTGCTCGATGATCTCGAAGAAGGCGGTCCGCTCCTCGGGCGTGAGGTCGAAGAAGCTCGCGACGTGCCGGAACGTGATCAGGAGGGTGTGCCCGTCGGCCACGGGGTACTTGTCGGCGCGGGCGTACCAGCGGTCGTTTCCGAAGAGGACGTCGGCCGGGTCGGGGTTGCAGAAGATGCAGGGTTCGTCGGTCACGAGGGATCGACGAACCCTGGCGCGCCCGGGACAAAAAGGTTTGGAGCGGAGGGGGGCAACCCTATGGGATCGCCGCGCCAATGAATTCAGTCGGAGCCATCATGGAGTACCGGTACGCGCCCCGCATGGAGCAGACGCCTCGATCGTTCATACGCGAGATACTGAAGGTGACCGAGCGGCCGGAGGTGATCTCGTTCGCCGGCGGCCTGCCGAACCCGGACTGCTTCGACACGGCCGGGATCCGGGACGCGGCCGTCGCGGTGCTGGACGGAGCGGGATCGGCTGCGCTCCAGTACGCGACGACCGAGGGGTTCCCGCCGCTCCGGCAGTGGATCGCGGACCGGTACCGGCGACGGCTCGGGCTCGAGGTCTCGCCCGACGAGATCCTGATCACGAACGGCTCGCAGCAGTGCCTGGACCTGATCGGCAAGGTTCTGCTCGGCGGGGGCGATTCCTGCGCGATCGAGCGCCCCGGGTACCTCGGCGCCATCCAGGCCTTCAGCCTGTACGAGCCGGTTTTCGTGCCGGTCCCGCTCGACGCCGCGGGGCCCGAGCCGTCCGCGCTCGCAGCGGCGGCGCGCGCCGGGGCCCGGCTCTTCTACGGCGTGCCGAACTCGCAGAACCCGTCGGGGACCACCTGGTCCGCCGAGCGGCGAACGGAGGTCGCCGAAGCGCTCGAGGAGACGGGGACCCTGCTGGTCGAGGACGACGCGTACGGCGAGCTCCGGTTCGACGGCCCGGCCCTTTCCCCCCTCCGCGCGCTCGCGCCCGAGCGGACTTTGATGACGGGCTCGTTCTCGAAGGTCCTCGCACCCGGTCTCCGGCTCGGATGGGTCGTGGCCCCGCCGGAGGTCATGCACCACCTGGTCACGGCAAAACAGGCGTCGGACCTCCATTCGAACACGTTCGCCCAGCGGGTCGCGGCGCAATACCTCGCCTCGACCCCGATCGACGACCACGTCGCTCGGATCACGAGCGTGTACCGGAGCCACCGCGACCTGATGCTCGCCTTGGCCACAGACCTCTTCCCTGAGGGGGTCTCCTGGACCCGGCCCGACGGGGGGATGTTCGTCTGGCTGACCCTTCCCGAGGGCTGCTCCTCGATGGCGCTCTTCGAGGCCGCGCTGAAGAGCAACGTCGCGATCCTGCCCGGACTGCCGTTCTACACGGACGGCGGCGGCGACCGGACCGTCCGCCTGAACTTCTCGAACGCGGACGAGGCCTCGCTCAAGGAGGGGATGGGACGGCTCGCCCGGGCCCTTGCCGAGCAGCTCCGGGCTGCATCCTGACACACGGGGCTCTGCCTTCACCAATCATCATATAGGAGGAGCGCCCATCAGGGCTCCTATGGCTGGAAGTGCGGTGTACAGGATCGGCGGGCCCGAGGCCTGGCGGTCCCCCGAGGGGGCGCGCGAACTGCTCGGGCGAGCGCGGTCGAGCCTCGCCCTCGCCCGGACGACCGGGCACGGCGTCATGGTCGAGGATCTCTGCGGGCTCGCCCGCCAGACGGTCGAGCGGGCCGTGCAGGCCGTGCTGATCGCCGAGGACGTGCCCGAGCCGGCCGACCGGTCGATCGGCGGCATGCTCTCGGCGCTCGCCGGCGCGGGCGTCCCGGTTCCGGACCGGCTCGGGCGGGCCGCGAACCTCTTTCCCGGCGAGACGCCGGGCGAGCCCGTCCGGATCGAGAAGTACTACGAGGCCGTGCTCGTCGCGACCGAGGCCGTCAGGTTCGCCGAAAGTCGGATCCGCGGCTGACGGCGACCGCGGTCCCGCGCGCCTCGTGGCGGCGGATCGAAGGGTCGGGTGCCGGAAAAAGGAAGATTGTCAGCGGCGGAGAGCGGCGGGCACCCCGCCCCCGGCTCACTCCGGCCCGTCGCCGCCCGCGAGCCTCGCCCCGAGCGCGAAGGCCCGCTCGCGGTCCTGCGGGAAGACCGTCCTGCGGCGTTCCCGCCGCTCGTCCGGGTCGGCATAGGAGTAGACGTACCTTGCGAAGTCCTCGAACTGGAGGGTCTCGAAGGAGCAGAGGGACTCGGCCCGGCCGAACGTCCGGCCCAGGACATGTTCGTTCAGGCCGATGTGCACGGTATAGGCGTTCTCCCGCATCTGCTCCTCCGAGACGTTCATGGTGTAGACGAACGCGGTCGGGATCGTCCTCCCGAAGAGCGAGGCCGGCGGCCGCGTGTACTCCAGGTACGGGAAGAGGAGCCGCTCCATGCAGCACCGCATCATCCCGGTCACGGTGCCGAAGTAGATCGGCGAACCGAGGATCAGCGCATCGGCCTCGCGCACCCGGTCGAGCACGGGCGAGAGGTCGTCGCGGACCGCACACCGGCCGTAACTCTTCCCGTCTTTGAGCTTGCAGGCGAAGCAGCTCGTGCAGCCCGTGAAGTCCAGGTCGTAGAGGTGGACGAGCTCGGTCCGGGCGCCGACCGAGGCGGCCCCCTTAAGGGCGCTCTCCAGCAGCATCGCGGTGTTCCACCCCTTTCTCGGGCTCCCGTTGATGGCGAGCACGCCGGTCATCGGCGCCCTTCCCGCCAGGTCGCCCGCAGCGGCTTTCTGCCCGGGATCTGCCGGGGTCGGTACCGGGGATAGCCGAACATCATGGCGTATGTCGGCACCCTGCCCTCGGGAAGTCCGTAGAACTCCCGCAGGGGAGCGTACTCCAGGGACATCGCGACGAACCCGGCCCAGCAGGTGCCGAGCCCGAAGGCGGGAGCGGCCAGATCCACGTGAGTGAGCGCGATGATCGCGTCGGTGGGCGCCATCGGGTTCCCCTCGGGCACGTGGGGGATCAGGAGATGGGGCGCGCCCCGGCAGATCGGGTCGACCCCGCTGTCCCAGGCGGCGACCAGGTACGGGGCGTACCCGCCCATGGGGTGGCCGCTCCCGACCAGGCTCCGCATCCAGTCCACGACCAGGCCGGCCAGCCTCCGCACCTCGGCGGGGTCGCGGAGCACGAGCCACTCGACGGGCTGGCCGTTCCCGGCCGAGGGGGCGTACCGAGCGATCTCCAGGAGGGCCTCGATCGTCTCGCGGGGGACGGGCTCGGGGAGGTACTGTCGCACCGAGCGCCGGCTCTTCATGTAGAGCCCGAGCTGCTCCGCGGCGAGGGCCCCGGCGGGGGAGGCCGGGACCGTCCCGCCCGGCCCGCGGGCAAGGGCCCCGGTCGGGCAGAAGGCCTCGCACTGGCCGCAGGAGACGCACTGCTCCTCCTTCTCCGTGGACACGGAGGGAAGGGCCGTCCCTCTCGCCGGTTCGATGATTCCTCCCGGGCAGACCTCGGAGCAGACCCCACACCCGGTGCAGGCATCCCTATCGATGTTGATCGTCATGGGTTCTCGTGAGATCTGTATTCCCTTAAGTCGCATAAAAGCACCAGAGGGTAATTTGTAATAGTATTTCCCCAAAGAAAGTATTGAGGGGAACGCCGTGAAATGCGAAAAGAAGCCCAGATGCAACATCGAGAGCATCGTCGACATCATCGGGAGCAAGTGGAACCTCCTGATCGTCTGGCACCTGGGGGGCCGCGTCGTCCGGTTCACCGAGCTCCAGCACAGCATGTGCGGGGTGAACTCCAAGACGATCACCAAGCACCTGCGGGACCTCGAACAGCATGGGGTCATCACGCGAAAGGTCTATGCGGAGGTGCCCCCGCGGGTCGAGTACGCCCTGACGGAACGCGGCGAGGCCCTCCTGCCGATCATCGTCTCCATGCTTGAATGGGGCGGGGCCCACCTGCCCGCGGCGCGGGAGGAGCGGTCCGTTACGAACACGGACGCGGCGGCAGTCCCGGAATAGCGTAACGCGCGCTCGACCGGATCCGGCGCCCGGGATCCGCCGTGGTCGGGAGTTCGAGACAATCCGCACGATATCGGGCCTCTCGACCGATTCCCGGTCCGGTTCGTGCTCGACGATGCGTGCGAGGATATCGAGAATGATAAATAGTGATAAATCCCCATATTCAAGGAGAGGGTTTTTGTGGACGTACTGTACTTTCTCCTGCTCGCTCCGCTGATCGCGGCCGTGCTCCTGTACGTGCTGCCGGACCACCCGGTCCGGGACTGGCTCGTGCGGATCGCGGCCGTGGTGATCGCCGGGGCATCGGTCTACCTGCTCGCAACGGCGTTCAATAAAGGCACGCAGCTCGTCGCGTTCCCGACGGAACCCCTCGGGTATATCCTCGAGGGAATCGGACTCCTCGTCGGAGTCGTGATCCTCGCGCTCGCCGTCAAGTACAGAAAGCCCGTCGCGATTGTCCTGGCGCTGGTCCAGATCGGACTCCTGCTCTGGTTCACGGCGGTGTACTCGCCCGCCATGCACGCCGAGCACAACCTCTTCGTGGACGAGTTCTCGATCGTGATGGCGCTCATTATCGGGATCATCGGCTCCGCTATCTGCGCGTACGCCGTCCCATACATGCGGACGTTCCACGCGCAGCACCCCGAGGTTCCGGACCGGCGGCGGATGTTCTTCTTCATCCTCTTCGCGTTCCTCTCGGCCATGTTCGGGATCGTCTTCTCGAACAACCTCGGCTGGTTCCTGGCCTTCTGGGAGGTCACGACCTTCTGTTCGTTCGTGCTGATCGGGTACACCCGGACCAAAGAGGCGATCGACAACGCGTTCCTGGCCGTGATACTGAATCTCGTCGGCGGGATCGGGTTCGCGCTCGCCCTCCTCTGGCTCGGCATGACCGGCGGCTCGCTCGAGCTAGACAAGCTCGTGGCCGGCGGGGCCGCGGTGGCGCTCGTGCCGGCAACGCTGATCGGGTTTGCCGGCTTGACCAAGGCCGCACAGCTGCCGTTCTCGTCCTGGCTCCTCGGCGCGATGGTCGCGCCCACGCCCGTCTCGGCCCTGCTCCACTCCTCGACGATGGTCAAGGCCGGCGTGTACGCGATCGTCAAGTTCGCCCCCGTGCTCGCGAACACGCTCCCGGGCCTCGCCCTCGGGCTCGTGGGCGGGGTCACCTTCCTCTTGGCCTCGGCCATGGCGGTCACGCAGTCGAACGCCAAGCGCATCCTCGCGTACTCGACCGTCGCGAACCTCGGCCTCGTCGTCGCCTGCGGTGGGATCGGGACGTACGAGGCGGTCTGGGCCGCGATTCTGCTGATCATCTTCCACGCGGTCGCGAAGTCCCTCCTCTTCCTCGGGGTCGGCACGGTCGAGCACCAGCTCCACTCGCGCGACGTCGAGGACATGGCCGGCCTGCTCACGAACATGCCGAGAGTCGGCCTGATGATGCTAATCGGGATGGCCGGCATGTACCTCGCCCCGCTCGGCATGCTGATCTCGAAATGGGCCACGCTTCGCGCGTTCATCGACGCGCCGGGCGGCGTCCTCTTCGTGATCCTCGTCGCGTTCGGCTCGGCCGTCACGGTCTTCTTCTGGGCCAAGTGGATGGGCCTGCTGATCGCCCGGCCGAACCGCGGCGAGAACATCGAGGCCCGCGTCCCGCGGGACGAGCTCGCCGTGCTCGGCCTGCTCGCGGCCCTCGTGGTCGGCGTCTCGATCCTCTTCCCCTGGATCTCGCAGTTCCTGCTCGAGCCGTATGTCTTCGCCCTCTACGGCAAGGTGGCCCAGCTCGGCCAGAGCAACATCGTCATCATGCTCCTGATGATGGGGACCGTGCTCCTCCTTCCGGCCTCGCTCCTCTACTTCCGGAAGGGCCGGCACATGCTCAAGCCCTACATGGGCGGACGGCCCACGACCGACGACATGCGCTTTGCCGGCTCGCTCGGGATCGAGCGCGAGATGGGCCTCCACAACTACTACCTCGAGGACCTCTTCTCCGAGCCGCGGACCTTCCGCGCCGGTGTCGTGGTCACGGTGGCCCTGATCGTGCTGATGTTCGCCGGGCTCGCCCTCGCGGGAGGCCTTGCATGAACTACCTCTACGCCCTGGCGTTCATCGTGCTCGCACCGCTCGTCGGGGGCCTGATCGCCGGGGTCGACCGGAAGATCACGGCCCGGATGCAGGGCCGGGTCGGGCCGCCCCTGCTCCAGCCGTTCTACGATCTGGGCAAGCTCCTCGAGAAGGAGCACGTAGTCGTCGCGCTCTCGCAGAACTACTTCGTGCTCGGCTACCTGGTCTTCAACATCTTCGCGGGAGCGCTCTTTTTCGCGGGCGGCGATCTGCTGCTCGTGGTCTTCGCGTTCACGCTCGCCGACGTCCTGCTCGTGCTCGGCGCGTACGCCGCGACGAGCCCGTACTCGTTCGTTGGGGCCGAGCGCGAGCTCATCCAGCTGATGGCGTACGAGCCGATGGTGATCCTCGCGGCCGCCGGGTTCTATATCGCGACGGGCTCGTTCTTCGTGACCGACATCGCCTCGTTCCCACGGCCGCTGATCGTGCTGTTGCCCGGCCTCTTCATCGGGCTCTTCTACGTGCTGACGATGAAGCTCCGGAAGTCGCCGTTCGACATCTCGACCTCGCACCACGCGCACCAGGAGATTGTCAAGGGAGTCACGACCGAGTTCTCGGGCTCGACCCTCGGCATGGTCGAGGTCACGCACTGGTACGAGACGGTCTTCCTGCTCGGACTCTTCTGGCTCTTCTTCGCCTGGAGCCCGATCGTTGCCGCGATCGCGCTGGTCATCATCTACCTCGCCGAGATCTTCATCGACAATGCGACCGCGCGCGTCAAGTGGGGCTTTGCCCTGCGGAGCATCTGGGCCGTGACCCTCGTTCTCTCGGCCCTGAACATCGCCGCCCTCCAGTACTTCGGAGGCTACTAGATGGCATACATGAAACGGTCCCCCTGGATCATCCACTACGACGGCTCGAGCTGCAACGGCTGCGATATCGAGGTGCTCGCCTGCCTGACGCCGCTCTACGACGTCGAACGGTTCGGGATCATCAACACGGGCAACCCGAAGCACGCGGACATTCTCGTGGTAACGGGCTCGGTCAACGAGCAGAACCGCGAGGTGATCCGGAACCTCTACGAGCAGATGCCCCAGCCGAAGGTCGTGGCCGCGCTCGGGATCTGTGCCTGCTCGGGCGGGGTCTTCCGCGAGTGCTACAACGTCGAGGGCGGGATGGACAGGGTGATCCCGGTCGACGTTTACGTCCCGGGTTGCCCCGTACGACCCGAGCAGATCATCGACGGTGTCGTGAAAGCCCTCGGCGTCCTCGAGGAGAAGCGGGCCCGGATGAAGGCCGGCGAGCCGGCGGAGGCGGCGGCATGAAACGCGAGGCCCAGTCGGTCGAGGCGATCGAGGTCGCGGACCTCCTCGCCCGCGTGGGCGAGCGGAAGGCCGCCGGCGACCGAATGGTCGCGATCAGCTGCGCCGTGGTCGAGGGCACGAACGAGATCACATACTCGTTCGAGGACAGGGACCACCGGTTCGTGAACCTGCGGATCACGGTCCCGCCCGACGCGACGATCCCGAGCGTGACCTCGCTCTACTGGGGTGCGTTCGTGTACGAGAACGAGATCCACGACCTCTACGGCCTGACCGTCGAGGGGATGAACGTCGACTTCGGCGGCCACTTCTACGCGACGAAGGTCCCGTTCCCGTTCGCGGCGAAGGCGGCGGCCCCCGCGAAGGAGGAGAAGGAATGACCCGGCAGATCGTGATCCCGTTCGGGCCCCAGCACCCGGTCCTGCCCGAGCCCCTCCACCTCGACCTGGTGATGGAGGACGAGCGGGTCGTGGACGTGATCCCCTCCATCGGGTACGTCCACCGCGGACTCGAGAAGCTCGTGGAGAAGCGCGACTACAAGGACTTCGTCTTCATCGCCGAGCGGATCTGCGGGATCTGCTCGTTCATCCACGGCATGACCTACTGCATGGCGATCGAGGGGGTCATGGACCTGCCCGTGCCGCCGCGGGCGCTCTACCTCCGGACGGTCTGGTCCGAGCTCTCGCGTCTGCACTCGCACCTGCTCTGGCTCGGCCTCTTGGCGGACTCGATGGGCTTCGAGTCCCTCTTCATGCAGTCCTGGCGCCTCCGCGAGCACATCCTCGACGACATGGAGTCGACGACGGGCAACCGCGTGATCCAGGGGGCCTGCAAGGTCGGCGGGGTCCGGCACGACGTCTCGGACCAGAAGCTTCGCGAGATCGTGGCCGGGCTCGACGAGCTCCGGCCCAAGCTCGACGACCTGGTGGACGTCTTCGTCCGGGACCAGTCGGTCAAGCACCGACTCTCGGGCCTCGGCGTGCTCTCGGAGCATCAGGCCTGGGAGCTCGGCGCAGTCGGCCCGGTGCTTAGGGCGAGCGGCGTCGCGAACGACCTCCGGCAGATCGGGTACGCGGCCTATGACGAGCTCGACTTCAAACCGGTCGTGGAGACGGCTGGCGACTGCTACGCCCGGACGCTGGTGCGGGCGAAGGAGCTCTACACCTCGATCGACCTGATCCGCCAGGCGGTTGAGAAGATCCCCGAAGGGCCGGTCGAGATGAAGGTGACGGGCAACCCGAAGGGCGAGTTCTACGCGCGGTCGGAGCAGCCCCGGGGCGAGGTGGTCCACTACGTCAAGGGGAACGGGACCAAGAACCTGGTCCGGTTCCGCGTCCGGACACCGACGTTCACGAACATTCCGCCGCTGCTCGCGGCCATGAAGGGGCTGCAGCTCGCGGACGTGCCGCCGGTGGTGCTCTCGATTGACCCGTGCATCGGGTGCGCGGAGCGGTGATTACATGGGTGTTTTCACAATAGCAAAAACGATCACGGGGAACCTCTTCTCCCGTCCCCCGACCTCGCGGTACCCGGCCGAGCCGGCGAAGCGCTTCGAGCTGACAAGGGGCCATCTCGCGTTCGAGCCCGAGAACTGCCGCGTCTGCCGGGTCTGCATGCTCCGCTGCCCGACGCAGGCGATCGTGGTCGACCGCGAGAAGCGGACCTGGGAGTGCGATCACTTCCGCTGCATCACCTGCGGCAACTGCGTCGAGCTCTGCCCGACGAACGCGCTCCACCTGGAGCCCGCGTATCGCTCGCCCGAGGCGGACCGGCCGGGAAAGGAGTTCCACGAGATCCCGGCCCCGCCGCCGAAGCCCGAGGCCGGCGGCGAGACGGCCGAGGCGTAACCTCTTCCCTTTTTTCGATCACAGCTCCGCTTCCGACGACGTGCCGGACGGTCGTCTGAAACTCCCGCCGAGCGCGCCGCCGAGCGCGACGGCCGGCAGGATCCAGAACGCCATGATCGCGAGGGCGATCGGCCAGAGCCCCTCGGGAACGCCATCTCCCGTTGCCGGTCTCGTCGAGGCCTGCATAATGAAGTACAGCGCGACGGCGCCGAGGCCGAAGACGCCGGAGAGGAGGCCCGAGCCGAGCCCCGCCCGCGCGCCGCCGGACGAGAGGACGCCGGCCGCGAACCCGCCCGCGAGGCCGGAGACCAGGAGGAGCACGGTGAGGGCGCTCCCGTTGAGGTACAGCCCGGCCCGGGACGCGACGCTCGAGAGGGCGAATAAGACGACGATGATGAGCGCCCCCGCGGCGATCCCGATCACCTGCCGCCGCTCGGGGGCCGGGCCCCGGACCCGTTCCACGGGGGAGGGCCGGGGAGCGAGGAGGGGGCGTACGGCTGCGCCGGCGGCGCCGGCGACCGCGTAGACGGGCACGGAGAAGATGACCCCCAGAAGGGCGATCAGCAGGAGCGGCGGAGGCGTGATGTACTGGTTGGGCACGGGGGTCCAGAGGAGAACGGCCACGACGGCCTGGAGAAACCCGGCGAAGAGGCCGGTGGCTCCGCCGAGCAGGGCGCCGATCGTCGGCCGGACAGGCGCGGCGAGGCCGGCCGCGAGCCCGCCGGCGAGGAGGAGGAGCGGCGCGGTCACCCACTGCGGCAGGAGGCCGGTCGCGCTGAGCGCGACGGCGGCCGTGGTCGTCGCCACGCCCGCGAACAGGCCGACTCCCGCCGGCGGGACCGCACCGCAGTTCATGCAGAGGGATGCGTGCGGTGCGGGTTAGCCCTTCCGAAACGAGCGCGCGGTCAGACGTCGACGAGCACGCGGCCGTCCGCGACCGTCACCCGGTAGACGGGGAGGTCCGCGGGCCGGGCCCTCGCCATCTCGGCCGCCTTCTCCCGCGCCAGCGCCCGCGCCCGCGGGGAGAACTGCCCGAATCCCGGGAGGGCCGCCATGACCGGGCCGGAGAGGTTCTTCCCGGTTGTCACGTCGAACCGCGAGCCGTGCGCGGGGCAGGTGACGACCGCGCCGTCGAGCCGGCCACCGGAGAGGAGGGCGCCCTCGTGGCTGCACCGGTCGCTCACGGTGTGGAACGTGCCGTTCACGTTCGCGAGCAGGAGCTCGCGGCCGGCCGCCTTGACGTGGACCATCGTTCCCGCGGGCACGTCGGCCGCGGCCGCCACGTCGACGACGGTCATGTCATCTCCTTCACGGCAGAGAGACGGCGATGGCGATGATAAGCCTGCCGGAAGGCGAAGAGGAGAGAACGGCGATGGGGCGCCGCGGGCGCGAGCGCGCACGCAAGGCGGGTCCCACGAGAGGGTCAGAGATACCTGAAGAGCAGGACGACGTCGGCGAAATCGATCCGGCCGTTGCCGTTGTAGTCGAAGGCCGAGATGGGCTCGTTCTCGTCGATCCAGCTCATCCGGTTGAAGTAGAGGACGACGTCCGCGAAGTCGGCCCGGCCGTTGCCGTTGATATCGTCGCAGTACCCGATACCGACGGTGTCGGTCGGCATGCCGACCCCGCCCGGCACCGCGGCGAATCCGCGGTCCAGGCGGACGGCCCAGACCTCCTCGGCGCCGTGCCCGAACGCCGCCACGTCCCCGCTCGCGCTCGACGTGCTCGTCCCGAGGAGGAGGTAGCCGCCGTCCGCGGTCTGCAGAAGATCGGCCGCGCGCTCGTTGCCGTCGCCGCCGTAGAGGCGCTGCCACTCGACCGCGCCGCCGGCGCCGAGCTTCACCGTCCAGAGATCGTTCTGGCCGTGGTTCGTGCCGGTGACGTTCCCGCTCGCGCTCGAGTCCGTCTCTCCGAGGAGGACGCATCCCCCGTCGGCGGTCGAACGGACGGCCGAGAGCCTGTCCCAGCCGCTGCCGCCATAGAGTCCCTCCCACCGGACCTCGCGCGGTCCGTCCAGTCTCACCACCCAGACGTCGTAACCGCCGTGGTTCGTCGGCGTCACGTCCCCGTTCGCGCTCGACTCCGTGGTCGCCGCGACCAGGTAGCCGCCGTCGGCCGTCGGCAGGGCGATGCCGCCGTACTCGTTGCCGCTGCCGCCCAGGATCTTCTCCCAGAGGAGCAGGCCGTTCTGGTCCAGCCGCAGCAGCCACACATCGTACAGCTCGGAGACGACGCCGTTCCGCTCCTGCGTCCCCGCGGTCACGAGGTACCCGCCGTCCGCCGTCTGCCGGACCTGCGTCCCTGTCTCCCAGTACTCGCCGCCGTACTGCCGCTGCCACTGGGTCGCACCGCCGACGTCCAGTTTCAGTACCCAGACGTCCGACCGGCCGTGGTTCTTCACGGTCACGTCCCCGCTCTCGCTCGAGTCCGTCTCCCCGAGGAGGACGTACCCGCCGTCGGCCGTGAGCTCGATGGTGGTGCCGCCATCATTCCAATCGCCGCCGATCAGTCGCTGCCACTGGATCCCGCCCGCGGCGTCGAGTTTCACCACCCACGTGTCCAAGTTCCCGTGGGTCGTCCCGGCGATATCGCCGCTCGCGTTCGAGAAGGTGGTGCCGAGGACGATGCACCCGCCGTCGGGCGTTCCCCGGATGGCCTGCGCGCGGTCGTCCCGGGAGCCCCCGAGGAGCCGCTGCCACTGGACCGTGCCGTTACCGCGTAGTTTCACCACCCAGAGGTCCCACATCCCGTGGTTCGTCCCGGCGACGTCGCCGCTGGCGCTCGAGTACGTCTCTCCGAGCAGGATGTACCCGCCGTCCGTCGTGCGGTCGGCCGACCGTGCGATGTCCGGACCGTCTCCGCCGAACAGGTGCTCCCAGGCGATCGGCGGCGCGGCCAGAGCGGCGCCCGCGACGGGCGTGGCGAGCGCGCAGGCGAGCAGGACCGGCAGCGCCCGCGCGAGGACCCGTGCTGTCTCCATGAACACGTCTCTCCCTCATGGAATCGGGGACGGACCGGGCAATAAGCATGCCGAAATCCTTTCTCGCGACGGACGGACGCTTCCCTCAGAGGTGATCGAAGAGCCAGACGACATCGGCGAAGTCGATCCGGCCGTTCCCGTTGCAGTCGAACGACGCCGTCGGCTCGTTCGCCGCGATCCATGCCATCTGGTTGAAGTAGAGCACGATATCCGCGAAGTCTCTCCGGCCGTTGCCGGTGACATCGTCGTACTTCCCGTCGGTGCCCGTATCGGAGGGAAGACCGGCGCCACCGGGAATTGCGGCGATCGTCTGCGGCGGCACCACTATCGGGAGGATCGTCGGCACGGTGGTCGCGTCCTCCTCCCAGCGAAGCGTGTATGTATTCCCGCCCCCGTCCCGGTTGATGATCCCGAGCGAGCGGTCGCCCGAGGCCGTGATCTCGAAGCGCGAGTCCGTCACAGGCTTCTGGTAGTTGGGGTTGTCGAAGTACCAGCCGAGCATGGACTGGTAGCCCAGGTATCCGACGGCGTCGGTCTGGCGGAAGTTCTCGACCGCGATCAGCTCGGAGAGGAAGCTCCAGAAGGCCCAGCGCAGGTTGGCCGCGGACGAGCAGTCGGTGAGCGTGATGCCGGTGCTCCACCGGCCGATCTCCCATCCGTAGGTGCTGCCATCGTCCGAGCAGCCGGCAAACGAGCTGTCCGCGCCGTTGTAGACGTAGTACCCCGCGTTCCGGTTGCGGCTCGAGCTGCAGTCGTAGAGGTGCGTGCCGCGCGAAAGGAAGAACCCGGACAGGAAGAGATGGCCGGTGTAGGTGTTCCGCTGGCCGTTGCCGGTGCTGACGCAGTTGCGGAAGACGACGTTGCTCGTGACCGAGGGCGGACCGATCTCGCCGTACACGTCGTCCCACCGGGCGGCCGGCTCGAGGTGGAACCCGGACTCCCAGTTGTCCTCGGCCACGCAGTTGACGACCTCGCAGTTGACGAGGTCCTGGGACTCGTGGAAGTCGAAGCCGGTGATCCACTCCGAGCGCGACTGGTTCGTCGAGCTGACCGTGACACCAGGATCGCCGGCGACGCCGTACCCGCAGCCGACGGCCCGGCAGTTGAGGAACCGAATGTTCGTCGTGGCGCGGGGGACGAGGTCGGTGTAGTCCTGGTTCATGTTGAAGCCGTGCGTGTGTGCGTTGACGGCGTGGCACTCGTAGAACTCGACGTCGTCGACGACGTTCACGGGCGGCGCGACCCAGACAAAGAACATCCCGTTGCCCGAGGCTGCGCGCCAGACTCCGTCGAGGTCGATGCAGGTCGCCCTGACGTCCTGGACGCGCACATGGCTCCTCGTGACCAGGATGAAGGCGTTGCCGCGCATGGTGAAACCGCCGACGTTCACGTACTCGGCGCCGATCGCGATCGGGAGGTACCCGGAGCTCCCTGGCCTGGCCGCGATCTCGATCGTCGTCTCAAGGGATCCCTGGCCTTTGAGCGTGGTCCGCTCCGGTATGGAGATCCGGTCCGAGCAGCGGAAGCTCCCGTCGAGGAGCTCGACGACCCCTCCCCGCGCCGTCGCGAGCGCGCTGCTGATCTCGATCTGGTCGTCGATCCCGTCGCACCGAAAGAGCGGCCTGTCGGGAGGCGTGACGGTCGAGTCCTTCGCCGCGACGTACACGTGGTTGTCGTTGGCCGGGGCAAAGGTCGGCTGGGGGTCCGCCGAGGCGGGGAACTGCCAGGCGAGGTCGTCGTACGTCCCGGACGAGGCGAACGGAGCCGGCACCTCCACGGCCTCGGATGCGCCCGGAACGGGGAAGACGGACCCGAACCCGTCTGACGGCCCCGCCGACCGGAGCATGGTCTCGCCCGGCTCGTCGGTGGCGGCGAGTGCCGCGAGAGGGAGCGAAGCGAGAAGAAGGAGCATGCAGAACAGCCGTATCCGGCGATATTGCATATGTATCAGTCATCATGCAGGTGGATGAGCCTGCCGAGGGCCCGTTGCTGAACGGACAGGCCACCCGTGGCGGCACGCGGTGCGACGGAACCCGGTATCTCTTCGGACCGGAGATCCCGTGTCTCGGCCCTTCGGGTGTCACGGTCACCCGCCGCAGCGATCACCGGCAGCACGCGTTGCGGCGCCGGCCGCACCGGAGATCCTGTAACGGGAGAAGAACTCCGCCCGGCATGCGAGGCGGTAGATCGCGCCGCGGACGATACAAATGACCAACGTATATTTATCGGCGGGCGCGTATCCAAGCCCGATGGCGGCTTTGCCCGGAGTCCTGGACATTCTCCTTCACCTGGACCAGTATCTCCTCCCCGTGGTCCAGCAGTACGGCACCTGGACGTACGCGCTTCTCTTCGTGATCATCTTCGTCGAGACCGGGCTCGTGGTGACACCGTTTCTCCCCGGCGATTCGCTCCTCTTCGTCGCCGGTACCTTCGCCGCCGCCGGGGCACTCGACATCCGCATACTGCTCCCGCTCCTGATGGTCGCGGCCTTCGCCGGGGACCAGGCGAACTACTGGATCGGCCGGTATGTCGGCGAGCGGGTGCTCGCCTGGGACAGCAGGCTCGTCCGTCCGCAGTACGTCCGGTCGGCCCGGGCGTTCTTCGACCGGTACGGCAAGAAGTCGATCTTTCTCGGCCGCTTCATCCCGATCATCCGGACGTTCGTGCCGTTCCTCGCGGGCGTGGGGACCATGCACTACCGGTGGTTCGTGCTCTACAACGCCCTCGGTGCCGTCGCCTGGGTCCTCCTCTTCGTCGGCGGCGGGTACTTCTTCGGCACCATCCCGATCGTCCGCGACAATCTGTCTCTGATCATCATCCTGATCGTCGTGGTCTCCTTCGCCGCGATCAGTGTCGGGTACCTTCGGGAAAGGCGCTGGGAGACCGCCTAGCAGCTCCGCCGTTGCGGTCTTACCGGGGTGGCTCGGCCTCGTCGGCAACATCCTCCGGCGAGACGTATTCCCGGTCTGGCATCCGGTTCAGGAGTTCGTTCAGCTGCGGAGGGACCTGCTGCCGCCGGGCCTCCGCGGTCACGTCGGCCTTCGTCGCCGGGTACCGCAGCTCGCGGAGGTTCTCCAGAATCAGCTCCCGTGCCCGGTGCGCGTTCAGATCGCCGAACGCGCCGGAGATGACCTGTCCCTGACCTCCGAACCTGCCGCCGAGAGGGCCCTTCTGTTCGTCGTGCGCCATCGCTGTACGCTCCGTGCCATGCGGCACGCCGAGCCCTGCTCCCGCGGGAGATATAAAATGTCGGCGGCCGCTGCCATGGCGTTCGCGGCGCCGTCAGGCGTACGGGTGCCACGCACCCACGGTGTCGATGAGGTCCCGGACCTCCATCGCAACGGCCCGCGCCTGCTCGACGGACCGGGCGCCCATGACGACGAACGCGCCGCTCGCGAAGACGAGAGCCGTGCCGCCGTCCCGGACCCGGTAGACAAGGGCCGCAAAGTGTTCGGGGTCGTACTCGACCCTCTCGAGGCCGAGGGCGAGGGCGAGCCGGAAGAGGGCAATCTTCCCGCCGAGGTTGCCGGACGCGACCAGGTTGATGACCCGGGCCTCGGGCACGGGCTCGAGGAGCGCGACGCCGGCGGCGCGGAGGGTCTCGACGACGGCAGCGAACGCGGCCTGGAGCTGGTCCACGGCGCTCAGCCCGGTGAGCACGATCTTCCCCGACTCGTAGACGTGGCACGCGACCTTCGGGCCGGGGAGGCGGAGGAGGAGCCCCGGATAGTTCTTCTTCGGATGCGCCGCGCCGGGGATCGTCGCCGCGAGCTCGGCGAGCGGGAGGGCGTCGGCGACCCGGCCGACGGCCACGACGTTCTGGACTCTGAGCCGGAGCAGGGCCATGTCGGCCGCGGCAGGGGCGACGGTCGTGCTCATGGTACCTCCTTCCCGATCCGCGACACCGTCGTTCGATCCCCCTTTAAAACAGAACAGTAGTTCTGTTACGCAAATACCGTATTTGAATTTTTCTTTTTTGAATTTTCGATCTGCTGTCAATCCTAGCTATTCTACGAGCATAGCTTCGATCCTGCCGCATCAGGTAAAAAACAAAGAAACTGTGATGGACGATCATATGCCAAACGATAGTGCCATGCGATCCTCCGCCCGCGAGTATCACTCGTGCCGGAGCCGCCCGTCCGGCGAGCGGGTGCGCCGACGGGGACGATGACGGGCGCTTCGAGGGACACCGCCGATCATCATTCGGATGGCCAGCGAGTTGTCCTCGATCCCGTACCCGACGATTCCGGTGGCGCCCCGGCGGCGAGGGCCTGTCCGCCGAGCATTCGCACTGCCGCCGTTCTCCCGGCGCCGTTCGGCCCGAGAAAGCCGAATACCTCGCCTTCGCCGACGTGGAATGTCAGTCCGTCGACCGCCGTGATCTCTCCGGATTCCTTTGCGAGACCGTCAGCGTCGATCGATTTCCAGTCCCTCCTGCGGCGCCTCTCTCCCTTGCGCATACTCAACCTGCGATGTCCGGGGGCTCGGCGCAGCGTCCCGACGTCACGCCGTCGTTCAGGCGTGAGAAGCATATGCCCGGAACCCAGGTCGACCATGTATGGATTATGGAGCATGCCATGCCATCTCCGGAACCCGGGGTTAACGGGAAGAGAGGCCGCGAGGCGTATCGCCGGGAGAGGACCCATACCTTTTAGCCTCGCCGGACGAGATGCAGACAGACTCTCCCAGGAGGGGATCATGACATCGCAACTGATGGAGTACTTCAACAAGCAGCCGCGGATCGGGACGATCAGCACTGCCGGAAAGGATGGGAAGGTCGACGTAGCGGTGATGGGCTCGCCGCGCATGACCGACGAAAGGACCGTGGTTCTGGGCTCCGGAGCGAACCGCACGCTCGCGAACCTCAACGAGAACCCGCACGCGGTCTTCATGATCGTGGAGCCGGGAGCGGGCCTCATGGACTGGAAGGGGGTCCGGGTGTACATGACACTGAAAGATCTCGTCACCTCCGGCCCGGCCTTCGACGGCTACGTGGCACAGCTCCCCGAGGTCGCCCGATCCATGATCCACTCCCTCGCGACCTTCGAGGTCACCGGGGTCCGGCCGATCGTAGATATGGGGCAGGGCTGGGAACGATCTATCTAACTTCTTTCGTGCTGCGAACCGGGCCGGCCCCGTTCGCAGAATCGGCGGCGGTTGCGACGAAGCATGCTTCGAGGGCGCACGTGTGTCCGCCGGTACAGTGAGGGCGGTTCCCGACGGGTCGTCCGCACCGATCGCGGCATCGTGCGGTTTTTTCGGGGCGGGAATGTATAGTCCACTTTACACACCCTTATGAGTCCCCCGCGCCCACCCTCCCGCGTGGCTCCGATGATCCATATGTGGGGGCATCACGGCGGGCACGGTCTCCCGTTTTTCGGCGGGGGGCTGATGCTCGGCATGATGCTCCTGTGGCTGATCCTCTTCTTGATCGTCGCGTACTTCGTCTACCTTGACGCGAACAGGCACGGGATGAACGGACTGCTCTGGGGGATACTCGTACTCATTCCGGTTGTGGGTGTCCTGTTCCTGCTCCTCTACGTCGTCATCCGTGCGGCCGGCGGGCAGAGGACCGTCCCCGGCGATAAGGGTCCGACGGAGATCCTGAAGGAACGGTACGCCCGCGGAGAGATCACCCGCGAGCAGTTCGAGCTGATGAATGACGATCTGAAAAAGTAATCCCGGCCATATTCCCTCTTTTCGGCCGCCAGGGGTTCCGCACGCGCGGCGGCTCAGAACAGCGTCCGCTGCGCCATCGCCCTGGCCGCCACCGTCACCGACGGCCGCGGCTCCGCCGGGCGCGGCACGAGCCAGATCGTCTGGTCGGCCCCGGCCGAGACCTGCCGAAGCGCATCGTCCATCGCCGGCGCGTACACGATCACGATCGAGGACCCGGCCCGCCGCTTCAGCGCGGCCGTCAGCCGTGCCATCCGCCGGCCCCGCTCCTCGACCTCGAGCCCGGCCGCGAGCGCCGGGTCCCACTCGACCATCAGGACCGTGTGGAACGACGAGCGGACCGCGGCCATCAGCTCGTCGAGCGTCGCGCACGCCAGCGGCTGGAAGTGCTCCGAGCGGACAGGCGGGGCCCGGAAGAGCACCCCGGAGAGGCCGTGGTGGAGGTACCGGGTGTGAAAGTTCACAATCTCCGGCAGCTCGAGGAGCGCCGCCATCCGCTCCGGCGGCGCGACCAGGACCTTGAGCCGTCCCAGCTCGAAGGTCACGCCCGGCCAGCACCAGAGCCGCACGGTCACGCCACCCCCTTCGCGAGCTCGACCAGTACGGAGACCGCGGCGGCCTCCAGCGGGTCGTCGAGGGCGAAGAACCCCTCGCTCGCATGCGCCATGGCCATACCGGCGAGTCGGTCGAGCGCGGCCCGGTCCCAGTCACGGACGCTCCGGCCGAGTCGGCGCCAGCGCTCGGCCGTACCGCGGACGCCCATCCGCGGGCTCAGGAAGACGCGGCCCATCCCGTCCTCCCGAGGGTCGTCTGGACCAGTCGCCGCGGCCGAATCGCCGATGCCGGCCGCTCGTCGTACCGCCAGACAACCTGGTCCGCCGTTATCAAAAGCGCCCGGACCCCGCGGTCGGCGCGGGTCGCGTAGACCAGGACGGCCGTCGATCGCACGAGCTCCCGGAGCGTCCGGCCGACCGCGAAGATCACGTCCCGCTCCGCGCCCTCGAGCGGCGAGAAGATCTCGTCGTCGTACTCGACGATCACGATCGACTGGTACGCCTCCCGCAGTGCTTCGAGGAGCTGATGCACGGTCATGCAGCTCTGGATCGCGAGGCGCGGCGCCCGTCGGGGGAGCCGGTGCAGGACGCGCGAACTGACGCCGTAGAGGTAGAGCGCCGTGAACCGGTCGAGCTCCGGCCGGGCGAGAAGGTCGATGAGAAAGCCCGGCGGCGCGATCAGGGCCGTGTACCGGCCGGGCTCGAGCGCGGCCCCGGGCTCACACTCGAGCAGCACGACTCTCCGCCCCCCGCGCGAGCTCGAGGAGGACCGCGAGGACTGCGGCCTCCAGCGGGTCGTCGAGAGTGCCGAACGTCGCCGGTCCGTTCCTCTCGAGGGCCGCGATCACCACGTCCATCGCGGGCTGATCGTCCGCTCTCAGCGCCCGGCGGAAGCGCCGCCAGCGCTCGAGGACGACCGGGAGGTCCGCGCGGCAGCTCATCGCCGGCCTCCGGCCGTTGCCATGCGCCCCGTCCGACCGCCACGCCGGTACCGGGGAAGGGTGGAGGGGCCGTGTCCGTCTCTCTGCATGATGGAAACACCGATCTGGTCCCGCCGTCAAGGTCATGGCAGCGGGCGATCAGTTCCTCGACGCTGGAGGATAAGAGGCGTCACGGTCGCGGTGTGAAAGTGATCCGGCCACGCTCGGCGAGAGGGCCACGGAAAGATCGGAGACGGGCGAAGAGCCGGACGGCGATTCCGGGACCCTCCGCGGGCAGGCTTTCACGGTCCCCGTGCGGCGTACGCAAGCGCTCCCGTCACCCTGCACGCCTCGACGCACCGGCCGCAGAGGTAGCACTCGTGCCTGGCATCCCCTCCCGCCACGCTGACCGGGCACGCCGTCTCGCAGCGGCCGCAGTCGACGCACGCGGCCGTCCGCCCGAGGCGGAACCGTGAGACGCGGGCCGTGAGCGAGAAGAGGAGGCCGAACGGGCAGAGCCCGCGGCAGACCGGCCGGTACACGACGGCCGAGAGCGCGAGCAACCCCCCGAAGACGACGAAACCGGCCGATGCGGTCAGCGAGAAGAAGTCGTAGACCCCCGTGTACGCCATCAGGTTGACAAGCGAGATGGCGGCGACGACCGATGCGAGAAAGATGCCGACCCGCACGGCCTCGAGGTACCGGGAATGCCTGACGACGTGCTTCGGCACGGGCGCGGCGTAGGCGAGCTCCTGGACCGCGCCGACCGGGCAGATGTGGCCGCAGAACGTCCGGCCGATGACGAGGGCGAGCACGATGCCGGCGAGCACGCCGACAGCGCCGGGCGTCAGGCCCGAGCCGCCGCCGGCTGCAACAGTGACGAGCCCGACGAACTCGACCGGCATCAGCGGCGCGAGGACCGCGAAGCCAAAGAGCGCGCTCATGCCCGAGAGTGCGAGCGCGAGGGACCGAGTCATCGCTCCGCGTCTCCAGGAATACGCCGCGAGGGTGCTTGCCGCGAGGAGATAGACCGCCGCGAAGACCGAGGCGGAGGTTGCCGCGTCCGAGAGCAGGTATGCGGCGATCTCCCCGGCGCCAAGAGCGAAGAACGACGAGAGGGCGAGCGCCGGCCCGGTCCCCGAGGCTCGCGGCCCGGCCCGGCCCGAACGGAGCAGAGCGAAGACGGCGCCGGCCGTGGCGAGCGCGACGGCGAGGCCCGCGAGCAGCGCGCCGGCGGGGACGAGCCCCGTGGCGATCGCGTCCGGTGGCGAGGTGACGGCCGGTGCGATCGTGGCCGCCGTGGTGGCGGGGGTAGCCGGCGCGGCGGGATCGGCGTAACCGCCGCCCGCGCCGGTTATCGTTGTCCGGGTGTAGTCGCAGACCGCGTTCGCGTCCGCGTCGGTGAACAGGAAGCACCGGCCCGGAAAGGGGCAGCCGCCGATCCCCCGCGGGCAGATCGCCGCGCAGGCCGGGTACGCGAGCCCCGTCGCGCCTACGAGCCCGATCAGAAGTCGCTGGATTCTCCCTCGTAGTGCCATGATCTCCCTTTCGCCCTTCGTGACAGGCTGAGAGAGTGTGCGGCAATGTAAAATAAACTTTACATTACCTGCAAAAGTTTCCCGAGTCCGGGCACGGCAGAGAGGAGGGGCGATCGCCTAGAGGACGCCCCGCTCCTCGAGCACGGGGGCGACGGGCGTGAAGTGGTGGGAGAGGCCGGCCTGTCGAGGCGATCGCCCGGCCGCAAGCGCCATGAGCTCGGCGATGTGTACCACGGGAACTTCGTTCTGGTCGTACACGAGCATGCAGCCCGGGCAGTCGACCACGACGAAGTCGATCGCATCGCGGTGGCGGGCGTCGACCGCTTCCCGGTTGAGAAGCGACGGTGAGTCGCGGCGGCCGGCAAGATATCGTCCGAAGAGGTCCTTGACCCCGCCGCAGCAGTAGGTGTCGTAGACCGAGGGCACGTGTCGGGCGCCGGTCATGGCGACAAGTCGCCGAAGGGCCTGGTACCCGTGGTCGTCGCGGGTCGCGGCGCGGAAATGGCAGCTCAGGTGGATCCCCACGCGGAGCCCGGCAAGAGACCCGGCCGCCTCCGCTCGAAGCGCGTCCCGCCGGGCGTCGAGGACCTCGAGGATATGGAGCACCGCGTAGTCGGCGGGGGACTCGAACCGTCGCCCCACTCTCGCCAGCCGCTCGTTCACGACCGTACGGTTCTTCGGGTCCGCGAGCAGGTCCAGAGCCTCCCGGTAGGTCGAGTAGCAGGTGGGGCAGATCCCAACCCCGGTCGCGACGCCGTCCGTGCCCATCGTCTCCGCGACGACCGTGAGGTTCCGTGCCCCGACGAGCACGTGCTCGGCCAGGCCGATCTCGCCGAGATAGTGGGGGGCGCCGCAGCAGCAGGTCTCTTCGTTCGACCGCCGAACCCCGATGCCGAGCCGGTCGAGGAGGAGGTCGGTGGAGGAGGCGACCCCAGGGTAATTGAAGGCGCAGCAGGACTGGAAACCGTAGACCTCGTCGGGTACGGGCGACGGCGGCCGCGGCCGGCGCTCGCCCTCCGCCAGCACGATCGCCCGGCCGTCCGGCTCGGGACGGAGGAGCTCCCGCAGCTCCGCCGTCGCTCCGGCCGTCACCACGCGCTTGTAGCCGAGCTTCTTCTGCGCGAACGCGAGCGGGTCGAGGCCGCGCGTGTAGAGCGGGAGGAAGCCGGCCGCAGGGATCATCCCGGCGATACGGATGAGCTCGCGGAAGGGCCGGAACCCCTGCCGCGCCTCGTAAAGCGCGTTGACCATGGATCCCACGGTGACGCCCCGGGGGCAGAGGACGCCGCACCGCTGGCACTGGACGCACTGATCGATCTCGAGCTCGAGCGGGCGGTTCTCGGCGATCGCAGCCGTGACCTTCCGGGGAAGGAACGCAAAGTTCGTCTCGAGCGCCCCCGTGCAGAACGGCGTGCAGGTCCCGCACTGGAGACAGCGGGACGCAGCCGCTATCCGGGGATCGGAGCGCAGGAGCCCGGCCACGAGGCCGTCGTCGATCGCGGCCCCCGGCTCGAGTCCGCCGCCTCCAGACTTCAATGTCATCTGCACCAGTATCAGCCCGGCCAATGGATCTCTCCAGGGCTCGCAGGTCCCGAAGATAATGCAGGGCATGGGGGGAGAAAGCTATTAATATCTATCTCTTTGGATGCCCTCCGCCATACCGCACCCTTTTACGGCTCGACTCACAAACCCCTTGACGAGCATGCGCGTGATCGGGATCGACCCCGGATACGGCCGCGTCGGCTGGGGCGTAGTCGAGGGCGAGCGGCACGAGCTCGCCTCCCGGGCGTGGGGTTGCATCGAGACAGCGAAGGATTCCCCGATCCCGCTCCGGATCCTCGAGGTCTGGCGGGAGATGACCCGGCTTCTCGAGGCGTGGTCCCCCGACGGCATGGCCATCGAGACCCTCTACTTCTCGAAGAACGTGACCACGGCCATGCAGGTGGCTGAGGTCCGCGGGGTCATCCGGCTGGCCGCGGCCGAGCGCGGTCTTCCCGTCGCCGAGTACACGCCGAACCAGATCAAGCAGGCGGTCACGGGCTCGGGCCGGGCCGAAAAAAGGCAGGTGCAGGAGATGGTCCGGCGGGTCCTCGCCCTTAACGAGCTCCCCCGTCCGGACGACGCGGCGGACGCGCTCGCCTGCGCGGTCTGCCACCTGCACCGGACACGGTGATATCGGGCCCCGTCGGGGCGGGTTCCCCCTTACTCTTGTGATGAGCAGGGTTGAAGCGCATCCTTGAGGTATTGGAGAAGGAGGTTGGTGGCTAGTTTGCCACTATACCCAGAATTACGTGCCCAGAGGTGTTCCGTAGTTCCGGATCTTCTTCTGCATTTCAGGACTTAACTGTTTGACGAGCTCTGCATTGTACGAAGCGCTGGGCAGATACGGGAGCGAAGTGTTGAAGATCTGCCGGGCCGCGACCCCATACGAACGCGATTTCCCTGCTATCGACCCGTCCTTGACTGCCGGATCAACGTCCGTCGTTACGATCGAGATCGTGTCGTCGCTGTTGCGGACGATCTCGAACGTGCGGAACTGCTGAGGGAAGTCCCGTAACGATGCGGTTTCGACTACCCAGAAGCCGAGTTCGGGACGGTCCGGATCCGGTGATTTTAACGCGGTAACCGTATTGAAATGACGATGTCCCGCGACCCACATGATGAGATTCGGGTATCTATGAAGTGTGACCATCAGCTGCTTCTCGGACACCTGGGCGACCGAGCTCCAGCCCATAAAATCACTGAGGGAAGAACCCGATGCCGTCACCCCGATCGGGATGTGTGCCGCGATGATCATGAGTTTTCCTTCGGCCTGACCCTTATCGAGTTCGCCGACGAGCCATGCATACCGCTCGTTGTCAAGAGTGCCGTGCCCATACCCGCCGACATTGGCATCGGTGGCTTTCTGGGTATCGTCGAGCACGATCACCTTGATCGGAATACCCGACTTCGGTTCGAACGAATAACAGGCGAACCCCGCTCGCGCATCGGACTGATTGAACCCGTGTCCCTTCGGAGTTGAAGAGGTATTGAAGAATTCTCCCATCCAGTCCTCTACCGAAAGGGCACGGCGGTTCGGATCGGCAGCGAGTACTTTTGGAGGAGTGGAGAAACCGGTCACATTTCCCACACCGACAATGTCCCCATTCACGGTCCGACCGTCGATTGAGCCCATATAGAACCCACGGCTTTTAATACCGAGAGGATTCCTGAAAATATCTCCCATGTTGAGGATATATTCTCCGGTATAGTTCGCTTTCAGGAAATCGTCCGGGGGGTTCATCCCCATCCAGTTATGATCGTGATTTCCGAGGGCCTGATACCACGGGATCGTCGCATTCAATCCTGCCGCTTTGTATTCGTCCTGGTAATCATTCAGGGGACCGGGGACCGGGTCGTCCTTCGCGCCCGAGTCAGGATTGATCGTCCGGCCGTCGAGGACGTCGATGTACCATCTGATTTCGTTGTATTGCTCGTTGTTGGCCGCATCGCCCAGTGAGATTCCGAAATCGAACGGGACGTTGGTGTGAAGCGCATTGATCGTCTGGACGGCGGCATCGAGAACCTGGGTCGTCGAGAGCATGACCGGCGAATATGCCGAGGATTCGCCACCTCTGTACCCGAAGAAGATTCCCTGGGTGGGGGTCTCTTTGTCGGTGATATGGATGTCGGTTATGTCAAAGAAATTCAAAAGTCGTGCAGTATGTGTCACCGATGTATTGGTGTATGCAGATGATCCGAGGGTCATTTTTTGATAACCGAGCCCGTCGCCGAACCGCCAGACGCCATACCCGTACCGCGAATAGTTGGACACATCGTTCGGGAGGAGTATCGGCGAAGTTGAAGGCACGGAGACAGGAAGAACGACCCGCTCATGGGTTGTTAACACCCTGGAATCGATGGGATAACTGGCTCCGGAGGGGGAGTTGGTGGGGGTCGTGACGACCGGGCTGGTTGTGACAGTTCCGGTCCCCGGGGCCAGTGTAGGATAACCGACGGAGTCCGAGTCCTGTTCCATATAGTCGGTCGGTGTTGCGCCGGCTTTGATCGTGGTTGTCGCGGAGACAGTGTCGCTGCCGGATGCACTCGGCGTTCTGTTCTCCGCTATCAGCGAAGCGCTTGGGGTGAGATTGCCGGGAGCGAGGGTAAAGCCTGGTAGTACCGACACGCTCGGGACTACCGTCACCGTGGTCTGATCGACCGCTGCGGTCACGTTGACGATGGCCGGGGTTGAGGTGGTATTATTGGATGCGGCAGGGGTATTCGCACACCCGGCAAAGAGCGTACTGAATAGTATTACCAGGCCCAGACCCATCAACAGGGATCCCTTCGACATAGTGTCACTAGTGCAAATTTTCAAGCGATAAATGAACCTCAGGTACTAATGCGGTCCTGTACTGTAGTCTCACAAGGCATGGACCGACCTGGACCTGAAAAGAATGCTCCAACCGGAAAAAGACCGGCATAGATCGAAAAAGAGAATTAAAAGAGAATTAATTGTTCAACGGCGACTCGTCCGTGCCGAGGAACATGAGTGCGTTCTTCCCGTACTCATCGGGTGCGTAGTGCGACCCGCCATGCGGGAGACCCTTGAATCGCACGAGCCACGAGCCGTTGATCTGCCCCGCCATTTGGACCGCAACCGCATCGGGAGTCAGGACGTCGGCCGTTCCCACAACGAGCATGACGTCCTTCTGGATGCCGGAAAGTCCGTCATAGGACCCGTTCCACGGAAGGTTTGCCTGTGCCTCTTTCCTGACACCTTCAGGAAAGGTGGTGTTGCCGGCAACCGATTCGATGGTATTGAACAGTACCTTGGTCTCAGGGAGCCGTATGCTGTATGACACGGAGTCCAGGACCAGTTTTCGTACGCGCTCGGGGTGATCGATGACCAGCTGCTGGGAGATCGTGGATCCCATGGAGACCCCGTATACATGCACGCCGCAGAAGGATGTGAATCGTCCCGGACCCCGTCGCCTCCCGCGGTCCACAATAACCAAGAGAATTTTTGAATATCGCCCTGCCGCGCATTAACGCTATGTATCTGCCGGCCTCGCCATGACCGCCCCGGGTTCTGATTTTTGCACCGGCGTATCTTCCAGAAACCCGGATGCAGGCGAGGACTTCGCGCCGGAGCGATGAAAATTTCACATGCTTCAATCAAATCCTATCTGTCCGGCCTATGTGGGAGGCTTCGACCTCCCCTGCGGAAGAGAGTCCCGAAGTCATTCAAACATCGAACCATCGATAAAGAACCATTAACCATTCGGCGCACGTGAAGGAGAGTGGTGAATACGATTGGAACGACAGTTCGTCAAGTCCCGTATTCTGCGCTCCGTGGGATATGACCGCACCACAAAAACCCTGGAGATCGAGTTTCAATCGGGGATTGTGTACCTGTATTCGGGGGTGCCTTCGAAAGTCCACGCGGAACTCATTCGTTCGGACCCGATTGGACAATACTTTTCCGACAAGATCCGGAACCGGTTCCAGGCAAAACAGGTGGCCTCGTAAATCGCGCCCCCAGCGACGCGGCCGACTCACTCGCCCGCACGGTCCGCCGCCTGCCCGGACGCGGTGAGGGCGCCGATCCCGCGTTGCGGCGCGTTGCCGGGACGGAGCTCTTAACGCCAGGCGGCGTCCAATATATAAAGAGGAGCCCCAGATGTTCGCATATCTCGAGGGGAAGGTCGACGCCGTGGACGAGCGGTCGGCCGTGATCGACGTGGGCGGCGTCGGCTACCGGGTCTTCGTGACGTACCCGACGGTCCAGGCCCTGCGGGGCGTCGGGGGACCGGTCCGGGTCCACACCCACCTCGCCGTGCGCGAGGACGCCTGGACCCTCTACGGCTTCCTCGACCCGCGCGACCTCGAGGTCTTCCGCGTGCTCCTCGGGGTCAACAAGATCGGGCCGGCGCTCGCGCTGAAGATCCTCGGCGAGATCCCGGTCGAGGAGCTGGTCCGCGCGGTCCAGGCCGAGAACGAGGCCGTGCTAACAAGGGTGCCGGGGATCGGGGCCAAGTCAGCGCGCCGGCTCGTGCTCGAGCTGCGCGACCGGCTCTCCGGGATCGGCGTCGGCGCCGGCGGCGTGCAGACGCCGATTGCAGGCTCCGACGCGGCCGCCGACGCCGCGGCCGCCCTCGTCGCGCTCGGCTTCACGCCCCGCGAGGCCGCGGACGCGGTCGAGGCCGCGGTCTCCGAGTCGCCCGGGGCCGACCTCCAGGGCCTGATCCGTGGGGCGCTCGCCCGCCTGAGGAGGGGCTGATGGCCGAGCGCGAGGTCTCGCCCGCGCCGATCGCGGGGGAGCCGGAGGAGGAGGCGATCCGCCCGGCCTCGCTCGAGACGTTCATCGGCCAGCCCGAGGTCCGGGAGGCGCTCAAGATCGCGATCGAGGCCGCGAAGGTCCGGGGCGAGCCCCTCGACCACATCCTCTTCTCGGGGCCGCCGGGCCTGGGCAAGACCACGCTCGCGCATATCATCGCAAAGGAGATGGGCGCCGCGATCCGGACCACGACGGGGCCCGTGCTCGAGAAACCCGGCGATCTCGCCGCGCTCCTCACGGCGCTCAACGAAGGTGATGTCCTCTTCATCGACGAGGTCCACCGCGTCTCGCCCGTGGTCGAGGAGGTGCTCTACTCGGCCATGGAGGACTTCTTCATCGACGTGATGATCGGCGAGGGGCCGGGGGCCCGGTCGATTCCGCTCGCCCTTGAGCGGTTCACCCTGATCGGCGCGACCACCAAGATTGGCAACCTCGGCGCGCCCTTCCGCGACCGGTTCGGGATCGTCAGCCGGCTCAACCTCTACGACGAATCGGATCTCGTCCGGATCGTGACGCGCTCGGCCGGGATCATGCGCATCCCGGTCACGCCCGACGGCGCGCTCGAGGTCGCCCGCCGTTCGCGCGGCACGCCGCGGATCGCGAACCGGCTCCTCCGCCGGGTCCGCGACTACGCGCTCGTCCGCGGCGACGGCACGGTCACGCGGGAGATCGCGGACCACGCCCTCTCCATGCTCGGGATCGACCGGCTCGGCCTCGACGACCTGGACCGCCGCATCCTCGGCGCCATCGTCAACGACTTCGCGGGCGGCCCGGTCGGTGTCAGGACGATCGCGATCGCGGTCGGCGAGGAGGTCCGGACGGTCGAGGAGGTGTACGAGCCGTACCTGATCCGGATCGGCTTTCTGAAGCGGACGCCGCAGGGGCGCGAGGCGACGCCGGCCGCCGCGGCCCACCTCGCGGCGTACCACGCCGGCCAGTGCCGGAGCTAGTCTTTTTTCAGCAGCTCGATCGCGGCCGCCGCGAAGGCGGTCACGCCCGCCTCGAGCGCGGGCCTGGGGTCGGGGGCGTAGGTCGGCGAGTGAAGCCGTCCCCCGCCGGTCCCGATGCGGAAGTAGCAGAGGGGGACCGGGGGGTCGGCCGCGCCGAATGCGCCGAAGTCCTCGGAGCCCGACGACGGCCCGAGCGAGCCGACCCGATCCGGCCCGAGCACGGCCTCGACCGCGGCCCTGACCCGGCGGACCAGGGCCGGGTCGTTCACGAGCGGGCGGGCCGACTCGTCGAGGAGGGTGAGGACCGGCATCCGGTCCGCCGGGACGCCGGCCGCGCAGGCGAGGCCGGTTGCGACCCGCTCGATCCCGTCGAGGAGCCGGGCCCGGACCTCGGCGTTGAAGAAACGGATGTTGAGCCCGAGCCGGACCTCGTCGGGGATCGCGTTGTGCTTGACGCCGCCGTGGATCATGGCGACCGTGAGTACGCCGAAGGACTGGGGGTCGAGCTCGCGGCTGACGATCTCCTGGAAGCCGAGGACGCACGCGGCCGCAAGGAAGACCGGGTCGCGGGCCAGGTCCGGGTGGGCCGCGTGCCCGCCGAGGCCGCGGACCAGGAGGTCGATCGACTCGGCCCCGGCCGAGGCTGTCCCCTCGGTGAAGAGGACCGTTCCCGTCGACTGCTCGGGCGAGACATGGAGGGCGATCGCGAAGTCCGGCCGGCCGACGCGCTCGTACAGCCCGCCGGCGATCATCGCGGCCGCGCCCGAGACCCGCTCCTCGGAGGGCTGGCCGATCAGGATGAGCCGGCCGCGCCAGGAGCCGCGGAGGGCCCGCATGGCCCGGGCGAACCCGACCAGCGCGGCCATGTGCAGGTCGTGGCCGCAGGCATGCATGACCGGGACCTCGTTTCCGTTCGGATCGGTCCCGGTTGCGCGGCTCGCATACGGGAGATCGGTCGCCTCCTCGACCGGAAGCGCGTCCATGTCGGCCCGGACAAGGAGGGTCGGGCCCGTCCCGTCCTCGAGCACGGCCGCGACGCCGTGCCCGCCGATCCCCCGGTGAACCGTGCAGCCGGCGGCTTCGAGCGCATCCGCGAGCCGTTCCGCCGTCTCGGCCTCCTGCCCCGAGAGCTCGGGGTGGGCGTGGAGCGTGCGGTAGAGCGCGAGGAGGCCGTCGTCGACCGCTGCGGCCGCGGCCTGGGCAAGGGGAGGCGTCATGGCGAGTACATGGCGCGGGGGGAGGATAAGGTTCGCGCCGGTCCGGGTCCGTGCAGAATAAGTGGCGCGCGAGCGCACCTTCCAATCATGAGGCTCCTGTGCAGTGTAACCGCGGCGATCGGCGTCGCGGTACTCCTCGTCCTCCTGACGCCTGTCGCTGCGGCCGCCGCCGACCCCGCAGGCGATGCGCCCGGGTACATCCAGGTCAGCTCGAACCCGCCCGGCGCCACGGTCTTCGTGAATATGGCGCGGATGAACGGCGTGACTCCGATCACCATCCCCGTCCCGGCGGGCCAGCCGGAGGAGGTCGTGGTCAACCTGTACGGGTACGAGGCCGCACGGCGGACGGTCACGGTGCAGCCGAACGAGACGCTCCCCCTCGCATTCGAGCTCACGATTCTGCCCGGAGGGCAGCTTGGGACGGAGACGCCCGGCGCGGCCGGGTCGCCGACGAGGCCGCCCGGGGAACAGGCCGCTCCGGCCGCGACGACACGGGCGATCTGGACCGAAGAGGCCCCCCTCCCGGCCGGCCTGGCGCTCCTCGCCCTGGTCGGCGCGGGCTTCCTGGTTCGGCGGCGCCGCTAACCGCGCCGGGCCGCGACGGCCGCGCCGAGCAGGGGGGCGTCACCGTCGAGCCGGCTGACCACGACCTCTGGCCTGGGAAGAAACTCCTCCATCCGCTCGACCGCCGGCCCGACGAGGAGGTCGGCCTGGGCCAGGACCACCGCGCCGTCGAGGACGATTCGCGCAGGGTCGTAGGCGACCACGAGCGTGGAGAGGGCCCGCGCGTTCAGGGCCGCGACCGCCGCGAGAAACCGGCGGGCCGCGGGCGAGCCGGCCCGGGCGGCATCGAAGATCGCCTCGGCCGTCCGGTACTCGGGGTCGCCGATCTCTTTTTCGACCGCGTAGAACCGCGGAAGGTTCCGGCCGGAACAGTATCCCTCCCAGTGGTTCGGGTAGCCGCAGCCGCAGACGAGCCCGTGCCGGGTCTCGACCGTGATGTGCCCGATCTCCCCCGCGTTCCCGCCACGGCCCAGCAGGAGCCGATCGTCCGCGATCACGCCGCCGCCGATCCCGGTCGAGATGGTGACGTAGACCAGATCGTGATATCCCCACCCGGCACCGTGGGCGTGCTCGCCGAGGGCGCCGGCCCTCGCATCGTTGACGAGGGCGACATGCACACCGAACGCGGCCTCGAGCGGTTTCACCAGTTCGATCCGGTCGTATGGCAGGTTCGGAGGAGAGACGATGGCCCCGGCCGCGAGGTCGAGTGGCCCGGCGGCCGAGATGCCGATCGCGCGCGGCGCTCCGTCCGAGATCCGGTGGAGCGCCGCCTCGATCGCATCGGTCACGGCTGCTGGCGAGGAGCCGCCTGACGGTGTGGAGAAGACCTCGCGAGCGAGGATGGAGCCGTCGGGGCCGACGAGCGCAACGCGCGTCCGGGTTCCGCCGAGGTCGATCGCGCAGACGTCGTCCATGGTCACTCCTTCCGAAAGAGCACTATCCGGTTGGTGTTCGTGCCGCCTGCGTGGTTCTTGACGCCCCAGATGTGCGAGGTCTTGGTGAAGCGCGAGCAGTTGATATAGATCGCCCGGCAGGCAAAGCCGGCCTCCTCGCCGAGCGGGACCACGTGCTCGTCAAGCGGAACCGTTCCCCGCCGCACTTCGCCGACCTCGAACGCGACGTGACCGCCGGAGGCCGTGATCCGATAGAGCTCGGCGAAGACGTCCGCCATCACCCCCTCCCAGGCCGGCACGGTCCGGGCCATCGTGATCCCGGCGCCGACGCGGTCGGGGTCGAGACCGTTGAACCAGCAGCGGAGCCAGTTGTCCTTCGCATACGCGACCTGGTCGAGGAACGGCGGCGAGGTCACGGTCAGCCGGACCGAGCCCGAAGCGATCGCCGGGGTTCCCCGCGCATCCCCGGTCAGGAACGTTGCATCCTGCCGGCGGCGCTCGAGGCGAGTCCGCATCTCGTTATCGAGGCCGCGGAGGAGCCGGCGTGTCTTGCGGACAACGAGCTCGCCCACGTCCCGTTCGGGCGGTGTCTGAGCGCGACGCAGATTGATCCGTTGCTGGCTCGCGGGCGAGGCCGCCTGGTTCGGAGGCAGAGTGTAGACCGAGAAGAACCCGGGTGAGTGGCCCGTAAGGCGGTTGGTCGCGACCATCCGGATCCACCGGTCGAGCTCATCGTCGACGCCCGCGGCGTTCCTGGCGAGAAGGGCGCGCCGGAGCGAGACGAGCGCGGCCGCGGTCGTCGGGTGGTAGACCATAGAGCGGGCGAGGTCGGCCCGGGCGGACCGGTCGAAGGCGTACTCCGCAAGACGGGCGGCGACCGCCTCCGGGCTCTCCGGCGGAGCGAGGCGCGGGGCGGCGAGCAGGGCCGAGAGCGGGTTGACGTCGTTCGCCGCGACCCTGCGATCGAGCAGGGCCGCCTCGAGCGCGGTCGTGCCGCGCCCGGAGAAGGGATCGTAGACCCGGTCCCCCGGCACCGTCAGGTGCTCGATGAAGAACCGGGGGAGCTGGGGCTTGAAGCAGGCGCGGTAGGAGACCTCGTGGAGGGAGTGTGCCTGCCGTTGCCGCGCCGTCCAGAACTCGGCTTCGTACCGGTCGATGGTCCGGCAACCGCAGGCGATCGCCTCGTGCCGGGCCCCTGGCAGACCGGGGGTGGGGAGTACCGGCTCGGCCGCGGGACGGGTGGTCTCCATGCATCGGAGTGTGGGCGCCCGAAGATTATTAGAGGCGCGGCACAAAGGTCGGGCTCGATCGTCTCGAAGCCCTTCTCCCGGTTGCAGGATCCGCGTGTCTGCAGAGATCCCCTCCGCTCCGTTCTCTGACGAATCGTACGACTCCTCCGGCAACTATATATGATCATCGGGGATATGGACGCGTGCGCCATCCAGGTGCAGGAGAGGTGAAAATAGCGTGGCCGTACCAGACGAGGTGAGGCAGTCAATCGAGGAGCAGGGCGGTGTCGAGGCGCTCGCCCGACAGCTGCCCGACGCGGAGCGGCTCCGCGCCGAAAGCCGTCGATTTCATACGCTCTCGGATCCGATCCGACTCTCGATACTTCATCTGCTCGCAACGCAGCCCCTCTGTGTCTGCGTGATCAAGGACGTACTGCACGTGCCCGACTCGAAGCTCTCGTACCATCTCTCGGTGCTGCAGTCGTCGGGCCTGATCCGGGGCGAGCGGCAGGCGAACTGGATCGTCTACCACGAGACCTCGCTTGGCCGGCAGCTGATCGGCCTCGTTCAGGATCTGGCCCGGCTCGACCAGGAAGGCGGCACGGTCGAGCCGTCGAGCGCGAACGTCTGATCGTCAGCTCGTCGCCTCTCCTGTCCGCCGCAGGTGCAGCAGCAGTGCTGCACGGTTCCGCACGGCTGGGGACGGGTCCGCGTATGCCTGCCGGATCAGGTCGGCCGCGCGATCCCCCTCGATCCCGCCCAGTGCAATCACGGCCCCGAGCCGGAGGTCCGGATCCGGATAGGCGAGAAGCGCCGCGAGCGGCTCGAGTGCGTCCGTGCCGAACCGGGCAAGGCCGCGCCAATCCTCGAGACCGAGCGTGAGCTCGAGCGGGTGATCGGACGAAACGGCCTGGCCAGCGCGAACGAGGAGGCCGGCGGCACCCGTGCGCACGTCCCGCTCGGGCCGCGCCAGCGCCGCCACGAGCGACGGGACGGCCGCTGGACCGGCTTTTACAAGGGCTTGGACCGCCGCCCCGCGCACGCCCTCGTCGGGGTCGGCGAGGCGATCGACGAGGAGCGCTATCGCGCCCGGCGCGGCGAGGGCGCCGAGGGAGACGACGGCCGCCTCGCGGAGCGCCGGGTCGGGGTCGAGGAGCGCACCCGCGAGCGCGGGCACGGCCCGCTCCGGGGGCATGGACGCGAGAGCGGCGGCGGCGGCCAAACGTTCAGCGGCGTCCCCGGCATAGAGCAGGCCGGCGAGGTCCGCGAGCGAGAGCGGAGCAGGCTCAACCGGGGCGACAAGGGCCGCCACCGGTTCGGGTTCCAGTTCAGCCTCGGGTTCGGTTTCTGCTGCACGCTCGGCTTCGACAGCAGATTCAGGCTCGGCCTCGGCCACGGGCTCGACTTGGGCCACGGGTTCTCCTTCGGCTTCAGGTTCGGGTTCCGCTCCGGCAACAGTCTCAGATTCCGGCTCGGTGGGCTTCTCTTCGCCGCGCGGCGCGGGGTCCATACGCGCCAGGAGCGCCGCCGCCTCCTCGCGGATGGCGGGGTCGGGATCGGTGCGGGCCCGTTCGAGGGCCGGCCGGGCGGCGACGCCGAGGGCGAGAAGGGCGTCGCCCGCGCCGCGCCGGATCCCGTAGTAATCGTCGCCGAGGGCGCGGATGAGCCGTGGCGTTGCAGCAAGGCCGAACCGGCGGAGAGCGCCCCACTGCGCGGTCGCGGCGAGGACCGCGATCGTCTCGTCGTCGCTTGCGGGCTTCCAGCCGAGGTCGCCGAGCGAGGTGGCGGCGGCGAGGCGCACCGTGTGGGACCGATCGCCGAGAGCGGTTCTGAGGGCCGGGATCGCGCCGGGGTCGGCCAGCACGCCGAGCGCGCCGGCCGCGACCTCCCGGACCTCCTCTTCGGGATCGCGGGCCAGCAGATCGGCGAGCGGGCGGACCGCAGCGGTGTCCCTTGATCTCCCGAGGGCCCGGGCTGTCTCTTCGCGTACGCCCGGGTGCGGATCGCGAGCGGCCTCGACCAGGAACGGGATGGCAGCGGCACCCATGGCGGCGACCGCGTCCCAGTCCCCGAGCGCCGTGCGGAGTGCGAAGGCCTCTCGCGGGCTTGAGGGGAGCCAGTTCGTCCCCTCGAGCACCCGGGCGGCGCCGACCCGAACCCGGGGCGACGGGTCGGCGAGCAGGGGGATGAGCGCTGGCCAGGCGGTTCCCCCCATTTCGATGAGCGCGAGTACGGCGTCGTTCCGGATCTGGTCCTGCCCGGAGGCGAGGGCATCGAGCAGCTCGGGCAACGTCTTCCCCCCGCTCCGTGCCGGCAGATCGGCCGTGGCCGGGGAGAGACCACCTTCGTCTCCACGGGCTGAGGCCAGCTGCGACCGGTCCGATCCGGGAACGGCATCGAGCACCTCGGCCGAACGTCGCCGGATCTCGGGATCCTTCGCCTGGAGAAGCGTGACGAAGGGGTCCGGGTCGGCCGATGCGAGGACGATGAGGGCCTTTCTCGCCTCGGTGCGGACCTTGGCATTACTGTGGCCGAGCAGGCGCAGAAGCGCCGGGACGTTCTTATCGGCTGCAAGCCGCCGGACGTTCGGCCTGAAGAAGTTAGCGAGCGCGATGATGCATCACCTTGGATGGTTACCGATATCGGCGTGAACCGGTATTATCAGTATTGGCCATGGGACGGTCACCGTCCTCGGAAAGAGAAAATACGCTTTGGGTCCCACACCATACCATCATGTTCCTGCGGCGCGTCATCGAGACAACCTTCCAGAACGCGCTCGCGGAGGAGCTCGCACGCCGCGATATGACCATCCGTGAGCTCTCGAATCGCACCGGGATCCCGCTGCCGACCCTGTACAAGTGCTCCTCCGGAGAGCGCGATCCCCGCCTCTCCACCGTACGCCGGATCGCCGAGGCGCTCGAGCCGCGACAGGGGCGGTCCGTCGCGGTGATCGCGGCGCGGTTCCTGCTCGACGAGGTCGCCGGGCTGAACGTCGAGGTCCGCGGGCGCCCGTACCCTGTCCGGGGCTACCCTGCGAACTCGCTCGAGGAGTGCATCGTCGCGGCCGTCCGGGCGGAGAAGGAGGGAGCGGCCGCGATCATCTGCGCGCCCGTTCTCGCCTCCATCGTCGAGCGGATCGTCGATATCCCGGTCGTGATCCTGAAGCCGAAGGCCGAGACCGTGACGGAGGCGCTCGAGGCCGCGCGGCGGCGGATCTAGTCGTACCGGAGGCGGACGACCATCAGCGCCACGACTAGGGCGCACATGATCGCGTTCGGGACCACGATCGGGAGCGCGCCGACCAGGTACCCGTAGAAACTCCAGAGCGAGACACCCGAGGCCATCAGCGCGAGCATCGGGAACGAGAGGTCGCCCGTGGACTTCGTCCGCAGCGCCCGCACCAGCTGCGGCAGGAACGCGACCGTCGTGAATGCGCCAGCGACGTAGCCGATCAGGGGGACAAGGTCCATGCCTCACAGCTTGACCGGGTGAAAGGATACGCCTTTCGACCTTACCAGGACTCACACAGGCGCATACCGCCGGTAGAGTTCGTCGAAGATGGCGAGCTGGGCGTCGTAGATGCCGCCGCCGGCGGTCTTGTACTCGAGGCAGGTCGTGGTGGCCGGGTGGGCAGCGATCCAGGCGATCACATCCTCGAACGGCACGCCGCCGTCGGGTGAGTCCAGGGGCAGATGCCGGTCGCGGATCGAGCCGGCCGGCGAGTTCGAGAGGTGGTGGTAGACGACCGGCAGGGGCTCGAACGCCGCGAGCGCGGCACCGTAGTCCCACCCGCGGAAGTTCGACGCGACGTAGAGGTGGGCGAGGTCCAGGCAGTACCCCCGGACCCGGCCGAGACCCAGCGCCGCGAGCTCTGAAGCCGACGTCCCGACAAAGGAGAGGTCGCGGTGAACGGCGGGCATGTTCTCGAGAACGAGGCGCGGGTCGGGCCAGTCGTCGAGGAACGCGGCCATCGCGACGAGCGCCTCGTCGACGTCGTGCCTGACGACGCAGCCCGCGTGGAAGACGACCGTGCCCGCGTCGAGCAGGTCGGCGACCTCGAGCGCCGCGGTCATGCCGGCCTCGAGCCGGGCTCTCCCCTCGGCCGGAGAGAGATCGCCCGGTGCGGTCGGCTCCGCCGGGTTGACCCCGTCCTCGTGATGCGGGGCATGGACGACGAACTCGACCGGCAGGGAAGCGTGGGCCGCGATCGTCGCTCTGTCCGTTCCGGTGAGCGGACCCTTCACGTACGCCTGGACCCCGTCGAGCCGGCCTGACTGCGCCAGCGCCGCGAGCGCTTCGAACGACGCCGGGTCGCGGACCTTGACCGCCCCGGCGATCCGGTACGGGCGAGACATCGGACCACCGTGTGCGCTGATCCGGGATGAAGCTGGGGGCGGTCAGGCCAGCAGGGCCGCGATTATGCCCGCCAGAAAGATCCCGTCGAAGGTCCCGGCGCCGCCGATGGAGACGACGCGGGCCCCGAGGCGCGGGAACTCCCGCCACAGCAGGAGGTCGGCGCCGATGAGGGTCCCGAGGGTGCCGCTCACGTACCCGATGACCGGACCGGCCCAGGGGATGCCGAACGCGAGGAGCGTCCCAGCGATCGCGGCGCCGATCGGCGGAACGAAGAACGGCGTGGTAATGCCGAGGCCGGGCACGGGTCGGGCCACGAGCCGCGTGACCAGGGCCACGCCGAGGACGCCGAGCCCGATCGGGACGAGGATGCCCGCTCCGCCCATCCCGACCGCCGCGACCACGAGGACGAACGAGACGAGGGACGGGACCACCGCTCCGCCGAGGTTCACGGCGATCGTGGTCTCGGTCACGAACGAGGGGATCCGGTAGAGTCGCCCGACCAGGAACCCGCGCGGCAGTTGCACCACCTCGCCGTACGGGAGCTCAGACCTGATCCGGGCGACGGGGATATTCACGAACGATCCGACGAGCGTGATCCCAAGCAGCAGCAGGATCTGGAGCGACGAGAAGCCGAGGCGCGAGAAGGCCCCGCCGACGATCCCGAGGAAGAGGAGAGGCGCGACGAAGAGAAGGATCGCAAACAGCACCGCGACGAGGAGGAGCGTGCACGGCGCGCCGCGCGGCACGGTCAGTTCCTCCTCGTCGCGAGGATAGCGAGGTGGTCGCGGTGGTACGGGAGCAGGGGCCGCGACGACTCGACCGCGTACCCCCCGGCCTCGAGCGCGGCCATGGCCTCGGCCCCGATCTCGTCGAGCGACCGGCCCTGGTCGATCGATCGGACCTTGAGCATCAGGACCAGCCGGCCGCCGAGCGCGAGGAACGGGCGGTTCCGGACCGCTATCGCGGCCTGGTGGGGCTGGGCCACGTCCTGAACGAGCAGCTCGACCGGCTCGAGCAGGTGCGCGTACTGTTCGGGCCGGTTCGCGTCCGCGAGAATCGGGATGATGTTTGGCCGCCTGCGCGCGACGGCGAGCAGATCCTGCATCGGCCGCGGCGCGAACTCGACCGCGTACACGACCTCGGCGTAGTCGGCGACGTGGGAGACGGTCGTGCCGTTCGCAGCCCCGAGGTAGAGAACCCGGAGGCCGGCCTCGAGGTCGAACGCCGGGTCGAGGTGCGCAAGGGCCGCGAGCTTGGACCGGCGCGGGTCCCAGACGCGGTAGCCGCCTCGTATCCGTTCGCCGTAGACCCCGCCCTGGCCGGGGGAGACGAGCGTGCCGTCCCGCCAGATCACGGGAGCACCCCGTCGATCCGGGCGTTCGCGACCTCGATGAACGAGGGGTCCGCCTCGCCGCGGTACCGATCGATCCGGGCGGCGATGGCGAGCCGCGCGGCGAGGGCGCGGGCGACGCGGCCCCGCACGGCCATCGGCGCGCCGTGGACCCGGCGGTGCTGGAAGATCAGGCCGTGTTTCGGCGGCGGTGTCCCCGAGCGGATGTGCGAGAAGAGGGCCGTCCGCGCCCCGAGCACCTGGAGGCCGGAGCCGGGCAGCCGCGCCAGCGCGTCGAGCGAGCCGGCGGCCGCGAGCAGCCGGGCCGCAACCAGGCCTCCCACGAGCGCGGACGAGTTCGGCATCACCCGGTCGGCGGCGCGAGTGACCTCGCGCGCGAGCGCGGCCCGGGCCTCGGCGAGGCCCTGGATCTCGGCGAGAAGCGGCCGGAGCGGCCCCTTCGCCCGCGCCGCGAGGAGTGGGACCAGCTTGCGGGAGGGTAGGGTCGAGAACTTCCGCGTGAAGCCCGGGTCCTGGGTCGAGTACCACTCGACGGCCCGTTCGGTCAGGAGGTTGATCGCCTCGTCAAGCCCGTCGAGCGCCCGGACCATCTGCGCGAGCTCGATGTCGGGGCTGCGAAAGGCCTCGGCCACCCGGGCGGCCGCAAGCCGCGACGCCAAGCGGTGGAGGCGGGCGAGGTACACGGGGCGATCCGCGACCGCGCCGCATGCGACCGCGTCCTCCCAGCGTGCCGGAACCCAGCGGTCCACGGGGGTCTCGAGCGCGGCGAGCCGCTCGAGCGCGGCTCCGTCGTCGGCCGGAGCGGGCGTACAGACGCCGTCGTCGTCGATCTCGCCCCACCAGTACCGCCGGGTCACGCGTACGGATCGGGGGCCACGGAGCAAAAAAGGCACCGCCTAGAACCCGGGAAAGCCGAAGGACCAGGCCATGACCGGGAGCATGATCGCGCCCATCGCGTGGACGCGGCGGACGTTCGCGAGCGGTGGAACGAGCCCGACCGCGGTCGCGAGCACGAGTACGAGGAGGCCGAACGGGCCGGCGAGCACGGCCGAGAGGAGGACGAGGAGACCGACAACCGCGAGGCTCAGGACGCGGCCGTCAACGCGGGCGAGGTACCGCGCCGAGGATGCGAGCCGGACCGTCAGCAGGAACCCCGCGATGGCGGCGGCCAAGCCGACGGCCATCAGCTCGGGCATGGAAGGCAGGTTCAGGCCGGCCATCGCCGCGAGCACGCCGTTCCGGGTCCGGCCGAGCGCGAAGAACGCGGCAAGGCCGATGAAGGAGTTCGCCGTGTTCGCGGCCGAGGTCGCGACGATGAAACCGCGGCGGTCGCGGTCGTATCCGACCGCGGCGTCGAGCAGGCCGTTCGCGGTCGCGTTCGAGAGCCCGGGGAGCCAGCCGACGAGGAGCCCGGCAACGGTCCCGAGAAGGGAGTGGCGCGCGAGTACGGCCGTCGGGATCGAGATGCCGGAGAAGCGCTGCTCCGGGATTCTGGCGTGCGAGGCCGTGAGGAGGA
>JBDKUZ010000040.1:0-9780 GCA_039679395.1 Methanospirillum sp. | reverse complement strand
GAAGACCTTCTTGTCCTTCGTGCGGATCTTGACCGAACCGCGCAGACGTTCGACGATCGGACGGATGTCCATTCCCTGTGCGATCGGCAGCGGCATCTTGCCGCGCGGACCGAGCCTCACGCCGAGGTAGCGCCCGACGAGCGGCATCACCGCAGTCTCGGCGAGGAAGAACCTGTACTGGTTCGCCATCTTGCGGGCCTCGCGGGGTTCCCCGCCGAGCCGCTCGATCTCCTCGGGGCCGATGATCAGGTCGACGCCGGCCTCTTTCGCCTGCGTCGTGATCTCGCCCTTGCCGAGCACTACGATCCCGATGGGAGTCCCCGTCCCCTGCGGGAGGAGGATCGTCTCGTCAATACGGTTCTTCGGCTGCGCCATGTCGATATTCTTGAGGTTGACCGTGAGGTCCACGGACTCAGAGAACTTGCGCTCTGGCGCGCTCTCGATTGCCGTTCTGACGGCTTCCAGGATCTTTTTTCTCTCTACCATTCTCGCTCCATAGTCTTTCGACCTTGCGATCTTCTATGGGCTGCCAGATTACGCGGAGAGCACGCCGTCGTAGTCTCCCGCATCGATGGCGGCCAGGACCTCTTTGGGTCTCCGGCCTTCCACGGTCACGCCGACCGAGACGCATGTCCCGACGACTTCCTTGACCGCGGTCTTGAGCTCGTACGACAGCATGTCGTTGAGCTTCATGCGGGCGATTCTGACGGCAGCCTCCATCGGCAGATTACCAACAAAGTTGGTGTTCGGCTCCGCCGACCCCTTCTCGACGCCGGCCTCTTTCTTGACGAGGGCCGTCGTCGGTGGAATCCCGATCGAGATCGTGACGTTCTTCTTGTCGTCGACCGTGATCGTCACCGGCACCTGCATGCCGTTGAAGTCCGCGGTCTGCTTGTTGATGTCGTCGACGATCTGCTTGACGTTGATTCCGAGGGGGCCGAGCGCGGGACCGATCGGCGGGCCGGCTGTCGCCTTCCCGCCGGGTACCAGTACCTCGACCTGTTCTGCCATGGGGTGTCACCATGCCGTCCCGTACGGGACCGGCCTGGGTTGAGTACGGTGGTCGAGGAGAGGATAAAAAGGTATCAATAGAGTGGGGATGTCGCGGCGAAGGGGGGTCCGGTGCGCGGTCCACACCACGGAGGTCCCTTTCCGCGCGCCGTTGTCATCCGAGGGCGTGAGCAAAGAAGGCGACGAGGGATCCGAAGGGATCGGAGGGGGTCGTGATGTCGAGCGCGTGGCTCCGGGCGGCGATCTCGGCCTCGAACCGGTCGAGCTCGCCTTCGAGCCGCCACTCGGCAGCGGCCCGGGGGTTCCCGGCGAGGAAGGCCCGGGCCGCGGCGGAGCCGACGGCGCCGCCCGGCGTCTCCCCGCGGAGAGCAGGGTTGATCCGCTCGTAGTCGCCGTCGAGGTAGAGGCTCTCGCCGTCGAGGAAGCTGAACTCGAGGCTGTTCCGAGCGATGGTCCGCAGGGCACGGTAATCGAACGACGGATACTCCGCGGCGAGGCGCGTATACTCCTGCGCGAGGTCGGTGCGTTCGATCCCGCCGTCGTCGGTCGAGAGGACGATCGGCACGCCGGCCGCGAGGTACACGGGCGCGGGATGGCGGAGGCCCTCGACGCCGAGGGTCTGGGCGTTGCTGGTCAGCAGGAGCTCGACCGGGACCCTCTCGTCCCGCATTCGTGCCATCGTGCCGTACGGGTCGTCCTCGTACAGGATGTCGGTCCCGTGCCCGATCCGGGAGGCGTGGCCGTCCGCCACCGCGCTCCGGACGTGGTATCGCAGGTCGGGGTAGGGCACGAGTCCGGGCGCGTACTCGCCCGCGTGGAGCGCGATCGGGACATCCGGGTAGAGCGCGTGAAGGTACGAGAGCATCGCCATGTGGAGAGAATAGTACTCCCGCGAGGCGTAGTCGCCCTCGGGGGAGACGAGGTTCACGCCGACCACGTACGGCGACCGGCGGGCGACCTCGAAGCCGACGGCCAGCTGGGCGAAGGTGTCTGCGGGCGCGACATTCCGGTTCGCCTCCCAGATGAGGCGGACCGAGAGATTGCCGTTGTCGGCGCCGCCGGCCGCGGTCATGATCTCCTCCGTGTCCGCGACGATGGCGTCCACGGTCCCGTTGAGCCCGGCGGCAATCAGGGCGCGGTGGAGGCCGGCGAGATCGGTCGCGTTCGCGTTCAGCCCGGCCGCGAGAGCCGAGACCCGGCCCTGGTACTTCTTGTCCTTCCACTGGAGCTCGATGTAGTCGCACCCGGTGCCGGCCGTTTCGTTCCGGACCGCGCGGATGAGGTCCGGGGTGAACTGGCTGACCGCGCCGATCCGGCCGAAGACCCCGAAGAACCGGTCCGTCCCGGGCCCGGCCGCCGGGTCGTATCCCGCCATCGACCACGCCCGGACGAGGGAGGCGTAGAGCGTCTGGTTCGCGAGGGCGTCCGCGACCGGGACCTGGGCCGGGGACGTCCGGTTCGCGGACGCGACGCCGGTGGCCGGGTCGACCCAGACGCCGTGCCCGGCCCCGATCGCGATCAGATCCTCGGTCGCGACCGTGCCCGAGAGGTGGGCGTGCAGGTCGCCCCCCTTCGGCATCGCGTGGAAGAAGGCGTAGAGCTGGGCCGGGTCGTCGCGGACCTGTTCGAGGTACGTGGCGGCGAGCGAGAGGTTGCGCGGGTCGGCGGCCGTGACCGTCCCGGCGAGGCCGACCGCGATGAGGGACGCCAGGACCAGGAGTGCCAGACGGGGCAGGGCGGACCCGCCGGCATTCGCCGGAAGCATGACAATGAGGTCGCCGCCGCGGCACTTCAACCGATCGGCGCCGCACCGCCGGCCGGCTCTCCGAGGTCGAGGACGCGCCGGAACTCGGCCTCGTCGATCCCGGTCACGATCCCCTCGTCGTGCCAGTGCTTCCGGCAGCCGCAGTGATCGAGCAGGACGCACTGCGGCGGCAGCCCGAGGCGGAGGGCTTTCCATCCGCCGGCGAGCAGGTTCGGCACGCAGGTGATGCCGACGATCCCCGCGCCGTCGCCGAGGAGCTGGCGGCCGGCCTCGCCCGCGAAGACGGCCGACTCGTGCGGTACGAGGAGGACGTCGAACCCGTGCTCGGCGCCGAGCCGTGTCAGCTGCCGCACGCGGCAGCGGGGCTCGCATCCGCGGCACTCGCAGGCGAGCGGTCCCGCCACGGCTTTGCAGCGCGGCCGCGGGTGGTACCGGAGGCACGCCGGCACGATCACGGCCTTTCGCGGGGCCTCGAGGAACGCGGCGCGCTGCGCCCGGTTCATCAGCTCGGCCCCGACCATGTTCAGGTGGTATTCGACCCGCGGCCGGGCCGCGAAGACCACGTCCTCGCGCCAGGCGTACGACGGGTGCTCCTCGGCGAGGAACCGGTCCACCCCCGCCGTATACACGCCGAGCGCGGCGATGCTCGCCGCCTCGAACCATTCGGCGAACACGATTGCCGCGGCGAGCACGGCCACGGCCTCGTCCTCGGAGAGGGAGTGGAGATAGTCGCGCCACGCCGAGAGCCGCTCGACCTCCTCGCGATAGTCGCCGGCGGCCCTGAGCCAGCCGAGCAGCCGATCGAGGTGATCGAGCGTCGGGAGCGGGTGCCAGTCGCGGCCTTTCGGCACGAGGTAGATGGTCGAGAGGATGCCGCGCAGTCGATCGGCGGCGGGCTTCAGGAACGGGCTCGCGCGGCGGATCTCGGCGAGGGAGGCGAGGACGCACCGCGGCGTGCAGGCGAGGTCGTGGGCGTCGTCGCCGTACGCCCGCCAGTGGACGCCGAGCATCAGGAGTTCGAGCAGGTACTCCTCGTCCGACCGCACGGACGCTTTCCCGTTCTCCGCGACCGAACGGGCGAACTCGGCGACGACCGGGAGGAGGGGCGCCCCCGCCGCCACGACCTCGTCCGCGAACCGGGCCGCGTCACGGTAATACGCAGCCGAATCGGGAGCCCCGCTCCGGAGCGAGTACGTGATCACTTCGGGTACTTCCCCGTCCGCCTCTCCGACCATATACGAACCTTGCCGCGCGCCGAAAAGAGGGTATCGATCCGGCCGCGCCGGAATCAGGCCCCGACGCCCCCGTCCCGCTCGGCGTCGAGCGCACGGTTCTCGGTCCCCCGGAGAGCGGAGGCGACGACGGCGGGGAGGGTGAGGAACGCGGAGACGACGAAGGCGAGGGCAATCCCACCGGTCATGGCCTGCTGCACCTCGACCGGCATGCTCGTGCCGCCGATCACGAACATCTCCATCATCTCGTCCATCGGGACCGAGCCGAGCAGGACCGGGGTCGCGATCGCCATCGAGATCACCATCCCGAGGTTGTTGAGCAGGGCCCGGACGGACGAGGTGATGCCACGCCGCTCGAGCGGGACGGCGGCCATGACCGCGCTCGTGTTCGGCGACTGGAAGAGGCCCGAACCGATCCCGTTGACGAAGAGCGGGAGGGCGATCCAGGGGTAGGGCGTGTCGTACCGGATCAGGGCGAGGCCGGCGAGCCCGACAAGCGAGAGGACGAGCCCGATCGTGCTGATCGCGCGGGAGCCGTACCGGTCGGAGAGGATGCCGCCGATGGGCCCCATGATCACGAGACCGATCGCGAGGGGTGCGATCAGGATGCTCGAGGTGAGCGGGTCGAGGCCGCGGACGCCCTGGAAGTAGAGGATCAGGAGCACCATCACGGCCCCCCGGGCGATGGCGTTCAGGAATGCCGAGAGCTGGCCGAACGCGACGATCCTGATCCTGAAGAGCGAGAGGTCGATGAGGGGGTTCGCGATCCGGGTCTCGCGGCGGACGAAGAGGACGAGGCTCGCGAGGAAGAGCGCGAGGACCGCGAGCATCTCGGGCGAGAGAAGCCCGGGGATGAACCCGACGCCGACGTAGACGATGAGGCTGAGCACGGCGATCGTGAAGAGGCCCATGCCCGTGAAATCGAATCCTCCGTGGAGTTTGGGCAGGGCCGGTTCGCGGAGGTGGCGGGCGCCGAGGTAGAGGGCGAGAAGGCCGATCGGGAGGTTGAAGAAGAAGTTCAGGCGCCAGTCGACGAGCGTCAGGACGCCGCCCAGGATCGGACCGACCACGAAGGCCGCGGCCATGATCATGGAGAGCAGGCCGTTCGCGCGCCCGAGCTCCCCGCGCGGGAAGGCGTCGGTGATGATGATCGTCGAGTTCGCGATCAGGATGGAGCCGCCGAGGGCCTGGAGGATCCGGAAGCCCGTGAGCTGCACGATATCGAGCGAGAATCCGCAGAGGAGCGACCCGAGGGTGAACAGGACGAGGCCCGCGAGGTAGAGGCGTTTGCGGCCGTAGAGGTCCGCGATCCGGCCCCAGGCCGGTGCCGTGATCGTCGTGACGAGGAGATAGACCACGAGCGGGATCATCACGCCGACGAGGGTCGTGTTGAGCGCGATCATGATCGTCGGCAGGGCGATGATCAGCGTGGACCCGTTCAGGACGCCGCCGAGGGTCCCGAGCGAGGTGATCAGCAGCGCAATCCATTTGTAGGCCCAGCCGGTCCGCGCTGCGGGCTGGCGCGGTGCCGCGGCGTGCACCGCCTCCGGTACCGCGGGCGGCGACGGCGCCGCGGATGCGGGAACGGGTGGAATGGACACTCTAGCTGATCCGCCTTAAAAGTATTTACCGAGTGAGGTCCCTGCCCCCGCCACCGAGACGGCCCGTACGGAAAAAGGGGCAGATCCTTCAGAGGTGGTTGAAGAGCCAGACGACGTCGGAAAAGTCGATCCGGCCGTTCGCGTTGTAGTCGAAGAACGCCATCGGCTCGTTCGCGGCGATCCAGCTCAGCTGGTTGAAGTATAGCACAACGTCCGCGAAGTCCCTTCTCCCGTTCCCGTTCACGTCGTCGTACAGGCCGTCGCCGTTCGTGTCCGTCGGGCGGCCGGCGCCGCCGGGGATCGCCACGCCCGACGGCACCGCGAGCGGCAGGTAGTCGACGCCGCCCTGATCCGTCACGAACGGCTCGTCGCAGAACCCGTCGCCGTCGGCGTCGGCGTGCGTCTCGGAGAAGCCGGTGCCGTCAGGGTTCGCCCAGAAGTTGCCGCCGATGGACAGGCCGCCCACGATGTTCGGGCCGGCCGACCTCGTCGCGTTCAGCCGGTAGTCGCTCGCGTTGCCGCCGAGGTCCGCGTTGACGGTGTTGTTCAGCACGTTGTTCCAGACCTCCCCGGACGACCCGAACTGCGCGACGATCCCCGCCGCGTTTCCGGCGATCCGATTCCCGGCCACCGTGTTCGTGCGGCTCCACAGGGAAACGCCGGCGTCGCCGTTCCCCTCGAGCCGGTTCCCGAGGACCCTGACAGGGGACTCGGAGGTCTGGATCCCGGACTCTCCGTTCCCCTGGACCGTGCAGTTCCGGACGGTCGTGCCCCCGCCGTCACCGATGGCGATCCCCTCCCGGGCGTTGGACGAGGCGTCGCAGTCGGCGATCGTGTTCGGCGCGCCCTCGAACCAGTCGCTCGTGCTGATCCCGATCTCGTTTCCCCTCACCGAGCACCGCTCGATCACGGCGCCGCCGGCGAAGTAGAGGTCGATCCCGACCCCGTTCTGCTCGCCCGGAAAGCCGCTCTCCCGGAAGACCGAGTCCCGGATCACGGCCGACTGCGAGTAGGAGTCATGGAGCCCGATCCCGTTCTCCTCGCCGACGATCCCCCCGACCGTAACGTTCTCGGCGTGCTCGATGTGGATGCCGTTGTTCCAGTGGCGGACGGAGAGGTTCAGGACCATGACGTTCGTGATGGGGGGAAAGCGCACGTCGCCCTGGACGGCGACCCCTCGCCCGGCCTCCGCGCCCTGCATGTAGGCCATGAGGAACCCGGGCCCCTCCACGGCGTGGCCCATGCCGTCGAGGACGACGTCGGAGCTGGTGATCAGGACGCCGTTCCAGTCGGCGGAGAGATCGCGGTCGAGCGCGTACCGACCCGGCGCCGAGATGACGAGCGCGGGCGTGGGAGTCGGCGTCGGCGGTGTCGTCGTTGGCGGCGTTGTCGGCGGAATCGTGGGCGTGGGCGTGGGGCCGTGCGTGATGGTGGTGCTCGGCAGCACGGCCGGCGCGAGTTCGAGCCAGTCCAGGTTGGCCCGGTCGACGCCGTCGAAGGAGAGACGGATCGTCGTCGCGCCCGTCGGGAGCCAGAGGGGCGTCGAGTCGGCGGTGGTATAGGTCGCGAACGAGCCCGTCGGCGGGAGCGTGACGGACCCGACCACCGCGCCGTTCGCCGAGATCCGGACCTGCTTGGCAGCGTCGGGGTTCGACGCGCGGAGACGGAGCACGACGGACTGCGGCGCGGTCGCGTTCACCGTGTACGAGAGCCATTCACCGCTCCGGACCCAGCCCACGTCGGTGATCCCGCCGCCCGTCTCGACATCGACGCCCTCGGTCGTCCGGTACGCGCCGCCGAGGTTTGCGGGCTCGGTGTCGTGGTACGCGACGCCCTCGCCGCCGCTGTCGTAGTCCTCGGCCTGGACCCGCCCCGGCACCGGGTGCGGGCCGGGGTACGGGCCCGGCGTCGCGGTCGGCGTCGGGGTCGGCAGGGACGAGCCGTCCCCGTAGATCCAGCGGATCCCCGCGACATCCTCGGGACCGAGGGTCCGGCGGTTCCTGTTGCCGAAGGCGTCGCCGGCATAGCCGAACATCACCTTTCCCGTGTCCGACGGGTATCCCGGCACGAAGCCGTAGAGGTCGCTGAGGGTCAGCCAGTGGCCGAGCTCGTGGACAACGACCATCTCGAGGTTCCAGCTGCTGCTGTTCGCGTATCCGGTGGTCCAGGTGTACGCGGGGTTGAGGACCGTATCGCAGTCGAGGACTTCGTCGCCCAGGATGACCCGGTACGTCAGGGCGAGCGTGGTCGGGTTGTCGAAGTCGGACGCGGAGCCGAGGTAGATCAGGTTCGTGCTGTCCCAGCCGTGGTCGATCCAGGTCGACTCGCCGCCGTACGCGAAACGGAGACTGCCGTTGGGAAGGGCCGCGTTCCAGGTGGCGGCCGCGTTCGTGATGGCATCGATCGCGCCGTTCCCCAGGGTCCGGGTGTAGACCCTGTAGTCGACGGTGTCGCGCCTCTGCCACTTCGCCTCCCCGTACCCGAAGGTGACCGCGAACGGGCGGCTCGCGCTCGCCGCGTTCTGCTCGGTGAGGACCCAGACAAAACCGCTGCTCGCCGACTCGCGGGCGCGGTCCGGTGTATAGCCGCTCGGGACCCGGACCCGGATCTCGGAGTCGGACCAGGAGAGGATGTCGTCCTCGTTCCGGTCGAAGAAGGGGAACCCGGAGGCCCATATCGGGGTGACGGCGGTCCCGTCGTATCGGTACACGAACCCGACGTCGGCGTTCGAGTCGCGGGACGACCGGTTCCCGAAGCCCGTGCCCGTGATGACGATCTCGGTCCCGGTGCCGGCGGACCCGCTCGCGGGCGAGACGCTCGCGATCACCGGGGTCGTGCCGCCGGCCGCGCGGGGCGCGGGTTCGGCGGCTGGCGCCGGTGCCGCACCGCCCGCGGCGAGTGCGCCGATGTACCGCTCGTACGCGTCCGCGGAGATCCCGGCGCCCTTGGCCGTTCCGGTGCCGCGGACCCGGCCCCGTTCGATCGGGACGGCTCCCTCCGAGCCGCCGTAGACCCGCGAGCCCGCAGCGCCGTGCCTCACGAAGACAAAGGCCTCCGCTCCCGGCGCGAGAACCGGCTGGTCCTCGACCCACTCGGTGACGCCGTCCACGGTCCCGCCGGGGACGGTGAGCGTCAACGTCTCCGGTCCCGTGCCCTTGGCCCGGGCCTTCACCCTGACGTCGACCGAGGTCGTGATCTGTGTATGATTCGCGTTCCACCGGCACGAGACGTTCGCGATCTCCCCGCGAACGATCTCGTCCGCGCCCGTCGCGAGCGCGGCGTCGTCCATCGGGATCGTCAGGGCCTGCACGCCGCCGGCGAGCAGGACGAGCGCCAGCAGCAGCGCAATGGGCAGGGGGGCGCCGGAGCGCCCGGGAGTGACTGGAGTACGGTGCATGGACTTCCCCTCGCCGCCCGGGGACGACGATCAGAGACGCTGTCCCCAAAGGAGGATCGGCATGCGGGGCGGAGGTGGGACGTCGCGGAGAGGTCGGTCGCTCCAGCTGGGACAACGAGAGATCCATGGCCGACGCGATAAGTCTTGCGAAGGAACGAAGCGGAGAAGAAGAACAGAAGGCCGCCGGGGGAGCCGGCGGCAGCGGCGGACCCGGGCGAGGTCAGTCCTCGGGCTCGGCGTTGTCGATCACGCGGACGTTGTCGCCGCGGACGGTGATCGGGATCGGGACCAGCGACTCGTAGAGCTCGACCGTGATCTCCTCCTTTCCGGTGTCGACGCGCTTGACCACGGCCTTCTCGCCCTTGAACGGGCCCGCGATCAGCTCGACGATCGTCCCCTCGTTGATCCCCGCGACAACCGGCTTCGGGACGAGGAAATGCTGGATCTCCGCGAACGAGGTCTCGCCGTGGACCACGGCGCGGGCGTGGGGGACACGCTCGACCAGCTGCTCCATCCGTGCGAACTCCTCGGGCGTCTCGATCAGCACGTACCCCTGGAGCTCCTTCGGCGCGATCACGGAGTAGACCTTGATATCGGACTGCTCGACCGCCTTCCGGATATTGTCGGCGACCGTCCGCTCCTGCTTCGAGGTGGTCGTGACCGCGAAGTAATGGAGTTCGGGCGCCTCGTCCCCGTTCACTTCGGTAACACCAGCATCAGTTCGTAGATGACAAAGCCGATCAGCCCGATCAGCACCACGCCGGCCGCGGCCAC
>JBDKUZ010000039.1:0-7814 GCA_039679395.1 Methanospirillum sp. | reverse complement strand
ATTCGCTCACTCATGGCGCTGGTCCCGAAAGAAGCGCTCGTGCGCCGGAATGGGGGTGAGACCGTCTGTGCGGTCGAGACGATCCGCGTCGGCGAGATCGTCATCGTCCGGCCCGGCGAGCGAGTCCCCGTCGATGGGACAGTCGCCGCGGGGTCGTCGTACGTGGACCAGGCCGCCGTCACGGGCGAACCCGTGCCCGTGCACCGCGGCCCCGGCGAGGACGTCTTCGCCGGGACCATCAACCAGAACGGTTCGCTCGAGGTCCGGGTCACGAAGCCGGCGTCCGAGACCATGCTCTCGCGGATCATCCTCTCGGTCGAGGAGGCGCAGGCAAAAAGGACGTCGTACCAGCGGTTCTCGGACTCCTTCGGGAAGTGGTACACGCCGGCCATGTTCGTGTTGGGAGTGCTGGTCGCGACCGTCCCGCCGCTCTTCTTCGGCGCCGACTGGTACGAGTTCGTCTACCGGGGGCTCGTCGTCTTCGTGGTCTCGTGCTCCTGCGGTCTCGCCCTCTCGGTCCCCGTCGCGGTCGTGGGCGCGATGGCGAACGCTGCCAAGAACGGCACGGTCTTCAAGGGCGGTTCGTACCTCGAGGTCGTCGACACGGTGAAGGTCATCGCGTTCGACAAGACCGGGACTCTGACCATCGGCCGACCCGCGGTCACGGACGTCGTGACCTTCGGTGACCTCAGCGAAACGGAACTCCTCGACCTCGCCGGGTGCATCGAGTCGCACTCCGGCCACCCGCTCGCGGCCGCGATCGTCCGGAAAGCCCGTGAGAGCGGGACCTTTTCGAACCGGTCCGTGGCGGAGTTCCAGGAGACGGCCGGGCGCGGGGTCGCGGCCACAGTCGACGGCCGGGCCTGCCGGATCGGCAGCCCCCGCGCCCTGCTCGAGCAGGGTATCGACACCAGCAGGGCTGACGAAGCCGTCGCACGGCTCGAGGGCGAGGGGTGGACCGTGGTCCTGGTCAGCCGCGGCGGTCAGCTTGCCGGTCTCATCGCGATCGCCGACGAGGTGCGGACCGGCGCGGTCGAGGCCCTGCAACGGCTCTCGCGCGCCCGGGTCCGGACCGTGATGCTGACCGGGGACAACGAGCGCTCGGCCAGCGCCATTGCGCGCCGCGTCGGTGTCGACGAGTATCGGGCGCAGCTCCTGCCGACCGACAAGGTCGACGTGGTCCGGCAGCTGAGGGAGCAGTACGGGTCCGTGGCCATGGTCGGCGACGGGATCAACGACGCGCCGGCCATGGCCGTCGCGGACGTCGGCATCGCTATGGGCGCGGCCGGCACGGACATTGCGATCGAGGCCGGCGACGTGGTGCTGATGTCCGACGACCTCGCGAAGCTCGCATACGTGCGCGAGCTCTCGCATAGGACAGTCTCCGTCATCCGACAGAACATCGCGGTCTCGCTGATCAACGTCGCGTTCATGGTCGTCGCGGCCCTGCTCGGCTATCTCGGCCTGGTCTCAGGCCTTCTGCTGAACGAGGGGTCCGCGGTCTTCGTGATCCTGAACGCCCTGCGGCTGCTCAGCTGGAAGAGCAGGAACGAGCCCGCACCGGTCGCGGTCGAGGTTCCCCCCGCCGAGGTCCCGCCCGCGCCATTTGCCGCTCCGGCCACTGCCGCAGCAGGGTGCTGTGCCGCACCATCCGCATCTCCTGCAGCAGCTGGCGGCTGCGCCTGTGGGGAGCCACCGGTCGACTTTCAGCTTCCGCCGTCGATCCTCGTCGACGATGCGCCCGTATCGGGCGGCTGTTGCGGGCCGTCGACCACGATCCCGGCAGTATCCTGCTGTGGGTCTGCAGCGGAGGACCGGGCGCCTGCAGGTGCCTCCTCGTGCTGCTCCCCGGGGACGTCCGCGCCGGAGGTGTCCGTAACCGCCGCCGACGGGATCACGCCGGCCGGCCTCGAGACCGCGACGTTCCGGATCGAGGGCCTCGGGTGCGCCTGCGAGGGCGCGATCATCGAGAAGCGGGTCAGGGCGCTGAAGGGCATGGCGACCTTCATCCTGAACCCGATTACGAACCAGATGAAGGTCACCTACGACCCTGCAGCCGTCTCGATCTCCCAGATCGCGACGGAAGTGAAGAAGGCCGGCGCATCTGCCGTCCTCGTGGCCCGAGGTTGAGCCGGCTGCTCTCCTCTTTTTATTCGTCCCGCCCCGGCGCTCTCGCCGCACACCCGGCGCGGAGCAGCTTCGCGATGGTCGCGCGGGGCTCGTCGAGGCAGACCATGCTCTTTGCCAGATCGGCCATGAACGACTGCTCCGTCCTGAGGCACTCGCGGAAGACCTCGAAGAGGGCCTCCTCGACCGGGTTCTTGGGCGGCGCGAGCGTGTAGTAGACCCAGGCACCGTCCCGGCGGTCGGTCACCAGGCCCGCGTTTCGGAGCACAGTCAGGTGCCGCGAGACGGTGGACTGCGGAACGCCGAGGGCGAACTGGATCTGAGTGACGCAGAGGTCGAGGTCCGAGAGAAGGATCACCATGCGGAATCGCGTCTCGTCGGAGAGCGCCTTGAAGAGCGTGGTATACTGCTCCATCAGTTCACGCTGTCCCTGCGCCCGAATAACCGGAGGGGATCATGACCGGTGCCCGGCGTTGCCGCTCTTCTGATCCCTGCGCCGCGCCGACCGTGGCGATTCGGCCAGCTTTCTCCGATACACCTCGAGATCATACCGGTACCAGGCCAGGTACGCGGCGCCGAAGAGGACGACGAGACTCGAGTGGATGGCGTTCCACATCAGGTCCTCGCCCCGCACGCCGAGGAAGAGGGAGAACCAGAAGATCGGGCAGAAGATGCCGATGAGCATGATCCCCATCCCGACCTTGACTTTGCCCATCAGGTAGGCCTCGCGGTTCGTAACGTCGCAGACGGAATCGGCGGGGATGCCGGCGAGGCGGCGGTAGATGGCCTTCGCCCCTATCGTATACGGGCAGTACGAGGCGATCGATGAGAGAAGGGAGGCCGGACGCTTCACGTGATCACATGTGAATATGCGGATATCCGGATACAAAAACGTTGTCTAATCGTTCGCGTGCGATGCCGGTCGCCGTTCCTCGGCCTCCAGCGATGCGGTCGATGCCAGCGGGTACTGCGGCAGGATAGACTGTCGGGGGTTCAGCCCCTCCAGACCTCGACCATGGACTGATCGCCGTGGTATCCGATGAAGGTCTCCAGCGCGGCCAGCGCGATCCGTCGACGCTGGGGCCAGGCGTCGTCCGGACTGTTGAAGAACAGGAACGCGTCGTCCATGCCGGTCACCGCGACCCCGTGGGGGAGGTCGTCGTCGCAGTAGAACAGCGCGCTCGTGACGATCAGCGGAACGTGGCCTCTCTCGAGGGACCGGCGGATGGTGTCGCCGGTGATCGTCCCCTGCCGGTCCCGCACGCCCAGCCTCGAGCACCGCGCTCGCCGCTCGGCAAACTGATCCCGGAGCAGCTGCAGATCCGGTGCGTCGAGGATCGAAACAAGCCGTTCCTGGAAATCGATTCCGCCGGTACTGCTCGTAGCCCGGGCCGAGAAACCGCGAACGGCCGCGGCATACGCAAGACCATACCGGCTCGTTCCTGGCGCGGCGACGAAGGTTGCCTCCCGCCAGATGTCGATCTCCAGATCCCTATCGGGGTGCACTCCATCGTCCAGGTACTTCATGGCCATCATCAACGATGCCGGGCCGCAGGTGAAGTCCCAGTGCTGCCGGTAAAAGGGGAGATCCAGGTGGATCGCCGCACCTCGTTCAGCCTGCATATCCTGTCACCACTCGATGGACGATGGATGGGACCACAGCTTGACATGCTTGGGTAGACTCATCCTGCCTTCCCGAACCGCACTGGTGCCCGTCGCACATGCGTCGATCATCCCCTATCGGTCGTTCGCTGCCCCGCGGCATGCCGGAGCCGGCCGAGCTGGTGTCGATACCACCCCGCGAGCAGAAGGCCGGCGAGCGCGATGAGCCCTGACGCGGCCGCATGCCAGACCAGCTCCTCGCCCGTTGCACCGGCAAGGTAGGAGAGCCAGAAGATCGGGCAGAAGAGGCCGGCCAGCATGATCCCGTACCCGAGCCGGACATTGGACCGGAGGGTCCGCTCGGCACTGCTGATGGGGACCGATCGATCCTCGCCGCAGACGGTCTCGACCGCCTTGGTCCCGAGGAGAGTGACGGGGCAGTAGTTCGCGAGCTTGAAGACTCCCGCCGCCACCCCGGAGAGGGCTGTCGGATCGCCCTGCTCCCCCGAATCCCTATCGTTATCGTTCCGATCCATTCCGCTCATTCCCGTCTCCATCTCCGGCGCTCGGTTGCGACTCTCCCGCCGCGCGCTGCGCGCTCCGCTGCCGCAGCCGTTCGATCAGGGCGAGCGCCCGCTCCTTCGCGGCCGCCTCTTTCTCATCCGCCGGCACGGCCCAGGGCTGCGTCACCTTCCAGGTCAGGTTTCCGCCGATCGGGTCGGCCGGATACGCGCCGGGGTCGCAGAGCAGCTGCCCGCGAAACTCCGTCGGCGTCTCCTGGTAGCAGGCGCGGATGGCCGCGCGGAGTGTCGGGACATCCAGAAACTGGCAGTCTACGAGGGTGAGCTGGTCGAGGAACCGCGCGACGACCTCGCGGGCGACGTTGTACAGCACCGCGTTCGCGGCCTCCGTCCCGATGACGCGGCCTTTCTCGTCGATGCCGTTTGCGAAGAGTGCCTTGAGGGCCTCCCCCGTCCGGTGCCCCTCCGACTCGGGCCCGGCGAGGACGAGGTACCGGATATTCGGGTTGCCGACGATGTTCCAGATGAGCTTCTCGAAGCCGATGTTCGGGGTCTGGACCGTGCCCGAGAGCGCGGCCCCGCTCTCGACGCCGGCCCGTACCAGGGCCTCGATCTCGGCAGGGATCTTGTCCTCGTCCGTGTTCAGTACGACCGCGACGGCGACCGGCGAGAAGTCGTTCCCCCGGAGGTACCGGCCCTCCTCGGACGGGTAGTCGGGGTGCGGCCGGACCTTGCGGCTCGACGGCGGCTCAGCCGTATGCCGCACCCCCGAAGGTGGCATCGATCCAGGCCGTGATCTCGTCCCGGACCGACCGGAAGGCGGCCAGCCGCTCCTCCTCCGAGCCCGTCGCGGCCGCGGGATCGGGGAAGCTCGCGTGGATCGTTCGCTTCGCCCCAGGGAACATCGGGCAGGTGGCCGCGGCTGCGTCGCAGACCGTGACCACGACGTCCATCTCATCGCCGATGAACCTTCCAAGATCCTTGGATCGCTGCTTCGAGATGTCGATCCCGATCTCGTCCATGACCCGGACAGTGAGAGGGGTGACTGTCGAGGCGACCGTGCCGGCGCTGAACGCCTCGTACCGGTCGCCGTACCGGGCCCGGAGATAGGCCTCGGCCATCTGCGATCGCCCCGCGTTGCGAGAGCAGAGGAAGAGGACCCTTTTCATAGGACCCCCTGATCGATGGCGCAGGTCGCAGGCGACGCATCCGCGTACCATCTCCGCTTGAGCCAGAGCGCGACGTTCACGAGGCCGATCAGCACCGGCACCTCGACGAGCGGGCCGATCACGGTCGCGAACGCGACCTGCGAGCCGATCCCGAAGACCGCGACGGCGACCGCGATCGCGAGCTCGAAGTTGTTCGACGCGGCCGTGAACGAGAGCGTGGCCGAACGCGGGTAGTCGACGCCAAGCCGGTGACTCATCCAGAACGCCATGAAGAACATCGCGAGGAAGTAGATCAGCAGCGGGATCGCGACCCTGACCACGTCGAGCGGGACCTCGATGATGTACGCACCCTTGAGCGAGAACATCACGATGATCGTGAAGAGCAACGCCACGAGTGTCAGCGGCGAGATTCGGGGGATAAAGCGGGTCTCGTACCACTCGCGCCCTTTCATGCGGAGGAGCGAAAAGCGGGTGATTACCCCGGCGATGAAGGGGATACCGAGGTAGATGAAGACCGAGACCGCGATCTCGGCGATCGTGATATTCACGGCCGTGCCGGCGCCGACGCCGAGCAACGGCGGCAGGACAGTGATGAAGATGTACGCGTAGACAGAGTAGAGGAAGACTTGGAAGACGGAGTTCAGCCCGACCACCGCTGCACAGTAGTCGCAGCTGCCACCGGCCAGATCGTTCCAGACGATCACCATCGCGATGCAGCGCGCAAGCCCGACGAGGATCAGGCCGTACATCAGGTCCGGCCGGTCCGCGAGGAAGACGACCGCGAGCGCGAACATTAGGATCGGCCCAACGATCCAATTCAGGCCGAGCGATAAGCCCAGGACCTTCCGGTCGCGGAAGACCGTGCCGAGCTCTTCGTATCGGACCTTCGCGAGCGGCGGGTACATCATCACGATCAGGCCGATCGCGATCGGGATCGAGGTCGTGCCGACAGAGAGGCCGGTGATGCCCTGCGGAACAGACGGGAAGAGGTATCCGATCCCGATCCCGACCGCCATCGCAATAAAGATCCAGAGGGTCAGATAGCGGTCCAGAAATGAGAGCCGTTTCGAGGTTTCAGCCATGGTGAGTGTCCGTGGTGGTGGGTGTATTCGTTCCGCGCCGCCGTTCATTGTAGAGCCGGTCGCAATCGGTGCCGAACGCGGCCGTCTCCGCGTCGATCTCACCCGGGGGCAGTGCTCGGACGAGCTCTCGGACGTGGATCAGGCCGGCCGTCTCCTTGTCGCAGGTCCTGCCGAGCCGCGGTGCCCGGCAGTGGTGGCAGATCCGGAGACCGAAGTGCCGGAGCATCTCAGGCGAGAGGTATCGACCAGTGAGCTCGGACGCTGCTGCCATCGTCGATCCGCAGGGGGACCCTCGCAGCACCTCGAGTCGGACGAGCTTGCCGTCCCGGAGCGTGACCGCGAACCGGGGCCGGCCGAAGACGCGGGCGAAGGCGTCGATCGCGTCGCTCCCGGTCGGCGGCTCGAGCGAACACATCGTTTCGGGCGCGACCACGGCAGGATTGATGTCGCGCGCCTGTCTGGCGAATCCGGGCCCGAACGAGACGCCGAGGATCACGGGCGTCCCCATCTCAACGAGCGCGAGCGCCTGCGCGGGCGAGCTGAGGTAGGAGAGGTAGAGGTCAGCCTCGGGCACTTCGATCGCGACGTCGTCCACGATGCTCGCTGGTATGGGCTCGACCAGCGCGAACTCCGTCGGAAACCGGGCCAGGCACTGCTCGAACGCACGGTCACCGAACGCGCCGTCCGAGACGATGCAGACCCGCATGGGATCCCTTCCGTTCCCAACAACCCCTCGTGATGCTGCCTGTCCCACCACGTATCACCCGCAAGAGTTCAACGTTAATTCAGACCTTCTGTGATGCAGATGTATGCGTCCCCACGGGATTAGCAGCAGCTCCCACCGCCGCACCCGCAGGACGGAGCGCAGATCGTCCCGTATTCGATCCTGGTGACCTGCCGGATCGTCGTATTGCTCGCGACGAGGAGGTGGTAGAACGCGCCCGGGTCGAGCACCTCCATCGCGCGTTTCAAAGCGTCCCCGAGCTCGTCCGCCCGGGCCAGCACGTCGACGTCATCGGGCGCCATCTCAGCAACACCCTCCCTGCCGCCGCTGGGCGAATTGCTGGCCGATCTTCGCGCTGATACGGTCGTTCGTCTCCTTGAGCAGGGCGACGAGCGTGGCCTGCGTGGTGTAGAACGCGGTCAGAGTCGCGTTCTCCTTGACCCGCACCTGGAGCGCCTTCAGTTCGTCGAGCGAAGCAGCGTCGTAGCCCCGATGCTGCACCTCGTTCGTCTTGAGCTGGTACTGCTGCAGCAGGCTTTGTGCCTCTGGATCCCGTGCCAGCTCGCCGTTGGCCTGCATGAACGCCTGG
>JBDKUZ010000038.1:0-11444 GCA_039679395.1 Methanospirillum sp. | reverse complement strand
TGCCCGAGACGGCCGACTGGCCGGCCACGCGGTCGATCGCGGCCCTGGTCCGCTGGTCCGAGGCGTTCAGCTCGATCAGCTCCCAGCCCATCTCGCGGGCGAGCGCGTGGGCGGCCGAGGTCTTGCCCGTGCCGGGCTTGCCGTAGAGAAGGAGCGGGCGGTCGCCAGGCTGCCAGCGCTGGGCCCACTCGACCATCTGCCGGACGGCGACGCCGTTTCCGACCAGGTCGCCGACCCGCTGCGGCCGGTACCGCTCGGTCCAGTCCATGCCTAACTGATCGGCCGGCACATCAAATAAATTATCAGCGATGAGGCACGAATCGATAAGATAGGAAGGTCGCACGCCGTGGAGAGATCGCAGCCGACAGCGCTCATCGCAGACCGTATCCGTGGATACGAGGGGGTTCGACGAAAACACGCCATCGGCGAACTGGTCCAGGCCTTTGCGATGGACGCGCCGGACGTCCTGGCGGACTTCGGGGAGGACGCGGCCGTGATCCGCCACGGAGACCAGGCCCTCCTGCTCGCGGCCGACGGGATCTGGTCTCGCCTGATGGAGGCCGACCCGTACTGGGCGGGGTACTGCGCCGTCCTGGTCAACATCCACGACATCGCGGCCATGGGCGGGCGGCCGCTCGCCATGGTCGACATCTTCTCGATCGCCGACAAGGCGATCTGCGACCGGGTGCTCGCGGGCATGCGCGAGGCCTCGCTCCAGTTCGGCGTGCCGATCGTCGGCGGCCACCTCCACCCCGACACGCCGTACTCGGTGATCGACGTCGCGATCCTCGGCGCGGCCCGGCTCGACGCGGTCATCTACAGCCACACGGCCCGACCGGGCGACCGGGTGATCGCGGCCGTCGACCTGGACGGGCGCGTCCACCCCTCCTGCATCCTGAACTGGGACTCGGTCACGATGAAGCCGGCTGCGGTGGTCCGGGCCCAGGTCGCGTGCCTGCAGGAGCTGGCCGAGGCCGGGCTCGTGACGGCCGGCAAGGACATCTCGAACCCCGGCCTGATCGGCTCGCTCGGGATGCTCCTCGAGGTCTCGGGCTGCGGCGCGACGGTCGCGGTCGACCGCATCCCCGCGCCCGACCTCGCAGCGAACGGGATCACATTCGACCACTGGCTCCGGATGTACCCGGGCATGGGCTTCGTCCTGACCGTCCGGCCGGAGAACGCGGACGAGGTCTGCCGGCGGTTCGCGACAGTCGGCATGGCCGCGGCCGAGATCGGCGAGGTCGACGATTCGCGCCGGCTCTCGCTCGCGGCCCCCGACGGCGACGTCACGGTCTTCGACTTCGCCGACAGCGGGATCACCCGCCTCGCACCATGCCGGGGCGGGGGCCCGTGATCATCGGGATCGGGGCCGCGTCGAGCCGCGACCTGCCCCTGATGCGGAGGGCGGCCGACACCCTCGACCCGGGAACCCTGGTCCGCTATTATTGCACCCCCGACGCGGCCGACGAGGGCGGCCCGTCCTGCGCCGCCTCGCCCGACCCGGCCGCGGCGCTGGTCAGGGACCTGGTCGAGGAGCGGATCGATGCAGCGGTCCGGGGCACGCTCCCCGCGAACCACACCCTCGCTCTTCTCAAGGAGGCGACGGGCGTCGCGCGGCTCGAGCGGATCGCGCTCCTCGAGTGCGCGGACGGCCGCCGCTTTCTCCTCGCGCCCGTGGGCGTGGACGAGGGCTGGACCGTGGCCGAGAAGGTCGCCCTGATCGAACGCGGCCGAGACCTCGCCCGCCAGCTCGATCTCCCCCCCGGCGTCGGCGTCCTCTCGGGAGGCCGGCTCGGGGACCTCGGCCGCCACCCGGCCGTGGACCGTTCCATGGCCGACGCCGAGCTCGCGGCCCGGCTCGGCGACGGCGAGCATTGCGAGATCCTGATCGAGGAGGCCGTCGAGCGCTGCGGGCTCGTGATCGCACCCGACGGGATCGCCGGAAACCTGATCTTCCGGACCCTCGCCTATCTCGGAGGCGGAAACGGGCACGGAGCGCCCGTAACCAATATTCGGCCCGTTTTTATCGACACCTCGCGCGCTTCGCACGAATACGCCTCAGCTCTCCAGCTCGCCGCAGCGCTCGCGGGAGCGCGATCCGGGCGATAGATCCGCGCGGAATCGAAAACGGGCCGAAATACTTCGCCGGATCTCGTTGCAGTCCAAATTGCCCCGTGATCGCGGTATGCAGTGAAAATCCTCCGCCTTTGGGGGATCGAAGCGCGATTCTACGGGATAAACTCGAAATATTTAAATCTCCCGTAACGGATCTCTTCTTTGAGGTTGAACAGCGTCATGGCTGATTTACCGATTGCTGCAGTTGTTCGTATTGCAAAGAAGAGCGGAGCGGAGCGCGTCGGGTCCGATGCGGCCGCCGCGATTGTCCAGAAGGCCGAGGTCTACATCGGCAACCTGACCAAGGAGGCCAACCGCCTCGCGCAGCACGCGGGCCGGAAGACCATCAAGGAAGAGGACGTCGAGCTCGCGGCCAAGTCCGCCTAACCCTACCCGTTTTTACAGCACGCCCTTCGTACTCGGGACGGAATCGTTCCCGGGCTCCAGCGCCACGGCGCTTCTCAGCGCGACGCCGACGGCCTTGAAGATCGCCTCGGCCACGTGGTGGTTGTTCCGCCCGTACGCCGAGAGGTGAAGGGTGCAGCCCCCATGCTGACAGACCGACTCGAGAAAGTGCCGCACGAGGCTCACGTCCATGCCTCCGACCGTGTGGCCCGAGAACTGCGCGTCGAAGACCAGGTACGCCCGGCCCCCGCAGTCGATCGCGGCCTGGGCCAGGGCCTCGTCCATGGGCACGGCCGCGAAGCCGAACCGCCGGATCCCGCGCCCCTCCCCGAGGGCCTGCTTGAGGACGGCGCCGAGGACGATCCCGACGTCCTCGACCGTTTGGTGAGCGTCCACGGCGATGTCGCCCGCGGCCTCGACCGTGAGGTCGAAGCGGCCGTGGCGGGCGAACGCGTTCAGCATGTGGTCGAAGAAGGGCAGGCCTGTCGAGACGTCGGCCGCCCCCGTCCCGTCCAGGTCGAGGGCGAGCGCGATCGCGGTCTCGCTCGTGGTCCGCACGAGCTCGGCGCGCCTCATGCGGCCGCCTCCAGCGCCCCGGCGAGCGAGATCCGGCCCGCGTACAGGGCCGAGCCGAGGACGACGCCGGCCGCGCCGAGCTCGCGGAGGACCCGGACGTCCTCGACGGTCGTGACCCCGCCCGCGACCACGACCGGGCACGGGACGGCCTCGATCAGGGCGCGGACGGGCGCGGGGTCGATCCCCCGCTGCAGCCCCTCGACCGAGACGTTCGTGTACAGGAGGGCCCCCGCGCCCTGTTCGACAAAGACCTCGGCCCAGCGGAGGTAGTTGCCGCGGGTCTCCTGCCAGCCCGCGACCGCAATCTCGCTGCCGCGAGCGTCCACGCCGGCCATCACCCGCTCGGAGCCGTACTCCGTCGCGAGCCAGCGGAGCGCCTCCGGGTGCTCGACCGCGTGCGTCCCGAGGATGACCCGGTCCACGCCCGCGTCGAGCCAGCCGGTCGCGTCCTCGAGCGAGCGGATCCCGCCGCCGAGCTCGACCGCGACCCCGGTCTCGACCACGAGCCGGCGGACGACGTCCGCGTTCGCTCGCGCCTGACCGAACGCGCCGTCCAGGTTGATCACGTGGAGCCAGCGGGCTCCTTCGTCGATCCAGCGCCGGGCGCACGCGAGCGGGTCGCCGTACCCGGTCGCGCGGCTCCGTTCGCCCTGCACGAGCTGGACGCACTCGCCGCCCATCACGTCGACTGCCGGAAGGACCTCCATTGGGATCAGCGGATCATACGCTCTATGGACATAACAAGAATGTCTTTTGCGCCGGCCCGCTTGAGGCGCGGGATGAGGCCGTAGACCTCGCTCTCGGCCACGACCGCGTGGACCGCGACCAGGTCGTCGTGGGACGCGACCGGCATCACGGTCGGGCCGCCGAGACCAGGGAGGACCTCCTCGACCTCGGCGAGCTGGGCCCGGTCCACGTTCATCATCAGGTAGCACTGCCCCTTCGCCCGGACCACGCTCTCGAGGGCCATCACGAGCTCGCCGATCTTCGCGGCCTTGGACTGGACCGCGGCCGGGTTGCCGATCAGGCGCGTCGAGGATCGGAGGACCTCGGCCACGACCCGGAGTCGGTTTGTCCTGAGAGTCGTGCCCGAGCTCGAGAGGTCCACGATCGCGTCCGCGATCCCGAGGTGGGGCGCGAGCTCGCACGCCCCGGCCACGGGGACGAGCTCGACCGGAACCCCCCGCTCGGCGAAGAACCGGGACGTCAGGTTCGGGAACTCGGTCGCGATCCGCCGTCCCGCGAGCTCTCCGGGGTCGTTCACGCTCGACTCCTCGAGCACGGCGAGGACGAGCACGGCCTCGCCAAAGCGGAGGTCGAGCAGGTCCTCGACCGCGGCCCCGCGCTCGCCGACCATGTCGAGGCCCGTGATCCCCAGGTCGGCCGCGCCCGAGGCGACGTAGGCCGGAATGTCGATCGGCCGGGCGAAGAGGATCTCGACCTCGGGATCGAGGGTCTTCGCGATCAGCCGCCGTTCGCCCGCGCCCGCGACGTGGAGCCCGCTCCGCTCGAGGAGCTCCATGATCGGCTCCGCGATCCTTCCCTTGTTCGGGACCGCGAGCCGGACCCGGCTAGAAGGTCGAGAGCTCTCCACGGATGACCTTCTCGGAGACGCAGGTGATGTTCGCGAGCTGGGCGTCCACGATCTCCTCGATAGCCCGCCGGGCCGCGCTGAAGTCGTCGCCGTCCCTCGGCAGCACCTGCACGGACGCGACGAGCGGGTGGTCGATCGGCGTCCCGATCTGCGAGAGGAGGCGGACGTAGCACTCCTCGACCCCGACCTCGTCCACGATCGCGTTCGCGACCTGGGTCGAGAGGATGTTGTAGATCTTGCCGATGTGGTTGATCGGGTTCTTGCCCGAGGTGGCCTCCATCGACATGGGCCGGTTCGGCGTGATCAGCCCGTTCGCGCGGTTGCCCCGGCCGACCGAGCCGTCGTCGCCCATCTCGGCCGAGGTCCCGGTCACGGTCAGGAAGATCGAGCCGCTCTCGATATCGTCGGCCGTGTTGACGTCGACGTCGACCCTGCGCGACGTGTACTTCCGGCAGAGGGCCTCGATCTCGCCCTGCATGAACACCTTGGCGTCCTGGTACTCGTCGAGCCCGGGGCAGAACCGGTCGACCATGGCGCAGCCGATGGTGAGCCGGATATGGTCGCCGTCACGGAGACCCATGACCTTGACGTCCTGGCCGATCATCGGGCGGCGCTTCGAGAGGTCGTCGTCGATGAAGCGCGAGACCTCGCGCACGAGGGTCTCCGTCTCGGAGAAGGGCGCGTGCCCGACGCCGAAGGAGGTGTCGTTCGCGCGCGGGATATTGGTGTTGCAGGGGCGGAAGACGTCGCGGAGATCGGTCGAGCCGACGCCGAGGCGGCAGTCGACGATCAGGCCGCGGTCGTGGTCCAGGTTCGGGATGGTCTCGCGAATGTACTCGTGCGCGGCCTCGACCGCGATCGAGTCGGTCGGGAAGACGTGTCCGTCGAACTCCTTGGTGGCGCGGCCGTCGATCAGAAGGTAGATCGGCCGGATGATCCGCGCGCCGCCGAACTTCGGCTCGGACTGGCCGGCGACGACCTCGCCCTGGTCGGTGTTGTGGTGGAGATAGACGCCGACCTCCTCCATGTAGGTTCGGCAGAGCGCGCGACTGATCGACTCGGCGACGCCGTCGGCGATGCTGTCGGGGTGGCCGATCCCCTTGCGCTCGACGAGTTCGATCTGCTGCTTCTCCAGCGGAATCTGGTTCAGGGCCTCGACACGGATGTTCCTGCTCATGACTGTCCTCAACGATCGCGGAGGCCGTGGGGACCGCCGCGGGTGATCAGTACAGCTGTGCATACAGAAGATTAAAAATATGCGGCGGAGTGCTAGCCGGTCCGGCCGAGCGGGACGCGCCGCCCGCAGGCGTCGCGGGCGTGGCGGCCGAGCTCGCTCGCGGCCACGACGGGGCCGGGAAGGACGGGGCCGTCGCGGCAGACACAGAGCCCGTCGGGGTCGATGGCGCAGGAGCCGCAGACGCCGACGCCGCACTTCATGTACCGGTGGAGAGAGAAGAAGGACCGCTCGAGGGCGCCGGCCCCGGCGAGCCGGTCCCGGACGGCGGCCATCATCGGCTCGGGGCCGCAGACGCAGATCGCGTCGAACGAGTCGAGCTCGACCTCGGAGAGGAGGTCCGCGACGTAGCCGTGGTGCCCGGCCGAGCCGTCGTCGGTGGCGAGCCGGAGGTCGGTGACGGCGCCGAGCCGGGAGACGAACGGGAGCTCGGCGGCCGTCCTCGCGCCGAGGAGGAAGGTCGAGGCGCGCCGGGCCTCGGCGAGCGGGAGGAGGGGGGCGGCGCCGATCCCGCCCGCGACGGCGAGGACGTTCCCGATCGTCGGAAAGCCCCGGCCGTACGGGCCGCGGACGCCGAGTCGGTCGCCCGGCCGCATCGCGCAGAGGGCCGAGGTCGCGTCGCCCACGCGCTGGACCGAGATCGAGCGGGCCGACGAGAGGGCCATGGGCACCTCGTCCACGCCCGGAACCCAGACCATCACGAACTGGCCGGGCTCGAACGCGAACGCCCGGTCGAAGGAGATGGTCGTGACCGAGGGCGTCTCGGCCGCGACCCCGGTGACCGTGACGGTCGCGCACTCACGCATGGGCGCACCCCACGATCTCCCTCGGGTCCACGCCGTCGTCCGCGTAGAGCTCGGCTCCGATGGTCGCAAAGACCATCGGGTCGTCGTACACGGCCGAGCCGACCTGGACTGCGGACGCGCCGGCCATCAGCATCTCCAGCACGTTGTCGGCGGACGAGACGCCGCCGCAGCCGATGACCGGGATCCGGACGGCCCCGGCGAGCTCGTACACGCACCGGACCGCGATCGGGAAGACGGCCCTCCCCGAGAGCCCGCCGTAGCGGTTGCCGAGGACGGGACGGCCGAGCGCGGTCGAGATCCGCATGGCCCGGACCGTGTTGATCGCGACGAGGGCCGAGGCCCCGCCGCGCTCGGCGGCGCGTCCGATGGCGGCGATGTCGGTCACGTTCGGCGTCAGCTTGACCCAGACCGGGAGGCCGAGGTCGGCCACGGCGCGGGTGCAGGCCTCGACGAGCGCGGGGTCCGAGCCGAGCGCGGCCCCGTAGCCCTCGGCGTGAGGGCAGGAGAGGTTCAGCTCGAGCCCGGCCACGCGGCCCTCAAACCAGGACCCGACCTCGGCGAACTCCGCGGGCGAGCCCCCGAAGATCGAGGCGACCACGGGCGCGCCCGCGACCGCGCCGAGCTCGTCGACGAACCCCCGCGACGGGTTCGGCAGGCCCATCGCGTTCAGCAGGCCGTCCTCGAGCGGGACCAGGCACGGCCCGGCGTGGCCGGGCATGGGCGCGGGCCCGATCGACTTGGTGACGACCCCGCCGGCCCCGTTCCGGAGCTGCCGGGCGAGCGAGGCCCCCGTCGTCCCGAGGACGCCGGCGGCGAGCACGAGGTGGTTCTTCAGGTGCACGCCGCCGACCTCGACCGGCCCGGGCTTGAGCGTCAGCATCGCTCAACAGTCGCTTCGCGGGCTGATGAGGGTTGCGACGGCCCCCGAACGAACCCGCATTTGAATACGACCGTGCGCCCACAGTACTGGCAATGACCAGGCTATGCGTGATGGGCGCCGGGCGGATCGGCGGCGAGGTGGCGTTTCTGGCGGCGGCGACCGGACTCGTGGACGAGCTCGTGCTCCACGACGCGGTCGCTCCGTTCCTCCACGCCCAGGTCCTCGACCTCCAGCACACGGGCCTCGACCTCTGGATCTCGACCGATCTTCGCGACGCGGCCACGGCCGACCTCGGGGTCTTCGCGGCCGGCTCGCCGCGAAACCCGAACATCCGGTCCCGGGCCGACCTCCTCTCGGCGAACCTCCCTGTCGCGGACGACTGCCTCAACGCGCTCGCCCGCTTCCCCGGGGTCCTGGTCTCGATCACGAACCCGTCGGATGCGAACGCGTACTACATCACCAGGAAGTCGGGCCTGGAGCGGGGCCGCGTGCTCGGCTTCGGCGGCCAGCTCGACTCGGCCCGCTTCGCCCTCGCGCTCCGGAACCGCGACCTTCCCGACGGCGCGACCGTCCTCGGCGAGCACGGCGACCACCAGGTCCCGATCTTCTCCCGCTCGGCACCCGGCACATCGGAGCCCGTGCGCGAGGAGATCCTCGCCGAGCTCCGGAACGCCTCCATGCCCGTGATGCAGGGCAAGGGCGGGACGGTCTTCGGCCCGGCCGTCCACATCGTCAACCTCCTCCGCGCCGTCGTCGAGGACCAGCGGGTCGTCCTTCCCGTCTCGCTCGCGCTCGAAGGGGAATACGGGATCGAGGGATGCTCGCTCGGCGTCCCGGCCGAGATCGGGAAGGGCGGCGCGCGGCGGATCGAGGAGTGGAAGCTGGACCCCTGGGAACAGCGGAAGATAGACGACGCCGGCGCGTACGAACGCGCCCTCTGCGCGGGGCTCCCCCTCTGAGGACCATGGCGGCCGACGGCATCGAGTGCACCATCGCGCAGGTCGAGTATTCGGCCGGGCCGACGGGCACCACGGTCCACGTCTTCGGCCGCGACCGGGCGAGAAACCCGGTCCACCTCCAGGTGGAGGGCTTCCGGCCGTACTTCTACGTCCCCGAGAGCCAGGCCCAGGCCGCGGCCAAGACGGGCATGCTCGAGCTCGAGCCCGGGACGGTCTACCGCTCGATCCGCGGCGAACGGCTCCGCCGGCTGTACGCGAACCGGCCGGGGGACGTCCGCGATATCCGCTCGGGCTTCGAGCACTACGAGGCCGACATCCCGTTCACCACCCGCTTTCTGATCGACGCGGACCTCCACGGCGGCCTCCGGGTGCCGGCCGAGACCGTCGACTTCGCCGAGGTCGAGCCGTCGGAGATCGACGTCCGGGCCCGCTGCTGCTTCATCGACATCGAGTGCGAGGACGAGCGGGGCTTTCCGGACCCGAACCGCGACAAGATCATCTGCATCACCTGCCACGACTCGTACGAGGACCGGTACACCTCGTTCCTCCTCCGGCCGGCGAAGGGCGCGGTGGCCGACCCCGAGGCGCTCGCGGGCGGCCTGAACAACGTCTGCGTGAAGGAGAACAGCCACACCCTCTGCGTCTACGACTCGGAGATGGGGCTCTTCGCCGGCCTTTCCGAGTACATCCAGCGGACCGACCCCGACATCGTCTCGGGCTGGAACGTGGCCGAGTTCGACATCCCGTACATCTTCGACCGGATGACCCGGCTCGGCCTCCAGCCGGCCGAGGCCCTCTCCCGCCTGCCCGGGAGAAGCGAGCGAAACCCCCTCCGGGGCCGCGTGGTCTTCGACCTCCTCGACGCGTACAAGAAGGTTCACGTCTCCAAGCGCGAGTCGTACCGGCTCGACGCGATCGCCCAGGTCGAGCTCGGCGAGACGAAGGTCCGGTACACGGGCACGATCTCGGCCTTATGGCGCGAGGACCCGCGCCTCCTCGTGGAGTACAACATCAAGGACGTCGAGCTCTGCATCGGGATCAACCGCAAGGACTCGATCGTCGAGTTCTACCGCGAGATCGCCCGGTACGTCGGCTGCCCCCTCGACCGCTCCATCAACTCCTCCCAGGTGGTCGACGTCTACATCCTCCGGAAGGCCTTCGGAAAGTTCATCCTCCCCTCGAAGGGGGCCGTTGTGGCCGAGGAGTTCGAGGGCGCGACCGTCTTCGAGCCGTCGCGGGGGGTGCGCGAGAACGTGGTCGTGCTCGACCTCAAGTCCCTGTACCCGATGGCGATGATGACCATCAACGCCTCGCCCGAGACGAAGGACCCGGACGGCGAGCTCCGCGCCCCGAACGGCATCCGCTTCCGCGCCCATCCCGACGGGCTGACGCGCTCGATCATCAGCGAGCTCCTCGAGGAGCGGGACGAGCGGAAGGCTCTCAGGAAGAAGTTCCCGTTCGGCTCGCCCGAGTATCACCTCCTCGATCTGCAGCAGAACGTGATCAAGGTGATCATGAACTCGTACTACGGGGTCTCGGGGTACGTCCGCTTCCGCCTGTACGACCGCGAGATCGGGTCGGCCGTGACGTCCGTGGGGCGGGCGATCATCGAGCACACGCGGTCGGTGATCGAGTCGCTCGGCTACCGCGTCCTCTACGGCGACACGGACTCGTGCATGATCGGCCTCCCGCCGACCATGAACCGCGACGAGACGATCGCGAAGGCGAGGGAGATCGAGGCGGCGCTGAACGCCTCGTACGGCGAGTTCGCAAAGGACGTGCTGAACGCGGACCGCCACTACTTTTCCATAAAGTTCGAGAAGATCTACTCCCGGTTCTTCCAGGCCGGCCGGAAGAAGCGGTACGCGGGCCACCTCGTCTGGAAGGAGGGCGAGGACGTGGACGAGATCGACGTGGTCGGGTTCGAGCTCCGCCGCTCCGACTCGCCGGCGATCACGAAGGAGGTCCAGGGACGCGTGATGGAGATGATCCTCCGCGGCGCCCGGTACGACGAGGTCAAGGACTACCTCGCGGACGTCATCACGAAGTACCGGGCCGGGGCGTATTCGCTCGACGAGGTGGGGATCCCCGGCGGGATCGGCAAGGCGCTCGACGCCTACAATACTGCCGACGCCCACATCCGCGGCGCGAAGTACGCGAACGACTGGCTCGGGACGTCGTTCGGCCGGGGCTCGAAGCCGAAAAGGGTCTACATCAAGAACGTGACGGGGAAGTACCCCAAGACGGACGTGGTCGCGTTCGAGTACGCGGACCAGGTGCCGCCCGAGTTCGTGGTGGACTGGGAGACGATGCTCGACAAGACGATCAAGCAGCCGATCTCCCGCATTATCGAGGCCCTCGGGTGGGAGTGGGCCGATGTGGACCCGGAGAGGACGAACCTCTCGCAGTGGGGTTTCTGAGAAGGAATCGGACTGTCGGCCAATTGCTGTAGTAGTTTGAAAGAGGATGGATCTTGCCGCCGGTCGATGAATTAACACAGGAAGGCGATTCATCGCCCAATTCCTCCATCGTTTCACCCGAAGAATCACAACGGAGATCCGATACACTCACCGCACTTCATCGGTTTCCAATTCTTGAGCGGTACGTCAGATCCCACAGAAATTTGTATCGAGTAGATCACGGGGACCTTCGAATTTCGGAGGAAGATCGGGAATTCATGCTCGGCGCCATCCTCTATCATTCCTCTTCTACCCCTGAATGGGATCGCCAGTTAATTCAGCTTGAAGAGTGGCTGAGTGTGTATCCCCGATACCAAACGAGAAAATTCGGCCGGAGGGTCTTAAATAGTTTTTTTAGTGCCTACGCAGAGCTCGAAGTCTTTCATCACTTATGTCAAGCAGGCGTTGATCCGACC
>JBDKUZ010000037.1:0-3997 GCA_039679395.1 Methanospirillum sp. | reverse complement strand
CCGGGACCTTCCCCCTCGGGCCCGGCATGATCAGTATGGGCCTCTACCACGCCCTGATCGGCCTGATCGAGGGAGGAATCACGGCCATCATCCTCGCGATGATCGCGAATGCCCGGCCGGACATCCTGGACCGCTCGGTGGGGGTGCCGGCATGACGGCCAACCGCTCGCTGATCGTGGTCGGTCTCGCGATCGCGCTCGTGATCGGGGCGGCGGCGGTCTTCCTGGCGTCGTCCGACCCCGACGGGCTCGACAGTACGGCCCTGATCACGCAGGGCCAGAAGGAGCTGACGCAGCCGGCGGGCCCCGACGCCGAGATCGACGAGTCGGTCCTCCCGGGGTCGTTCGAGTACACCGCTCCGTTCCCCGATTACACGGTCGAGGGAGCGGACAGGCTGGTCGACGTCCTGCTGATGGCGGCCGGCATCCTGGTCGCGCTCGGGGCGGTGCTCGGCGTGGGCTACGGGGTCAGGGCCCTCGGCCGATCGGGGACGCCGTAACATCTCTTTTTCCGCCCCGGAGGGTGGCCGGGGCGGACGCCTTCACCACTGCCGGCGGCGGGCTGCGCCTGCCTGCCGGCGGATGTATTCGGTCGGCATCCGCAGGCAGTCGTCGGAGAAGGACCGGCCGTTGTCGGAGCAGAACGCCGGCAGGAACTGATCTCGTTGCAAAAGGATTACCTGAAAAGTCATTACCAGGTGTACACCGGTACGGCCGATCTCTACGCGTACTTCATCGAGCGGGCGCTCTCGCTCCTCAACGAGCACGGCCAGTTCTCGTTCATCGTCGCGAACAAGTGGATGCGGGCGAACTACGGGAGACCGCTCCGGCAGTTCCTGAAGACGAAGCGGATCGAGGAGATCGTGGACTTCGGCGATCTCCCCGTCTTCGAGAACGCGACGACGTATCCCTGCATCATCCGGATTTCCGACGGAGAGCCGGCGGAGACGTTCACGGCGACGAACGTCGAGAGTCTCCAGTTCGAGGATTTGAAAACGTACGTGAGAGACAAACACATAGAAATCCGACAGGTGTCTCTCAACGATGATGGATGGTCATTAAATTCGCAGTATTGCTTTGATTTAGTGAATAGACTTCGCGCAGAATGTGTTTCTCTAAATCAATATACGAAAGGCCAGATGTATTGGGGAATAAAAACCGGGTTAAACGCAGCTTTCGTGAGCGACGAGAATACTCATTCCTCCTTGATCGGGCAAGAGCCCGAATGTAAGAAGATTATCAAATCATTTGTTTCAGGTAGAGAGATTAAGAGATACCAAACGGTCGCCGCAAAGCAATATCTTCTCTACATCCCGTGGCATTTCCCACTCCAAGATAATGGAAGTATCGAAGGAGCGTCAAAAGAAGCGGAATATGAATTCAAGAAAAAAATTTCCCATTGTTTATTCCCAGTTATCAGAATACAAAAAACCTGCTAGCGAGAAACGCAACCGAGACAGGCATACGCTACGAATGGTATGCTCTCCAGAGATACGGATCTTCCTATTCTCAGGAATTTGATAAGACGAAGATCGTGTATCCCGAAATTTCTAAGAAACCGGAGTTCACCCTCGATGTGAACGGAACATACATCAACAACAAGTGTTTCACAATTCCAGGTGACGATAAATATTTTCTTGGGGTTTTGAATAGTTCTCTGATCTCATTTTTATTCTCCATTCTATTACCAAGACTTCAAGGTGGGTTTTTCTCCCCTGCGTCAATCGTTTTCCGTGATTTTCCGATCCCCCCCATCGACCCCGCGAACCCCGACGACGTCGCGAAGCGCGACAGGATGGTCGCGCTCGTCGAGCGGATGCTCGACCTCCACCGCAGGCTGCCGGCCGCGTCCACCGAGCACGCCCGCCGGCTGATCGAGATGCAGGTCGAGCAGACGGATCGCGAGATCGACGCGCTCGTCTACGACCTCTACGGCCTCACCGCCGACGAGCGCGCCGTCGTCGAGGCGGCCGCCGGCACGAAACGGTGAGCGCGGTCCGGCGCACCCCATCTCCTCGCGGATGAGCCGCCGGAGCAGGGCCCGCCCATCCGTCTGTCCTGTCGGATCGGCGCCATGATCGTCGTTGCCCCTCGTCGGTCTGACATACCCTTAACACACATCAGACCCATTGGTGCCTTTATGTCACATACGTCCGGGGGCCCGCAGAAGTACATACTGGAGCAGGTGTCGGAGCAGGGGTATTGCCTGTTGAATACAGTGAAGGCTCCCGAGCTCTCCGTCTCCCGGGCGGCCCGCCAGCTGGCCGAGAAGGGGCTGGTCGTGGTCTGTGAGTTCATTATGGGAGTCCCGGATAAGCGGTCCGCGTCCGGCCGGGCCGACCGCGAGACCAGGGCGGCCTTTCCTCCGGGCCTGACCTATGCGGAGCGGATGACGATCCGGATGGAGAACGGGCTGATGCCCGGCCGCGAGTCCGGCGCACTGATTGGGTAGAAGCCCGTTCGTCAGCTCCTCCCGGGCGAGAGGCGGCACGGATGAGACCGCCAGCCGATCGAGATGCAGGTCGAGCAGACGGACCGCGAGATCGACGCACTCGTCGACGACCTCTACGGCCTCACCGCCGACGAGCGCGCCGCTGTCGAGGCACCCGCGCAGGGGAACCGGCGCCGCGATCGAACGCATCCCGGCATCACTCGAGGGGGTCCTTTCTCCTCCGGTACCACCCGCGGTCGTGGCGGAGCCGTACCCCCCGGGAGGCAAGAAATGCACCGAGCGTCCGGGGACAGACCCCGGCATCCGCGGCCACGGCCCTGAGCGTCGCCCCGGATTCGTAGGCCGCGATCAGCTCCGTGGCCCGCCGCTCGAGCTCCTCCACGGGGTTGCGGTGCCGTCTCACGGACCGGCGTTCCACGCCGGCCCGATGGAGCCGGTCGCAGACGACATTCGCGGCGACGCCGACCCGCGCCCCGATCGCGGCGGCGGTCTCCCCCGTGGCATGGAGCCGGGCGATCTCCTCCAAGACCGCCGCCGGCTGGCGGAAGCGAGCCTCGTGGATGCCCGCCTCGGCCGCGGTGAGCCGGGCGAGGAGCGTTGCCGCATCCTGGACGGGATCGGGCCGTCCGGCCCGTCCCGGCGCGGTCATCGCCGGCCTCCCGCTGTAGCGGTGCGCCCCGTCGGACCGCCACGCAGGTACCGGGGAGGGGCGGAGGGGCCGCGTTCGTCTCTGGTAAGCATACTGAATCCTTCCGATCTGCCGCCGCCGGAAGCGAGAGGAGCGGCGGGCGATCAGATCCTCGACGCCGGGGATATTTGAGGATCGGGGACGCGGTGTGAAAGTGATCCTGCAGGGATCGGTGCCAAAAATGGGGGTCGGCGGTGACTGAAGAGCCGGAGCACGGCCGCGAACCCGATCCGGCCGTTCCCGTTCGCGTCCGTCGGAAGATCCGTCCCCTCACGCCTCCGCCGGCGTCTCGCCGCGCCCGATCCCCTGCCGCACCTCCCGCTCGTAGCACGCGTCGCAGAGATGTGTCCCGTACCCCGTCCACGACGCCGCCGCGAGGCCGCAGACGTCGCACCGGCCGATCTCCGCCGTCGCGCGGTGCAGCGCCGCCGGGTCGATCACCGACGGCAGCGGCGGGCACCGCCGGCGCTCGCGCTCCGCCATGCGGGCAAAGCAGGCGCGGCAGAGCCGGCGCTCCCCCCGCTTCTCCCGGTAGAACGTCGGCCGGCTCCCGCAGCGCGCGCACGGCTCGTACGCCGGGTCGCCGACCAGCGTGAACTGCCGCGGGTCGATGCCATCGTCGCGGTCCGGCGCCATTGCTGATGTCACTGATCGGGGACGGAACGCCGACGGCCGTTCGGCGAACGGAGGCGCCTCCGCGGTTTCCGTTCGACGAGTACCATCAGGTACATCACGCCCCGAGAATGATGTCACTGATGGCGCGAGTCCCTGCGCCCTCCGTTCGTCGTTTTCTCCCCTCTCCTCTTTTTCCCTCCTCACGAGTACCATCATGGGCGAAGAACAGAGAGCGCCGTCTTC
>JBDKUZ010000036.1:0-3932 GCA_039679395.1 Methanospirillum sp. | reverse complement strand
GACGCGAGCGACCGCGACCTGCACCTCTGGGTCCGGGTGCGCTCAGGGTAAGAGGCGGAGGACGAGGCGGACCGACCGGGACCGGTCGTCCGCCACGACATTTTCTATGACGCAGGTCCGGCCGAGGCCGGCCGCTGCCATGACGCCAAAACAGCTGCAGACGGGGCAGGCGATCATGGTGCAGACCCTGGGCGAGACCTCGCGCACGGCCCGGCAGCCGTCGTAGAGCCGGTAGCCCTCGAGCGAGACAACGAGCCCCTCGCCCTCGGGGACGGCCTCGACCCGGTCGGCGACGGCGAGCGCGACCCCGCCGGCCTCGCGGATGGCCGTGCAGACCCCCTCGACCGTGTCGGGGACGACGAGGCCGTTCGTCTCGACGAGCCGGTCGTAGAGCGGCCGGCCGGTCGGGACGAGCAGGAGGCCGCCGCCGTGGGCCTCGTCGATGAAGGAGTAGTCGCCGTCGGGAAGGGCCGGGAGAACCGTGCCGGCCGGGACGACCTGGACGACGCCGTCCTTTCGCGGGACCAGGTGGGCGTTCCCCTGGAGCCCGAGGTCGGCCGCGACCCGGGCCAGGTCGATGACCCCGCCCGCCGCGGCGAGCCCCGCGACCCAGGGCGCGACCTGCTCGCCGCGGTACTGCGTCAGCAGGACGACCCCGCCGACGAACGAGCCGAAGCCGACCAGGACGAGGGTCGCGCTGGTCATGTCGCCCCGGCCGGTCAGGGCCGCGACGGCGAAGAGGACGGCGGCTCCGCCGAGGAGGACGACCCCGCCGAGGAACGTGGGATCGTACTCTCTCATCCCTGCCCTCCCGCGAACCGGCGCTTCAGCCAGGCCTCGAGGCCGAGGAGCGCGAGCACGACGACGGCCGCGGCCACGGCGACCACGAGGAGCGGGGCGAGGGTATGCCGGACGAGCAGGACCGCTCCGGCCGCGACCGTGGCCGCGCCGGCGGCGAGGAGGAAGCCCTGCCGGTCGTCGGTCCCGACCACGAGCGCCGCGACCAGGGGCTGGGCCAGGACGCCGAGCACGGGGGCGGCCACGGCAAGGCCGACGGCGAAGGCCTCGCCCATGCAGAGGACGACGTACAGGCCGCCGCGGTCGGTCAGGAACGAGACCGCGACCACGGCCCCGAGCACGGCCACGAGACCGCCGAGGAGCGGGTCGAGGCCGGGCACGAGCCAGACCGCGGCCGCTCCGGCGACGATAGCGACGACGGGCGCGACGCGGGCCGCGTCCATCAGAGCGCCTCCACGATCGCGTCGGGCGGCAGGCCGACGAGCGCCCCGAGCGAGGGGTGGCGGAACCGGACCCGGAGGCTCTGGCCGCGCCGGCGGACGGCCGCGGTGATCAGGTTGAGGTGGCTGATCTCGCCCGCGGCGGCCGTGTACACGATCACGTCGCGGTGCGCGAGGCCGGAGAAGGCCCGCGAGAGGTCCTCCTCGAAGGGCGTGCGCCCGGCGTGGCGGAGGTTCGCGCGCAGGGCGGCCGCGAGCCGCCGCGAGAGCGTCCCGCTCCCGCCCTCGAGCCCGCGGAGGCGCTGCCGCGCGACCACCGGGTCGGGGACGCGGTAGAGGGAGCCGATACCGCCGCTCTCCTTCCGCCAGCCGATGAGCCGGACGAGCTCGGCCTGGTCGCCGGCCATGTCCCGCGCGGCGACGAGCTCGCCGCCGGCGATCACGACGAGGGAGCAGCGGCCGTTCTGCCGGAACTCGCGCTCGACGGCCTCGCCCGCGGCCGTGAGGACGGCCTCGCCGCCCGGCGCGCCGGGGGCGGGCAGGTCCACGACCAGGAGGGGCGAGTTGCCGGCCTGGCTGTTCGGCTCGCGCACGAAGTCCCGGCCGTGCTTGGCCGAGAGCTTGTAGTCGACCAGGGCGCGGTCGTCGCCGGCCCGGAACGGCCGGTACGCGATGACCCCCTGGCCGCGGAGGATCGCCTTCTGCTCGCGCTCGAGCTCGCCGGCCCGCATGCCGATGCCGGGGTCGGTCCGCGCCTCCCCGGCCGGGAAGACCGTCAGGGCCGGGCCGGCGAACGGCGGGGCCGTGCAGAGCAGGGTCGTGGAGAAGAACCGGTCGCGGGCGTCGATCTGGACGCCACGGAAAGAGACCTCGCCGGGGGCCATGAACCGGAGGCCATACCCGGCCCGGCCGTCCTCGAGCACCGGGTCGCCGTCGGCCAGGAGGGCGGACGCGGGCGGCAGGTCCGTGAACCGGACCGCGAGGCCGGGGACGGAGGGGGCCGTCGCCGTCGCCGCGATGCGGACGGGCGCGCCCTGGCGTGCCGTCTTCGGCGTGCTCCGCTCGATTACGAGGCCGTCGGCGACCCGCGCCGTCCGCGCGAGAAAGAGGGCGGCCCGCGCGCCGAGGAGGGCGGCGATCCCGGTCGCCGCGCCGGCCGCGGCCGGCGCATCGAAGACGAGCCCGGCCCCTCCGAGCACGGCGGCGACGGCGGCCGCGCCGCCCGCCCACGCAGTCGGCCGCACCGGATCAGGCCACCTCGACCGTCGCGAGGAGGTCGCCGATCACCTGGTCGACCGAGACCCGTCCGATCTCGGCCTCGCGCTCCAGGACCAGGCGGTGGCCGAGGACCGGCCGGGCCATGGTCTTGACGTCGTCGGGGATGACGTAGGTCCGGCCGTCGATGGCGGCACGGGCCTGGGCCCCGCGCAGGAGGGCGAGGGAGCCTCGCGTCGAGGTGCCGAGCCGGACGTCGCCGTGGGCCCGGCTCGCGACCACGATATCGCGGATGTACCGGATGACCGCGTCGTCGACGTAGATCTCCTGGATCACCTGGCTCATCTCCCTGACCGACTCGATCGAGAGGACGGGGGCGAGGCGGGAGCCGTAGAGGTCCCAGTCCAGGTGGCCGTCGCGGAGGCGCAGGAGGATCTCGTTCTCGTCCTCGCGCTCCAGGTGGTACAGGGTCATGCTGTAGTTGAACCGGTCGCGCTGGGCCTCGATCAGGGGGAACGTCCCCTCGAACTCCTGGGTGTTCTGGGTCGCGACCACGAAGTACGGGTCGCCGAGGGGGTAGGTGACCCCGTCGATCGTGGCCTGGCGCTCGGCCATGGCCTCGATGAAGGCCGACTGGGTCTTGGGCGTCAGCCGGTTCATCTCGTCGACCATGACGAAGTTGGCGAAGATCGGCCCCTTCTGGAGCACGAACTCGCCCCGGGCCGCGTCGTAGATCCGGACGCCGAGGATGTCGGCCGGCTGGACGTCGACCGCACCCTGGACGCGGTTGAACCGGTACCCGATCAGGCGCGCGACGATCTTCGAGATCGTGGTCTTGGCCGTCCCCGGCACGCCGTCGATCAGGACGTGGCCGCCGGTCAGGACCCCGATCAGGATCAGGTCCACGAGTTCGTGGTTCCCGACCACGTACGCTCCGACGGCCTCCTGTATCCCGATCCGGGCCTGTGCGATCTGCCGCACCTCCTGCTCCAGCGCTTCGTGCTCCATCACATCTCCCTCCGGCCGCGCCGCCAGGCGAGCGCCGCGAGCGCGAACGCCGTTACGGCAACGATGAGTACAGGTCTCTCCTGCAGCCATAAAACCGTGCCGACGGGGCCACTGGCCGAGGCCGTCCGGCTCAGGCGCCGGTCGACGAGGACGCCGTCGGGGACGAGGCGCGAGAGCAACAGGGCGTTGTCCCCGACCCGGAGGTCCCGCATGGCGTTGATGAAGAGGCTCGCGTCCCCGACCGCGATCACGCGGCCCGCGCCCACGTCCTCGCTCGCGGCGAGCGCGAACCGGCCGAGGGACTCGTTCGGGCCGGGCCGCCCGTCGCCGTCGTCGTCCATCCAGGAGAGCGGTGAGGTCTCGAGGAAGGGCGCGCCGCCCGTGACGGCCGCGGGGTGGTCGAAGACGACGGAGGTGAGGTTGGCGCCGAGGGGCGCGCCCGGCACAGGAAAGCCGAACGGCGCGCCGGGG
>JBDKUZ010000035.1:0-8156 GCA_039679395.1 Methanospirillum sp. | reverse complement strand
CATCAACGATCCAGCGACCGAGGAGCACCTGATGTTCATCGACCTGAAGGTCGGGAACCTCTACCCGATCAAGTCGCCCGACTGGACATCGGCGATCGACGCCGGGGGCGCGAAGGTCGAGTTCTCGTTCACGGGCCTCACCACGCACGCCTCCTTCAACGGGTACGGCTGGTGCCTCGCGGCGAACCAGGACCAGGGCATCTCCTGGACCAACCGCATCGACGGCAGTGGCAACAGCGGGTTCTCCGTCGCGGGGATCGCGCCCACGCCCACGCCCACCGAGACGCCGACCGTGACCCCGACCGAGACCGCAACGCCGACGCCGACTCCCACCGAGACGGCGACGGTCACCCCGACGGGGACGGCGACGGTCACCCCGACGGAGCAGACGCCGACCTCCACGGCGACCCCGTCGCCCTCGGTCACGGCCAAGCCCGCCCCGTCCGTCACCGTCACCCCGACGCCGTCGGTCACCTCCACCACGGCGGCGACGACCACGGGTACAACCGCGCCCGCGACGACGGCCTCCGCAGCCCCCACCGCGTCGCCCGCGGGGAGCCAGACGCAGCTCGTGCCGACCAAGTTTGGCACCTCGTCGGTAACCACGGCACCGGCCGCCACCGGGACGGCGGGGCCCGCGCCGAGCGGTCCCGCCACCGCCGCCCCGACGGGCGTCGCGGTGCAGCCGATCTCGTCCCTGCCCCCCGTGGGAGCCGCGCCCCCGACGCAGTCGTCGCCCGGGGCCGCTCCGAGCGCCGCGCCGCCGTCGAGCGGCGGTTCGTCGCCCCCGCCGGCGGAGGCGCCGAGCGACGTCGAGGACTACACCGGGGTGACCACGGCGACGACCGTCCCGACGACCCGCGCGCCCACCCCGACGCCGACGGCCGCCGCGACGCCGTCGGTGAACCAGACGGTCCCGACCACGCTCCCGACGACGCTGCCCTTCCTCGACATCGGCAACCTGCAGGAGTACTCCCCGGCAAAGCTGCTCTCGCAGGGGCAGTCGCAGAGCAACAGCCAGAACGGCGCCAGCAGCGGCCTCGCGGCCGCCCTCGGCAACCTCTCCTCCCCGGACCTGACGCTCCTCCTCCTGGTCCTGGTCGGCCTGCTGCTCCTCTTCCTCCTGGCGGCAGGGTTCTTCGTGTTCGTCCTGCTCCTCGCCCTGATAGCCGTCCTCGGGTACCTCTACCTGAAGCAGAAGGAACAGAACAGGCAGTAACCTCCCTCTTTTCGAACGGCTCCTCCAGGGCCGCTCCGGATCTCGACGCAGGTCGGCCGGTCGCACCGCGACGCCGGATGCCGAAAGGGACGGAAGGCAGGGAGCGGCGGGGAAAATAGGATGGGAGGCGGTCGAAGAGCCGGACGACGTCGGCGACGGCGCACCGGCCGCGGCCGTTATCGCGTCCCGTTCACGCGAGCAGCGCGCCGGCCCCCGTGACGACGGCCTGGACCTCGGCCGCGACCGCTCGCGCCCCCTCGAGCGACGGGGTGCCGGTGACGATGACCGAACCGGTGCCGAAGACGAGCGCCACGCCGCCGGCCACGGACCGGTAGACGAGTCCGGGGAACTGCTCGGGGTCGAACTCGATCCGGTCCAGGTTGCGGGAGATGGCGAGGCGGTGCAGGGCCACCTTCCCGCCGAGGGTGCCGGACGCGACCAGGTTCACGATCGTCGGGGCGGGCACGGGCTCGTCGAGCGCGGCGCCGGCAGCCCGGAGGAGAGCGAGCACGGCCTCGAGCGCAGGCACCGCCGCCCCCGGCGCCCGCAGGCCGGTGAGCACGACCTTCCCCGACCCGAAGACCAGGGCCGTGGCCTTCGGGGCCGCGAGCCGGAGAACGAGCCGGCGGCCCGTCGGATCGAGCGTGGCGCCGGGGATCGCCGCGGCGAGGTCGTCGAGCCGGAGGGATCCGGCGACCCGTGCCGATCCGACCACATTGCGGACCCGGAGGGTCGCGAACAGGGCGGGGCCGGCTTCGAGCGAGGCGGTTCGGGTGTGCGTGCCTGTCTCCATCATGATCGGTGCGCCCGGGCGGACATGGAAAAAGGGATCCTGTCTCGACTCAGAGACGGTTGAAGAGCCAGACCATGTCGCCGAAGTCGATCCGGCCGTTCGCGTTGTAGTCGAACGCCGAGACCGGCTCGTTCGCCGCGATCCAGGCCATCTGGTTGAAGTACAGCACGACGTCGGCGTAGTCCATCCTCCCGTTGCCGTTGACGTCGTCGTACAGCCCGTCACCGTTCGTGTCCGTCGGCAGCCCGGTGCCTGTCGGCACCAGGACGACGGCCGGGGCCGTGACGTAGTAGCCCGAGGAGACCGCGCTGCCGCCGAGGGCGTTGACCGTGTTGGTCCAGAGGACACCGCGGCCCAGGTTCGAGTCCCGGCAGTACGCGTACCCCGAGAAGGCGGCGAGGGCGGGCAGGTTCTCGAGCTCGTAGTCGACCCGGACCATGCCGTTGTTGGTCAGCGAGACCCCCTGGTACTCCGGCTTGACGAGTGTCGACCGTCCGATCACGCCGGCGTTCAGGTCGATCAGCATGATCGTGAAGGTGTTCGCCGTGTCGGCCGTGTTCTGCCCCTCGAAGAGCGGATAGTTCGCTGCGGGGCACGGCTTCCAGGTCTGCGGGCCGTAGACGAGGTCGGCCTTCGTGAAGGTCTCGTTGAGGGCGGTGGCGTTGTAGGTCAGGGCGGCCGGGCGCGGGAAGGTATTCCCCGCAACCGGGGTCCACTGGTATCCGCCCGCCGTAATCCGGACCCGGAAGTCGTCGGGGACCGTGCCGTTGACCGCGAGCAGGAGGATGGCGTCGTCGTCCCATCCGCGGCCGGTGGTGTCGGGGAGGTAAAACGTGCCTGTCCGGTTCGCGGTGAAGACGACCTGGCCGAGGTAGGTATCGTTCGGATTTCCGGTCAGCTTCAGCGAGTTGATCCCCTGGCTCGGCAGCTGGCCCGGTTTGAAGAAGTGGTAGGTGTCGTTGCCGTAGTCGTCGTACCGCACGCCGGCGTCGTTCGCCACCCGGAGATTCACGTCCGTGTTCGCCGGCATCGGGCCGGCCGTGGGCGTCGCCGTCGGGGTCGTGGTGGCCGTCGGGGTCGTGTTCACGGTCGGCGTCGGGGTCGCCGTGACCGTCGGGGTCGCGTTCAGGGTCGGCGTCGGCGTGACCGGCGGGGCCCCGTTCGTGACGATGTACCCGTTGGCGGTGGGGCCGAAGGGTTGGTTGGTCCAGGAGATGCCCTGCGCCTGGTTCGCCGAGAGGCACCAGCCGTACCCGTTGAACGCGGCCGTCGACGGCAGGTCCGTGAACGAGTACTCGACCTTCACGCCGCCGGCGTCGACCGGCGACGACCCCGCCGCGGGGACCTTGGCCGGGTAGATATTCCCGACCTTGAGATCGACGAAGAGCAGGCGCGAGGCCGTCGACGGATCGGCGATGTCCTGGCCGGAGTAGAGCGGTAGCGATGGCGTCACGAGGTCGCCGGGGCCGGGCTTCCAGGTCTGCGGGCCGTAATAGAAGTCCTCCTTCGTGAACGTCTCGTCGATCCCGACGGGGACATACTCCACCGGGTCGGGAGGCTGGTTGATCACGGTGCCGGGCGTCCAGGTGTAGCCGCTGGACTTGATGTGGACGCCGAAGTCGTCGGGCAGCTCGCCCTGGACGGAGACCAGGAGGACAATGGTATCGTCGAAGCCGCGCCCGCCGGTGTTCGTCACCCAGAAGGTCCCGGAGGTCGCGTTGCTCGCCGTCACCTGGCCGTACGGGGCGTTCACCGGGTCGGTCGTGAGATGGAGCTCGTTGAGGCCGCCGCCGTCGGCCTTGATGTAATACGTCCCGTTGTTGCCCGTGCCGTACAGCGCGCCGTCGAGGTCGTACTTGACGCCGTTCGCGGGGGTGATGAAGATATGCCGCGGCGCGGGCAGCGGGCCCATCCCGGGCACAACCGTCGGTGTCGGTGTCGGCGTTGCCGTCGGCGTCGGGGTGGACACCCCGGCGACGGTGATATATCCCGCCTTCACTTCGCTGTCCGAGCCGCTGGCGTTCGTGACCGTGAGGTTCACCGTGTAGGTGCCGGCCGCCGCGTACGTGAACGTCGGGTCCCGCTCGGTCGAGTCGACCGTGCCGTCGTCCTGGAAGTCCCAGGCCCGGGCCGTGATGTCCACGCCGCTCGAGGCGTCCGTGAACGCGACGGTGAGCGGCGCCGTGCCGTTCGTCGCGTTCGCGCCGAAGGCCGCGGACGGCAGCGCATAGCCGACCGTGATGCAGTCGGGGATTCTCGACGTACTGCTCCCCCCGGCATTCGATGCCGTCAGCGAGACGTCGTACGTGCCCGGCGCGGCGTACGTATGGGACGGGTCCCGTTCCGACGACCCGGCGGTCGCGAGCCGCCAGACATCGTTCTTCGCGGAGCCGTCGTGCCCGCCCATCAGGACGATGCTCCCGTCCGGCATCACCACGCCGCCGTGACTGTTCCGGCCCGACCACCCGCCGTTCGCGAGCTTCGTCCAGGTCGCGCCCCGGTCGGTCGAGCGCCAGACGTCGCCGTACCGGGTGCTGCCGGCGTTCCCGCCCGAAAGAACGATGCTCCCGTCGGGCATCGCGAGGCCGTTCTGGTTCATCCTCGCCGGCCACCCGGCGCTCGCAGTCACCTGCGTCCAGGTCTCGCCCTGGTCCGTCGAGCGCCAGACGTCGTTCTTGTAGGTGACGGCATAGCCGCCCATCATCACGATGCTGCCGTCGGGAAGGACCACGGTGGCCTGGCTTCTCCGTACCGGCAGGCCGCCGCCCGCATTCAGCCGAGTCCAGGTCTCGCCCTGGTCCGTCGAGCGCCAGACATCGTTCATGTCGATGCCATTGTATCCGCCCATGAGGACGATGCTGCCGTCGGAAAGGACCACGCTCGAATGAAAGGCCCGTCCCGGCCAGCTGGCATTCGCCGTGAGCAGGGCCCAGGTCGCTCCCCCGTCGGTCGAGCGCCAGACGTCGTTCGCATAGGAGCCGTTATACCCGCCCATCAGGACGATGCTCCCGTCCGGGAACGCCACGCTGGCGGCGGACTGCCGTGGCGTCCACGAGGCATTCGCGGTCATCTGCGTCCAGGTCGCGCCGCTGTCCGTCGAGCGCCAGACATCGTTCTTCCGGGCGGTGTCGTACCCGCCCATCACGACGATGCTGCCGTCGGGAAGGACCACGCTGGTGTGCGCGTAGCGCGCCGACCACGCGGCGCTCGAGGCCGTCTGCGTCCAGGGTGCCGCGTACGTCTCGTCGCCGAAGTACCATGCGTAGCCCGTGGGAGAACCGGTCGACGTGTCCGTGAACTGGACCGCGAGCGGCGGGGGGCCGCCCGTGGCGTTTGTCGTGAAGCTCGCCGTCGGGGCCGTCGGATCGGCCGCGGCGGGACCGATCGCCAGGATTCCCGCCGCGAGGAACGCGAGCAGGACCAGACCGATTCTCGGATGTCCCATGGTTCGTTCACCTGTCGGGGAGGGAACCGCGCGCCGTGCGGACCGCCCGGCCCCTCCCGATACTGTCAGAGGTTGTTGAAGAGCCGGACGAGGTCGGCGAAGTCGATCCGGCCGTTCGCGTTTCCGTCGAAGGCCGGGACCGGCTCGTTCGCGACGATCCAGCTCATCTCGTTGAAGTACAGCACGACGTCCGCGAAGTCGCGGCGGCCGTTGCCGTTGACGTCGTCGTACACCCCGTCGCCATCCGTGTCCGTCGGCAGCCCGGTGCCGGTCGGCACCTGCAGAACGGCCGGTCCCGGCGGCGGGGCCGCGACCGAGAAGCCGCTCGCGGGCTTGCCTGGCAGGAGCGAGTTGGTCCAGGCGATCATGTCGTCGCCGTTGTTCGACGTGTTGCAGTAGCCGTAGACGTTGAAGGCGGCGAACGACGCGAGGTGCTCGAACGAGTAGTTGATCCGGACCGCGCCCATGTTCTCGAGCGACGCGTTCGGCCGGAGGACGCCCGCGTTCAGGTCGACGAACATCAGGTTGAAGGCGTTTTCCGTGTCGGCCGTGTCCTGCCCCTCGTAGAGCGGGTAGGGGATCCCGTTCCCGGTCGGCTTCCAGGTCTGCGGGCCGTAGACGAGGTCGGCCTTCGTGAAGGTCTCGTCGAGCGAGACGGGGCGGTAGGCGTAGGTCTCCGGCGCCCGGTTGCAGATCGGGTTCGGGGTCCAGGTGTAGCCGTCGGCCGTGACGCGGAGCCGGAAGTCGTCGGGGACCGTGCCGTTGACGGCGACGAGGAGGAGGATCTCGTCCTCGTAGCCCTTGCCGCCGGAGTCCGTCGCGTAGAACGTCCCGGACTGGTTTGCGGTCGTCGTGACCTGGCCGAAGTTCACGGCCGGGTCCGTGGAGATGTGGAGCGCGTTCAGGCCCCGGTCGTACCCCTCGAACCGGATGCTGTACGTGCCGTTGCCGAAGGCGTCGTACCCCGGCCCGGCGTCGTTCGCGACGCCGACGAAGATGGTGTTGTACCCGGGGAGGACGTCGGCGGAGACCGGCGCGCCGGCCGCCAGCAGGAGGACGGCGGCGACGCAGAGTGCCGCTGCCCGGGTACCGAGCCCGGCCCCGGGCCCGGTTCCGGCCGGCGAATGGCGGGTCATGCCTGGTCCCTCCAAAAAGATCAGAGGTGGTTGAAGAGCCAGACCATGTCGCCGAAGTCGATCCGGCCGTTGCCGTTGTAGTCGAACGCGGCGACCGGCTCGTTCTCGGCGATCCAGGCCATCTCGTTGAAGTAGAGGACGATATCGGCGAAGTCCATCCTCCCGTTGCCGTTGACGTCGTCGTACATCCCGTCGCCGTTCGTATCCGTCGGCAGCCCGGTGCCGGTCGGCACCTGGAGAACGGTCGGTCCGGGCGCCGGGGGCGTGACCCTGTACCCGCTGTTCCCGGTGCCCTCGACGCGGTTGGTCCAGGAGATGCCCTGGGCCTGGTTCGCCGCGAGGCACCAGCCGTACGCGTTGAACGCGGCCGTCGACGACAGGTTCGTGAACGAGAACTCGACCTTGGCGCCGCCGTTGTCGATCGCCGACGACCCCGCCGCGGGGACCTTGGCCGGGTAGAGGTTCCCGACCTTGAGGTCGATGAAGAGGAGGCGAGAGGCCGTCGACTGGTCCGCGATGCTCTGGCCGGTCCAGAGCGGCAGGGACGGCGTGTAGAGGTCGCCGGGGCCCGGCTTCCAGGTCTGCGGGCCGTACGCGAAGTCCGCCTTGGTGAAGGTCTCGTTCACGGCGCCCTCGACGTATGTGACCGGGCTCGGCACCTGGTTGACCACGGGTCCGGGCGTCCAGGTGTACCCGCTCGACTTGACGTGCACGCCGAAGTCGTCGGGCAGGTCGCCCTGGACGGAGACGAGGAGGACGATGTCGTCGTCGAACCCGCGTCCGCCCGTGTTCGTGACCCAGAAGGTGCCGGAGGTCGCGTTGGTCGACGTCACCTGGCCGTACGGCGAGGCGACGTCGTTCGTGACGTGGAGTTCGTTGAGCCCGCCGCCATCGGCCTTGATGTAGTACGTCCCGTTCGGGCCGCCGTAGAGCGGGCCGTCGAGGTCGTACTTGGCGCCGTTCGACGGCGCGATGAAGATGTGCCGCGGGGCCGAGAGCACGCCCGACTCGGGAACGGCCGTCGGCACCGGCGTGACCGTGACCGTCGGCGTCGGTGTCGGTGTCGCCGGTTCGGTGACGGTGATGTAGCCGGTCTTCACCTCGGAGTCGGAGCCGCCGGCGTTCGTGACCGTGAGGTTCACGGTGTAGGTGCCGGCCGCCGCGTAGGTGAACGTCGGGTTCTGCTCGGTCGAGTCGATCGTGCCGTCGTCCTGGAAGTCCCAGGCGCGGGCCGTGATCGCGTCGCCCGTCGAATTATCGCTGAACGCGACCGCGAGCGGCGCGGTGCCGTTCGTGACGTTCGCGCTGAAGCCGGCAACCGGCGCCGGGAGTACGGTGGGTGTCGGCGTGGGCGTGACCGTCGGGGCCTCGTACGTGACCTTGTACCCGCTGTTGCCCGTGCCCTCGACGCGGTTGGTCCAGGAGATGCCCTGGGCCTGGTTGGCTGCGAGGCACCAGCCGTAGCCGTTGAAGGCCGCGACCGAGGTCATGTTCGTGAACGAGAACTCGACCTTCGCCCCGCCGTTATCGACGGCCGACGTCCACTCCGCCGACTTGCTCGGA
>JBDKUZ010000034.1:0-17060 GCA_039679395.1 Methanospirillum sp. | reverse complement strand
GGATTAGGTTGATGAGCGAGCGACAACGAACAGCAATGGCAGAGAAGGATCTCCCTCATGAAACCGACCGCTCTCTTCACCGCTCTCTCGATCCTCGTTGTTCTCATCCTCGTTGCAGGATGCACCTCCACGCCAGCCGCCCAGTCCGGGGCGCTCGTGTCCCCGGCGGGATCCCATGCCACGCTCGCGGGCAGCGGGGTCCCGCCTGGCGCCTCGGACGGGAACGCCAGCCTGTACAGAGCGGGAAACGTCTCGGTGCTCCGCCTCGAAGGCTCGTATCGGGAGATGGGGCGGCAATACGGCCGGCTCATGGCACAGAATATATCGAAGATGTACGACACGGTCGTCGCCCAGATAGGCCGGCCCGGGTTCATCATCGGGATCACCTCCGAGAGCCAGCTCGTCAACTACAGCATGGCGCAGTATGCCTACTACCCGCAGCAGTACCGGGAGATCGTCGAGGGTATCTCGGAGACGAGCAGCGTTCCTGTCGGCCACATCCTCGTGATCGACCAGCTCATCCCGAATTTTGCCAACTTCTTCCGGACGGACATGACGCAGGACGAGATCGTCGCCTTCCTCCGCGCGCAGGGCGACGGCACCCCCGCGAACTCGTCCGACGCGGCCCACCACTGCTCCTCCGTCATCGCCTGGGGCGCCTATACCGGCGGCGGCCCGCTGGTCGTCGGACGGAACTTCGATTTCGGCGCGGCCTATCGGAGCTTCGATCCGTACCTGAGCATGATCGTGTACAACCCCACGGACGGCACCGTTCCGACCGCAGTCATCGGGTGGCCGGGATCGGTCGGGGGTATCGAGGCCTTCAACCGGGCCGGCCTGATGATGGAGACCGATGACAACTCCCACATAACGGAACCCAACGCGGAGGTCCACCACGACCGGACCCCGCTCAACCTGCTCGTCCTCGACCTTGTCAAGGACTCCGCGACCCTCTCCCAGTTCGACGCGGCGATGAACGCGACCCGGTTCGGCTACCCCCTGCTCGCGAACGTCGCAACGCCGTCCGGGGGATATACGTACGAGATCGGGACGCGGGACGTCGTCCGCCGCGGCGATACCAATCCCGGGCTGCAGGTCGTCGCGAACTTCCCCATCTCCCCGTTCTGGAACGAGCCCTCGAACCTCTCGGATGTCGAGACGGGGTACTCCCTCAGCCGCCGGGCCAATCTCATGGCTCTCGGCGAACAGAACAGGGGGACGATCAATACCACCGTGATGGAGAAGATCTTCGATACCCCGTACTCCCGGGGCGGCGCCACGTTCGGGGCGGACTCCCCGGAAGGCAGCGCGACCATCTACCAGTTCGTCTATGTCCCGGAGACCCGGACCCTGACGCTCAAAGCGCCGCAGTACTCGGACTGGACCACGGTAGAACTCGCGCCGCTCTTCAGGGCCTGATCCCCCCGCACATCTCTTCTCTTCCACCCGTTTCGGGAAGGCCTTCGACCACGGGAAGCGCCGTTCGTCTGCTATCTCCCCCGATGATTCCCGGCATGCCGCCGGCCCCGCACCTTTTTTCCCTTCCCCGTCCTTGATGAGACCATGACAGGTACGCGCTCCTTCGAGGACGCGGTCTCGTTCCACGGCCATCGCTGCCCGGGCCTCGCGCTCGGGTACCGCGCCGCCGGCGTCGGGCTCGCGGCGCTCGACGCCGACCCGGCCGACGACGAGGAGGTCGTCGCCGTCGTCGAGAACGACGCCTGCGGCGTGGACGGGCTCCAGGTGCGGACCGGCGGCACCTTCGGCAAGGGCAACCTCCGCGTCCTCGACTACGGCAAGCACGTCTATACCTTCTACGAGCGCTCGAGCGGGCGCGGCGTCCGCGTCGCGACGCGGCCCGACTTCTCGACGGCGCGGTTCGACCCCGGATTTGCCGCCCTCCGCGACCGGGTCCAGGGCGGGACCGCGACGCCGGACGAGCGCGACGAGTACGAACGCCGCCTTCATGCCGTCTGCGACGCGATCCTCGCGGCCCCGGCCGACGAGCTCTTCGTCGTCACCCCGATCGCGGGCCCGCCGCCCGAGCCGGCCCGGATCCACCGCTCGGTCCCCTGCGACGAGTGCGGCGAGTCCGTCGCTGAGCACCGCCTCGTCGAGCGGGACGGAAAGCGGCTCTGCATCCCCTGCGCACGTCGATGACCAAGCTCCTGACCTTCGCGCCGCCCGAGGGCGCGCCGGGGGCGACGGTCTGGGTCTGCGACGACCGGTCCTGCACGGCCATGACCGTCGCCGGCGCCCTGGTCGTCCTCTTCGAGCCTGACGAGATGGTGGTCTTCGCCCCGGGCGAGGCCGGGCCCGGCGACGAGACCGTGGTCCCGCTCCCCGACTGCGACTCGGAGGCCGGCCTCTGGGCCTGCTTCGAGGCCTTCTGCGGCGCCGTGGGCGAGGGCGAGCGGCTGATCGTGGACCTGACCCACGCGTCCGGCCCGCTTCCGTTCGTGGTCTTTCTCGCCCTGCCCTACCTCCGCGAGCTGAAGGGGGCACGGATCGAGCGGGTCTTCTACGGGGCGCGGGCCGGGCGCGCCGCGACCGAGCTCCCGGTCCACGACCTGACGCCGTTCGTCGAGGTGCTCGACTGGGTCGGCGCGGTCCAGGGATTTCTCCGGTACCTCGATGCCGGCGCGCTCGCCGCGCTCATCGCCGGGATCCAGGACCGGGCCCACCGGCACCGACGGGAGCCGCCGCCGCGGCAGCTCAAGCCGTTCGCGAACAACCTGGCCCGGTTCGCGTCGGCTGTCCGGCTCGCCCGCCCGACCGAGGCCTTCCTGGCGGCCCACCTCCTCCTCGCCCGGCTCGACACGGTCGAGGGCGAGGTCGCCGCCGACATCCCGGCGCTCCGGCCGCTGGTGGAGCAGATCGGCAGGCTCGCCCCGCTCGCGGACGAGGAGCCGGTCCTCGACGGCGACCTCCTCCGGCGGCAGCGGGCCCTCGTGCGGTACCAGCTCGACCACGGGCTCCTCCTCCAGGCCGTCGAGCTCGGGCGCGAGTGGCTCGTGAACCTCCTCGTCCTCCGCCTCGGGTGCCCGGCCGACCGCTGGCTCGACTGGCAGGTGCGCGAGACCGTGGGCCGGACCGCGACCGGCGCCATGCTCGCGCGCCAGCACCGGCGCTACGACCCGACGGCCCTCTCGGACCGGTTCGAGGCCCTCGCCGACGCGGACGGGATCGCGTCGGTCTGGCAGGCCATCGGCGAGCTCCGGAACGACCTCGCCCACTGCGGCATGAACGAGCAGCCCAAGGCGGTCCGCGTGATCGAGCGCCGGACCGCGGCCGTTGTCGCGGCCCTCGAGGCGCTCGCCTAGGTCACGTGGGCCTTCCGGACCTGCCGGAGGGCGAGCAGGAACATCACGACGGCGAAGAGGCAGAGCCCGCCGAACGAGACCGCGAGGTCGGTAGTCGTGATCGTGAAGGTCTGGCCGATCGCCGAGAACTGCGGGCCGATCGCGAAGTAGCGGATTCCCGTCACCATGAGCGTCAGGGGGTTGACGACCGCGACGGCCTGGAGCACGGGTGGGAATGCCTGCGCCGGGTAGAGCGCGTTCGAGGCGAAGAAGATCGGCATTGTCAGGAGGGTCATGATCCCCTGCATCCCCTCGGGCGACTCCATCGAGATCGCGATCGCGGCCGAGAGGAAGACGAAGCCGAGCGCGAAGACCGAGACGAAGACGAGGATCCCGACGATCGCGACCACGGTCTGGAGGGGGTCGAAGCCGGCGAAGAACTTCACGCCGAGCAGGAGGCCGAAGGCGAGGATGATCACGGCCTGGATGACGGACTTGGTGATCCCCGAGAGGCCCGTACCGAGGACGATGTTCGACCTGCTCATGGGCGCGGCCATCACCTCGCGGAGCAGGCCCCAGTTCTTGTCGAAGAGGAGGCTCATGCCGCCGAAGAGGCTGGTGAAGAGCGTGGTCATGGAGATCACGCCCGCGCACATGAAGGTCAGGTACCCGATACGGGGAATGCCCGGGGTGACGGGGACCTGCGAGCCGAGCAGGTCGAAGCTGCTCGAGATCGCGATCCCGAAGAACGCGAGCCAGAGGGCCGGCTGGACGAGCGAGGAGACGAGGAGCGCCCTGAACCGGACGTACCGGAGCATGTCGCGCCAGTAGATCGTGAGAAGCCGCCTGTCGGCCATCACCGCCTCCCGGCCCGGCTGACGGCCGCCGAGACGCTCTCGGCCCGCTCGTCCCGGAGCTCCCGGCCGGTGTAGTGGATGAAGACGTCGTCCATGGAGGGCTTCTTCATGTTGATCCCGGTCACCTCGACGCCTCCGGCCCGGAGGGCGTCGAGCAGGTGCGGCAGGACGCGGGTGCCGTCGTCCGTGACCGTGACGATGAGGCCCTTCCCCTTCTCGCGCACGCCACCGACGTTCGGCGTCCGTTCGAGGACGCTCTTCGCCCGGTCGTTCTCGGCTGTCTCCAGGTAGATCAGGTCCTGGCCGAGGGCGTTCTTGAGCTCGTATGGCGGTCCCTCGGCGATGATGCGGCCGTAGTCGATGATCGCGATCCGGTTCGAGAGCTGGTCGGCCTCGTCCATGTAATGGGTCGTGAGGAAGATCGTGGTCCCCTCGCGGTTGACCTGCCGGAGGTAGTCCCACATCCGCGCCCGCGTCTGGGGGTCGAGCCCGATCGTCGGCTCGTCGAGGAAGAGGACGGTCGGGCGGGTCATCAGGCCGCGGGCGATCTCCAGGCGGCGCTTCATCCCGCCCGAGAGCTGCTTGATCAGGGTGTCGCGCTTGGACTCGAGCTCGACGAGCGCGACGAGCTCGTCCACGCGGTTTCGGCGCTCCTCCCGCGGGAGGCCGTAGAGCCGCCCGTGGAACTCGAGGGTCTCGGCCACGGTCATATCGCGGTCGAGGGTCACCTCCTGGAAGACGATCCCGATCGCCTCCCGCACCCGGTCGGGCTCGGTCCGGAGATCCCGGCCCGCGATCACGACCTCGCCGTCCTGCATGGGCAGGAGCGTGGTCAGGACGTTGATCACGGTCGACTTGCCCGCGCCGTTCGGGCCGAGAAACGAGAAGACCTCGCCGGCCGCGACCGAGAACGAGACGCCGTCGACCGCGACGAGTTCGTCGAACCGATGCGTGAGCCCCTCGACCCGGATCACCTCGTCAGCCATCTGCCCTCCTTCGATGTCCTGCAGTCCTGAATGTTTCGGTCATCGGCCGGCCGCGCCGGTCACCTTTCCGGGGCGGAGGACGACGTCGGTCTCGGCGGGGCCGGGGCGCCGCTCGAGGCAGACCCGGCCCCTGGTGGCGAGGAGGCAGATCCCGAGCGACTCGAGGTAGGAACGCGCCTGGCCCTCGCCGTGGATCAGCAGGTCGACAAGGTCCTCCTCCTCGTCGAGGTCGAGGTAGAGGCGGAAGGAGTCGACGACCTCGACCGAGAGGCCGGCCGTCTTCGCGATCGCGAGGTGCTTGGCGACCGAGATCTCGTAGTAGTCGACGCGGAACCGTCCGGTATCGCGGATGTTGATGGCGTTGGTCCCGCCGCCGCGCCCGGGGGCAATCGCGACGTCGGCCCCGCTGCCGGCGATCCGCCGGACCGCCTCGGGCGTGACCAGCGGCAGATCGGCCATGATCACGAGCACGGGCCCGCCGATGGTCGGGAGAAGCGTATTGAGTGCATCCGAGAGACCGCCGGGCACGACCCGGACCTGGACGCCGGGGCAGTCGTACGGGTGCGTGCTGAGGACGAGAGGGTCGAGCCCCCCGGCCCGGACGGCGTCGATCACGTCGGCGAGCATGGCCCGGGCGAAGGCCTCGCGCTCGGCCTGGGAGAGCAGCCCCGAGAGCCTGGTCTTCGGGTTGACCGGCCGAAACGGGATCACGGCGACGGGCATTGAGGATCAGATCCGGTTTGCGCTCCTATATGAAAAGTGTGCGCTCGGCGGCTATGCAACGACCGCCGTTGACATATAGGTCGAGGCCCAAAGCTTTTATCAACCCTTGGTGGTCTCGTCGATGTCAACCCGATTCCGTCCCTTTTCCGTCATTGTTCTGGCCGCGCTGCTGGTCCTTCCCTGCGCTGCGTCCGCATGGGAGCTCCGGCTCACGAACAACGCCAATGACCAGTCGTATCCCTCGATCTCGGGGACGAACGTGGTCTGGCAGGACAACCGGAACGGGAACTGGGACATCTATCTCTACGACGGCATGACCGGCCAGACGCGCCAGCTGACCAACAACTCGAAGGACCAGAAGTTCCCGCAGATCGCGGGCCGGTACGTCGTCTGGGAGGACTACCGGAACAGCCAGACGCAGCTGGAGAACCCGGACATCTACCTGCTCGATCTCCAGGCGGGCGGCGAGCCCGTGATGGTGAACTTCCCGGAGGCCGTCTTCGGCGGGTACGAGTGCCACCCTGCCGTCTCGGACACCGACGGTGTCTTCGTGACCTGGATCGAGAAGGCGAACGGGTTGTCGGAGCAGGGGCGGATCTTCTACCGCCGTATCGACGACGGGATGGGGCCGCGACAGGCGTACCAGGACTCGAATACCCAGACGGGGCCGTGGATCTCGGGCCAGAAACTGGTCTGGACCGATACCGACCTCGGCGGCGTCTACTTCCGGAACCTGGCCGATCCCGATGCCCGCATCCTGGAGCGGATGTCGAACGAGACGATCACCGGGATCCGGTCCTCGGGCGACCGGATCGTCTGGTCGCAGTATATGGACGAGAGCATGGCGTACAACCTCCGGCTCTGTCAGCTCGACCTCGATCTGCAGAACGGGACGAAGCGATGGATCTCGCCGAGCGAGTCGTTCCAGAGCGATCCGTCGATCGACGGCAACCTCGTGGTCTGGAGCGACGACCGGAACCGGGACGCCGATCTTTACATCTACGATCTCGCCGCGAGCGAGGAGCGGCCGCTCGTGGTGGCGGACGGCCAGCAGACGCAGACCTCGATCGACGGCGAGCTCGTGGCGTTCACCGACAACCGGAACGGGAACAACGAGATCTACCTGGTCTCGGCCACGAACGCGACCCCGCTTCTCGGGGTGGTCACCGTCCAGGGGGGGATGGGGACGCCGCAGGATCTGAACGGTGACGGGACGTGCGAGGACGTCAACGGCAACGGCCGAAAGGACTTCGCCGATATCGTCCTCTACTTCAACCAGATGAGCTGGATCTCCGCGAACGAGCCGATCGTGCGGTTCGATTACAACGGGAACGGCCGCATCGATTTCTCCGACGTGGTCCGGCTCTTCAACACGCTGTAGTTTTTTGACAATCGCGACGGCGGAGGGGTCCGGCCATCTCCTTCGCCGGCATTCGGCAAGGGACGGGAAGACTCTTCCGCGTGCGATTCGGTACTTCACAGCCCGTTAACGGACGGTCTCTGTCGTGCGGTTGCACCGATAGGCTCTCTCCGAGTCCCCGGGAGCGTGGGCCCCTCGGCGGGGGCCGGCGGTATGACGGTGCGGGGAATCGTACCCGCTCTGTCCACGCCCGGGAACGCATCCGACATCCGTTAAATAAAACGTATGTTTTCACGATCCGTTCGCTCCGGCAAACCTCCGGAAAAAGAAAACGTATATCTCGGATGACGGTCGTAGCAGTGATCATGAACGTTCGCAATCATGCCCGGCCAGGGCGAGCCCTCCTGCTCGCCCTGATCCTCGCGGCTCTCTGCGCCCTCGTCACGGGGGCGTCGGCCGTGAGTATCAATGTCGGGACGTACCACGCCAATAATGTAGGGGAGACTGTTACAGTCCCGATCGTCGTGGACTCGTTCCCCGACGGCCTGGCAGGATATAAGGTCACGATCGCCCTGAGCAACGGGCAGATAGCGACCATCTCCAACGTCGCCTACCCCGCGTGGCCCGCCGAAGAGGCGATTAAATCGAAGGGCAACCAGGGAGCAAACACCAGCTCGACGTTTGTCAAGATCGTCGATGTGGCGAACCAGCGTGACGGGGATGGGAACCTCATCCTCGATGCAAACGACAATCCGATACCCGATGAGAACGGCGTGATCGAGCCCGGCGCGACGAACGTCGAGCTCGGCACCGTCACCCTCACGGCAAAGGCAGTCGGATCCACCGACATCATCGTCTCGTTCCCCGGTGCAACGGACGGACCCGACGGTGACATCAACAATGCAGCAAAGATTCCCGTCTCCGTGACGAACGGTCTCTTTACCGTCGGAACGGTAACGACCGAAACCCCCACTCCAACGCCGACGGTTACTGAGACCGTCACCGTTACGCCGACCGTGACCGAGACCGTCAATGTTACCCCGACGGTTACGGAGACCGTCACTGTTACTCCGACCGTGACCGAGACCGTCAACGTTACCCCGACAGTGACACAGACCGTCACCGCTACCCCGACGGTGACACAGACCGTCACGCCGACCGTCACCCCCACAACGACGCAGCAGCCGTTCCCCGGCCCGCACGTCCCCACGGCCCGCATTGAGGCCGAGGACTTCGATGTCGGCGGCGAGGGCGTCGCGTACCACGACCTCGAGCCCCAGAACCTCGGCAACAGCAACCACCGGCCCGGCGAGGGTGTTGACATCGAGACCGAGGGCGGCGTGACCAACGTTGCGTACATCCGCGCAGGCGAATACCTCAAGTACTCGATCGACACGACCGCCGCCGGCGACTTCACCCTGACCCTCCACGCCGCGAACCCCGACACGACGGCCAAGGCCGTCAAGGTCTACATCGACGGCGTGCCCGCCGGCCAGGTCTCGATCGGCGGGACCGGCGACTGGACCGTGTACAGGGACTTCACCGGATCCGCCCCGATCACGATCCCCACGGGCCGCCATGTCGTGACCCTCGCCTTCGAGGGGATCAACCGGATCAACCTCGACTGGCTCAGCCTCGCTGCAACTCCGGTTCCGACCACGACCGTGACCCCCGGCGGCGAACCCACGCCGCAGACCACCATGTATGGCCCCGGCAACCTCGTCCCCGGCAAGGTCCAGGCCGAGAACTTCGATAAGAGCGGTTCCGGCGCGGCCAACGCGGCCTACTTCGACACGACCCTCGCGAACGAGGGAGGCTCGTACCGCCCATCCGAGAGCGTCGACATCGAGTACACCGCCGGCATCTCGTCCTACGACGTCGGCTGGATCCGCACGGGCGAGTGGCTGATCTACACGGTCAACGTCCAGACCGCCCGCACGTACACGGCGCAGTTCAACGCCGCGAACCCCGACTCCACGAACAAGGCGATCGACGTCTACGTCGATGGCGAGAAGGTCGGCACGGCCCAGATCGGCGGCACCGGCTCGTTCGGGACATTCCGGACGTTCGCCTTCCCGATCAACCTTCCGGCCGGCAAGCACCAGATCAAGCTCGCGTTCCCGTCCCAGCGCCTGAACCTCGACTACATCGAGTTCGTGAACGGCGGCACCGTGACCCCGACGACGTCGACCTCCGTCACCGGCGGGTCCTTCGTCGCCGCGCCCCTGACCGCCGCGCACGGCAGTGCGGTCAAGTTCACGGTGACCCCGGCGACCGGCAAGACGATCAGCTCCGCCTGGTGGTCGTTCGACGCCGCAGCCCACATGGAGACCTGGAACTCGCGGTCGATCAACCCGACGTTCTTCTATCCGTCCGCCGGCACGTTCTCACCGCTCGTGAAACTCGTCTACACCGACGGCAGCACGCAGACGATCCGGATGGATAACTACATCCACGCCACCTGAGGCGTCCACCACCAACCCCCTTTTCTTCGGTCTCCTCGAGGCCCGCTCCTCCCGCGACCATGCACCTCCGCGCCCTCTCCGTCCTCGCTCTCCTCGCAATCCTGGTCGCCGGCGCCGGGTGCGTGAACGACCCTGCACACGAGGGCGCGGGGGCCACCCCGACACCTGTCGTCCGGGCCGACATCGCGCTCATCGCGCCCGAGGTGCTGGCCGCGTACGTGCCGCCGGCGCCCCCGGGCTGGCAACTCCTCGCCCCGCCGTCTCCGGTCTCGCTCGAGGAGGACGGGGCGGCCTTCGTCTCGGTGACGGCGAGTTATCTTGCCGAGGGCCCGAACGGCACGTCAAGCCCCGTCGCGGATCTGACGATCCAGGATACGGGGGGTCGATCCGTCGGCCTCCGGCGGCTTGTCGACCGACTCGCGTCCCCGCAGGCGAACGGAACGGCGCCGGTCCCGACGACTATCCGGGGACAGACCGCCTTTATCTTCACCGATGGCCCGATCACCGGCGCATATCTCGCGGTCGCCGATCGGTACATCGTCTGGCTCGCCGTCACGGGCGGGACGCGCGCCGACTTCGATGCGTTCGTCGCCGCGCTCAATCTCGAAGGCCTCTCGCGACAGCGATAACGTTAACCGTTCCCTCTCCGATGATCAATCGGAAGCACTCATGAACCGCACCGCATCCAGCACCCTTATCGCTGCCCTCGCCCTGTTCGTCCTGCTCGGCGTCGCCCTCGCGGCCGGCTGTACCTCGACTCCCACAGGGACCAAGCCCACGACTGCGCCCACGGCAGTCGGCACCGCCGTCGCCGGCACCGCCGGCACGGTTGCGACGACCCTTGCCGCCGCCTCCGCCTCCTCGGGTTCGTCGAGCTCCGGTTCCACAGTCCCGGCCGTCGGCTACGCCCGGCTGATCCCGTTCGTGCCCAAGTCCGCCGGCGCCCTGAAACTGGAGGGCGACCCGATGGGAATGACCAGCAAGGACTCCAGCGGCAAGGAGTTCTCCTGGGTCACGGGCACCTACACCAAGACCGGCGACGACAAGGTCCAGGCGAGCGTCCAGATCCACGACCTCGCGACGGCCGAGAGCCCGCTCAAGGGGATGTGGAAGAGTTTCACCGCCTACGAGAGCACCGAGGGGTACATGAAGTCGACCACCGTGAAGGGATTCCCGGCATGGGACGTCTACGATAAGAACGGCAACACCTACGACATGATGATCGGTGTCGGCGACCGTTTCATCGTCTACGTCATCGTGGAAGACGGCACCAAGGCCGATCTCGACGCCCTCGTGAACGCGATCGACATCTCCGGCCTCGCCGCGCAGAAATAACACCCCCTCTCTTTCTCGGAACGAACCCGTCTCCTTAATCTTTTTCGACGGGGAATAGATCAGGCGCAGGCGCTATGGAGAGGAGCATCGGTTTCAGGGAACGGCGCTTCATCGAGGAGCTCCGCATCTTCACGCGCGCCACGGCGGTCGACTGCATCGTCGACGAACGATTCGACCGGGTGATCTACGTCATCAAGCCCGGCGATATGGGTCTCGCCATCGGGCGCAAGGGCGAGAACATCAACCGCCTCTCCCGACAGCTCGGCCGGCGGCTCGAGATGGTCGAGTACGGCGAGACGCCCGCGGAGTTCGTCGCGAACATCATCCGGCCGGCCGAGCTCGCGGCGCTCGCTCCGGCCGACGACGGCGGCGCCGTCGACATCGTGATCCGGGACCGGGCCGACCTCGGCGTCGTCATCGGGCGGGGCGGCAGCACCATCGAGAAGGTCCGGCTCCTCTGCCGACGGTTCTTCGATCTCGAGGTCAACGACGTCCTGATCGCCCCCGCCGATCCCGAGGGGGAGGAGGTGGCGGCGTGAACGGCGACGTCCTCGCCGAGCTCTGGGACGTGATCGGCGAGCGCGCGGACCACCCCAGCGACGATTCGTACGTCTCGTCCCTCCTACGCCACCGCAAAGGGATCGACAAGCCTCTCGAGAAGGTCGGCGAGGAGGCCACCGAGTTCGTGCTCGCCGTCAAGAACGGCGACGCCGAACGGATCGCCGAGGAGGGTGCCGACCTCCTCTTCCATCTCCTCGTCGCGCTCAAAGCTGCCGGAGTCGATCTCGCCGAGGTGCTCGGCGTGCTCGAGGCCCGCCGGCGGTAAGCCCCGCTTTTTCACCGCACCCCTCATAAACCATGAGACGGTAACGTGTAACGGATCTGATATGAACCATCGAGTGCTTGTGAGCGATCCGCTGGCCGAGGAGGGGATCGAGATCCTGCGCCAAGGGGGGGCCGACGTCGACGTGAAGACCGACCTCTCCGAGGACGCGCTGGTCGGGATCATCGGTGACTACGACGCCCTGCTCGTCCGGTCCGGAACCGAGGTCACGGCACGTGTGATCGAGGCGGGGACGAAACTCCGGTTCATCGGCCGGGCCGGGGCCGGCGTCGACAACATCGACACCGACGCCGCGACGCGTCGCGGGATCATCGTCGCGAACGCCCCCGAGGGGAACACGCTCGCCGCGACCGAGCACACCTGCGCCATGATGCTCTCGCTCGCGCGGAACATCCCGCAGGCGAACGCCTCGGTCAAGTCGAAGCAGTGGAAGCGGTCGAAGTTCATGGGCGTCGAGGTGAACGAGAAGGTCCTCGGCATCGCGGGCTTCGGCCGGATCGGCCGCGAGGTCGCGAAGCGCGCGACCGCGATGAACATGAAGATCATCGCGTACGACCCGCTGATCGCGAAGGACCGGGCCGAGGAGATCGGCGTCGAGCTCGTGGATCTCCCCGAGCTCTTCGAGCGGGCCGACTTCATCACGGTTCACACCCCGCTGATCAAGGAGACGCGCCATATGATCAACGCAACGACGATCGCCCGGATGAAGGACGGCGTCCGGATCATCAACTGCGCCCGGGGCGGGATCATCGACGAGAAGGCGCTCTACGACGCGATCGTCGCGGGCAAGGTCGCCGGCGCCGCGCTCGACGTCTTCGAGGACGAGCCGCCGTTCGACTCGCCGCTCCTCACCCTCGACCAGGTGATCACCACCCCGCACCTCGGCGCCTCGACCGTCGAGGCTCAGGCGAACGTGGCCGTCTCGGTTGCCAGGCAGGCCCTCTCCGTCCTCTCGGGCGGGGACGCGAAGTACGTGGTGAACGCCCCGATCATCCCGCACGAACAGGCCGAGGCGCTCGCGCCGTACACGGCCCTCATGGGCCGGATGGCCCGGCTCCTGATGGCGATGTCCGAGGGCCGGCTCCAGGGGATCAGTATCACGTACGCGGGCGAGATCCCGTACCTCGACCAGGCCTCGCGGTACCTGACGCGGCAGACGGTGAAGGCGCTCCTCGAGCAGATCCTGCACCTGCCTGTCAACATCGTCAACGCCGCAATCGTCGCGGGGGAGCGCGGGATCGCGATCGGCGAGACCGTGGGCGGCGAGACGCGCGGATTCAGGAACCTGATCACGATCGTCCTCCGGACCGACCGTGGCGAGGAGACGATGGAGGGGTCGGTCTTCTCCCGCGAGCGCCAGCGCGTGGTCGCGATCGATGGGTACACGATGGACCTCGACCCGACCGGTCACCTGGTCATCTCCAAGCACCTCGACCAGCCCGGCGTCATCGGGCGGGCCTCGACCACGCTCGGGCGGGCCAACGTCAATATCGCGGGCATGCAGGTCGGCCGAATCCACCCCGGCGAGGAGGCGATCATGGTGCTGAACGTCGACTCCGACGTCCCGCCCGAGGCGATCGAGGAGATCAAGACGCACCCGGGTATCTACTCGGCCTGGTTCGTCGACCTCTAGCGTATTTTTTTATAGGAATCCCGCCCACGGTGTAAGGCACACGCGGTGTGCATGCGGGCTCGTGGTCTAGCTGGCTATGACGTCGCCTTGACATGGCGGAGGTCCGGAGTTCGAATCTCCGCGGGCCCACTCTTCGGTTTTCCCGGGTCGTTTCGGTCGAGCGTGCGGGCCGTCGATCCATACTTTTTTCAATTTCGTCGGCGATAGGCGCATCATTCTCCGGAGAAACGTCATGGACGCAACCGTACAGATCCCCGACGGCGAGGGCTCCATCCGCTGGGTCTCGCCCGCCTGGCTCGGCGACCATCACCTCGACGAGCTCCTGATCCTCGACTGCCAGCCGAATATCCACGAGTATATCAACGGCCATATTCCGGGCGCGGTCTATCTGAACGAGAACATCTTCCGCGTCCACGAGGGCACGTGCCCCGGCCGCTGGATCAACCGGGACGCGGCCACGTGGCTGCTCCGGCAGGTCGGCGTCAAGGCCGACGTCCCGGTGGTGGTCTACACCGGCTCGGGCACTCTTTCCGGCTGCGCCTCGTACATCGGCGACGGGCTCGAACAGACCATGGTCGCCTACTCGCTCGTCCGGTTCGGCCACAGCGACGTCCGGATCCTCGACGGCGGGCTCGACGCCTGGCGTCAGGAGGGATACTCCGTGACGAACGCGTATGGGACGGCGACCGAGTCCGAGTACGAGCCCCGCGTCCGCACCAACCTCTTCGTCGACTACGACGAGTTCCTCGGCCTCAAGGACCGCGACGACGTGGTGGTGCTGGACGCGCGCCCGGCGGCCACGTACCAGGGGCAGGGGCCCTGGCCGAAGCCCGGCCACATCCCCGGCGCGGTCAACCTCCCGTGGAAGGGGCTGATGACGGAGGGGAACACGCGGCGGCTCCGGCACGTCGACGAGATCCGGTCCGCGGCCGAGGCCGTCGGCGCGACGCCCGACAAGACGATCGTCTGCACCTGCGGGACCGGGCGCGAGGCCACGAACGAGTTCCTGGCCTTCCGCTATCTCCTGGGATACCCGAAGGTCCGGCTGTACGAGGGCTCGTTCACCGAGTGGCTGAACTACCCCGCGAACGCGACCGTGACCGGCCCGAACCCGCGGTAGAGGCCTGGGTGCAACGGGCGCCCGGGGCTCCGGCCCCGCGGCGGCGGTCCCGGCTCCGCCACCGCGAGGGTCGGGTCTCGTGTACGAACCTGACCCTCGTCGGCCTCGAGGTCTCCATCGTCCCGGGCTCCGTCCGGACCGTTGCCGTCCCGGGCACCGACGAGCCCGTTCGGCTCGGCGCCATCGGGGCCGCGCCCGCGAACTTCCTCGAACGGGAGGCGAAAGAGTTACTCGACTTCGGTTACCGCGTGGCGAGCTTCCCGACGGTCGCGACGTAGATCGGGAACTGATCGCTCTTGTCGGCCCCGATCGCCCGGTCGAGGGCGTCGTCGTCGAAGGCGCCGATCGCGCAGACGCCGCAGTCGATCGGTTCGGCCGCGAGGTACAGGTTCTGGCAGACGTGGCCGGCGTCGAGGAAGAGGTAGCGGTACCCGCGGTCGCCGTACCGCCAGGTCATCCGGTACGGCACGGCCGTCCAGACGAAGACGACGGCCGCCGTCTGCATGAACGGCTGGTTGTAGCAGGCCGCCACGATCCGGCCGCCGACGGCCGGGTCGAGGTCGACCTCGAGCAGGCGGTGGTCGAGGGCGAGGTACCGGTAGAGCCCGCGCTCGAGCCCCTCGACTCGGTTGACGAGGAGATACGCCTCGAACGCGTGCCGCGCTCCCGCGCTCGGCACCGTCCGAAGGGTGTACTCCCCGCCGACAACCGCCCGCACGCCCTGGGTCGCGAAGAGCAGGTACGAGAGTTCGGCGAGCGTCAGCGGCTCGCTCGCGTACTCGCGGACGGACTCCCGCCGGACGATCGCCTCCCAGAGGTCGAGGGGCGGCACGTCGAATTGTGCCGGGTCCGGGAGCGCATGCACCGCACCCCTGTGAAGGGGGAGCTCGAGCAGCGGCTGGGGCAGCCCGAGCATCTGGTCCGAGGGAACCATGAACTCGGCCTTCGTTCTGTCGAGGAATTCGCGCCCGCTTCCGTTTACCATCGTCCGCTTCGCCTCGGCGAGTCTTTCCGTCGACGGCGTAATAAAAGTATGGTCGGGTTGGGACCCGGACAAACGTTTATATTCCTTTCTCTCTCATTATAACGACACCATTATGATCGGGCGGGCTCGAGGTCCGTCCGATCATGCGATGGCACGAATGCCGTGCATCACGCACGGCGGCTGATAGACGCTGGGGCTGAAACAGCAGTCGGGTGGACGTCATGGACGGCCCGGCCCGCTTCGCGGGCACTGCTGCGTTCAGGATCTCTTTCGAGAGACGGGTTGGGGCCGACGCTTTCGCGCCGGCACGTGCTCTTCCATACCGGCCACGGAGTCTGCAGACGGGATGCTGCAGAACGGGGCCGGGCATGCAACGAGCTCGGACTGCAGCTCTCTTCGACGATCCGCGGCCTTCTTCAGTCGACGGCATTCTCCTGCCGAGTCAGCACGACTTCGCCGCCTCCCGTGCGGCAACCACAACCAGAGAGGACTGATCGGACAATGCCAAAAATCAACAGGCCGCGGCGGGGTTCACTCGCGTACAGCCCGAGAAAGCGGGCAAAGAGCCAGGTTCCCCGCTACCATTCCTGGCCCGAGCGCGACGGGGAGCCGGTGCTCCAGGGGTTCGCCGGGTACAAGGTCGGCATGACCCACCTGGTCATGGTCGACGACCACAAGCACAGCCCGACCGAGGGCAAGGACATCATGGTCCCGGTCACGGTCGTCGAGTGCCCTCCGATGAAGATCGCGGCCATCCGCGCCTACACCAAGGACACGTACGGCAAGCGCGCCCTGACCGAGGTCTGGGCCGAGAAGGTCGACGACGAGCTCCGGAAGCGCCTCACGCTCCCGAAGACCTACGACGCCGAGGCCGCGTGGACGCGCCTCGACGAGGCCATCGGCGAGGATCTCGTCGTCGAGCTCCAGGCCGTCGTGTACACGCAGCCGTACGAGCTGACCGGTGTTCCGAAGAAGGTCCCCGACCTCATGGAGATCTGCATCGGCGGCGGCACGCTCGACGAGAAGGTAGCGTTCGCGAAGGAGATGCTCGGGACCGAGTTCAACTTCACGGACTGCATGAATATCGGCGCCTACGCCGACGTGACCGCGATCACGACCGGCAAGGGGACGCAGGGCCCGGTCAAGCGCTGGGGCATCCAGGTCCGCAAGCGCAAGCACTCGCGCGGCGGGAAGAAGCGGCACATCGGGAACCTCGGCCCCTGGACCCCCCACCACGTCCGGTGGCAGGTCCCGCAGATGGGCCAGATGGGGTAACAGCTGCGGACCGACTTCACCCAGCTGGTCCTGAAGATCGGCGAGGACGGCGCGGAGTTCACGCCCGATGGCGGTTTCATCAACTACGGCATCGTGCGGAACCCCTACATCCTCATCAAGGGCTCGATACCGGGACCGTCCAAGCGGCTCGTCAGGATCCGGCCGGCCGTGCGGA
>JBDKUZ010000033.1:0-24211 GCA_039679395.1 Methanospirillum sp. | reverse complement strand
CGGGAGATCGCCCTCGCGACCCTCGTCCGGCAGGGGCTCTTCCGGAATTATCCCGTGCTCCACGACGTTCCCGGGTCGTTCGTCGCCCAGGCCGAGCACACGCTCGTGGTCGTCGAGGACGGCTGCGTGGTCACCACCGCGTGACGGATACCCTTATTGATCCTCATGCCCGAAAGATCTGGTTACATAACCATGCCCGCCGACACAGCCAGTGCCGTCACCGCACCCGGGGGGAATGTGGAGGCAGCCGACGATACCATGCTCCGCCTGGTCGAGGTGGTGCTGACCGCCGAGGTCTACAATCAGCACCCGAACCTCGACCTGAACGACCTGCCGCCCCGCTGCCGCGAGGTCTTCGGTGTGGCCGGCGCGACCGAGGCGAAGAGGCCGGTGGCGGTCTCGGAGGCGATGATCAAGAAGGCGCTCGGCATCCCGGACGCGGCCGAGCGGCTCAAGAAGAACCCGTTCGTCAGCTACGAGGAGTTCGGCCAGCGCCTTCGCGTGACCGCCCTCCCCGAGGCGGCCCACTGGTTCCTGCGGCGGGGCGGCGCCCACCTGGTCCGCGAGAACCCGGCCCTCGCCTGGTACTTCGAGCAGCACGAGACGATCGAGGGGGTCAGCTACGCGGAAGCCCGCATGCGCAACCCGAAGTACGAGGAGACGAAGGCCTACCTCGACCGCCGGGTCTCGGCCCTCCTCGCCGAGGACGAGCGCATGCGCTCGGCCCTCGAGCTCTGCATCGTCTCGGCCCCCGAGGAGATCCGGAAGCGAGTCGACGACCTCGTGCTGACCCCCGAGCAGATGGAGGCGATCGAGAAGGTCAGGACCGCGCTCGCGAACCTGGCCTACCTGCGCGTTCACGACATCGCCGAGATCGGCAAGTTCCTCTTCGTCGGGCCGCCCGGCACGGGCAAGACCTCGCTCGCCCTCGCCATGTCGCACGTGCTCGGCATGCCGATCATCGAGGTCCGGCTCTCGATGATCACGAGCCAGTACCTCGGCGAGACCTCCAAGAACATCGACCGGGTCTTCGAGTTCGCCCACCGGCTCGCCCCGGCGATCCTCTTCGTCGACGAGTTCGACTTCGTGGCAAAGAGCCGGGTCTCGGATGACCACGGCGCCATGAAGCGGGCCGTGAACGCGCTCTTGAAGAACATCGACCAGGTCAGCCTGATCCGGTCGAGCGTGGTCCTGATCGGCGCCACCAACCACCCGCGCCTGCTCGACGAGGCGGCCTGGCGCCGGTTCGACGAGGTGGTCGAGTTCTCCCTGCCCGACCGGCAGATGCGGCTCGACATCCTCCGCAAGGTGACGGCAGGGCTCGACACCGCGGCCGACCTCGACAGGCTCGCGGACGAGACGGACGCGTTCTCCGGCGCCGATCTGCGCATGATCGTCAAGGAAGGGGTCCTCTCGGCCCTGATGGAGGACCGGACCCATATCCTGCAGTCGGACATCGAGAAGGGCGTCAACATGGTGCTCAAGCGGAACGTCATCAAGGACCGGTCCTGGGTGTAGGATGGAGGTCCGCCTTCTCGGGACGGGCGACGCGGTCGGGACGCCGAAGATCGGCTGCCCCTGCCCCCAGTGCCGCACGGCCCGCGAGACCGGCCGCGAACGCCTCCGGACCTCGCTGCTGCTGACGATCGGCGGCCGGCGCCTTCTCATCGACACTGGCCCCGACCTGCGGCGCCAGCTCCTCGATGCCTGCTCGCCCCCGATCGAGGCCGTCATCTGGACCCACGGCCACTACGACCACTTCATGGGCTTCGGCGAGTTCTATCGGGTCCAGGAGCCGCCGTCCGTCCATGCCGCGCCCGAGGTCCTCGAGTACTGCGCTCGGATCTTCTCGTTCCTCTCCTTTCAGCAGTGCGCCCACCCGCCGCTGGAGCCGTTCGAGCTCTGCGGCGCCACGGTCACGCTCGTCCCCGTGAACCACCCGCCGCAGCCGACGTACGGCCTTCGGATCGAGGCCGACGGCGCCGTGCTCGCGTACACGGCCGACACCCGGGCCGACATTCCCGCAGCGTCATTCGAGCTCCTCCGCGGCGCCGACCTCCTCCTCATCGACGCGATCGCCCCGCCCGAGTATCGCATCCACAAGCACATGACGTATAACCAGGCGCTCGCGCTCGCGGCCCGGCTCGAGCCGAAGGCGTTCCGCTGCGTCCACATCGCCCACCTGATGCCGTGGGATCTGCCGCACCTCGGACACGACGGCGAGACCTTCGTCCTCGGCGACCATGCCCCCGAGCCATCGCCGCCCGCGCCGGGTCGGCTCCGCCTCTAGTCGTACCCATACCATTAAACCCCCCGTCCTCCCAAAGCTGGAGACATGGATGTCAAGGTCCTCGAACTCGAGCCGGCCAAGGCGAGGCTCGTGGTCGCGGGCGAGGGGCACACGTTCATGAACGCCCTCGTCGAGGAGCTGCTGCTCGACCCGGGCGTCGACGTGGCCAAGTACGTGATCAAATTCCAGTTCGCCGATCCCGAGCTGCTCATCACGACGCGCGAGGGGCGGGCTCCGATTGCAGCAGTCCGCGATGCGTGTACGCGGCTCGTCTCGTCGTGCGACGAGCTCCTCGCGGACCTCGAAACCTGGCAGTAACCCCTCTTTTTAGAGATTCCGCCCGCAGTGGAGGAGGAGGAGCACCGCGAACGGCCCCCAGAGGAGCGTATGCAGGAGCTGGGCCGTCGCCTTGTCCAGGAGCCCGAGGGTCAGCGGACCGACGATCTCGTGGTGGGTGATCCCGAAGCCGGAGAGGAGGAGCAGGAGCGAGACAGCAAGCAGGGCGAGCGCGAGCGCCCGGCGCGGGGTCATGGCCCGAAGAACGACCGGTTCAGCGCGCCGTCGTTCGTGTACCCGCGGCTCTCCCAGAAGCCCCGGTACCCCGAGTCGGTCGAGGCCGTGATCCCCGTCACCCACCGGCACCACTTGTACCCCCACCGGTCCTCGGCCACGAGGATGAAGGGGTAACCGAGCGACCTGGGCAGGGTCAGGTTGTTGACACGGTACGCGAGCAGGAGCCGGCGGTCGCGGACGACCGCGAGCGGCAGCGAGGTCGTGTAGCCGTCGAGCGCGGAGAAGATGACGGTCGTCGCGTCCGGGGAGAGGTTCGAGGCCTCGAGCAGGTCGATCACGGCCACGCCCTCGAAGAGCGAGGTCTCGTCCCAGCCCTCGACGCAGCTGAGGGTGACGACCCGGCTCTCGTGGGAGAACCCCCCGAGCACCTGGCCGTAGGAGTAGTTCAGGGGGTGGGCGACGTCCCCGCCGACGGCGAGCTCGTACACGGCGATGTCGACCGCGGGCGGGCCGTGGATGGAGTTCTCGCGGTAGGCCGTGACCGAGTCGAGGGGGGTGCCGTTGATCTCCCGGAGCTCGCCGGAGAGCTCGGCCGGCGGCGGGGCGAGCTGGGTATGGACGTCCCAGGCCCAGACCCCCGCTATCACGATGGCCGCGAGGATGAGCAGGGGCGAGAACCGGTCCATTGCCCCCTCTCTGGCCGGCCTTCCTCATCAGGGTTTCGGATGTTTGAATGCCTTATCGCGCCCACGCTCCTTTGATGGCGATGGCGGACCCGGTCCGGTGCGGCGAGAGCCTCTTCGTCAACGGCGACTGCGTCGAGGGGGCCCGCCGCTATCTTGCCGGGGGCACGGTCGACGTGGTCGTGACCGACCCCCCGTACGGGATAGGCGGCGACCTGCTCGACCGCCACTACAACCGGGACGAATCGCACGTGGTCGACGGGTACGTCGAGGTCCCGGGGGCCGAGTACGCGGCCTTCACCGGGGCCTGGGTGGCCGAGGCCGCGCGCATCCTCCGGCCCGGCGGCGCGCTCTTCGTGGTCTCGGGGTACACCCACCTCTACGAGATCCTCGGCGCGCTGCGCTCCGCGTCGCTCGTCGAGGTCAACCACATCGTCTGGAAGTACCCGTTCGGGGTCTGGACCACGCGGAAGTTCGTCTCGAGCCACTACCACGTCCTCTACTGGGCCAAGCCCGGCGGCAAGCGCACGTTCAACCTCGAGAGCCGGTACGGCCGGGCCGAACGGAACGGAGACGGCGGCTCGCTGAACTACCTGGACCGCGAGGACGTCTGGACACTGGGGCGCGAGTACAAGCCGGGCCGGCCGAAGAACCGGAACGAGCTGCCCATGGCGCTCCTCGAGAAGATCGTCCAGTATGCCTCGAACGAGGGCGACCTGGTCTGCGACCTCTTCCTCGGCGGCGGATCGACCGCGCGGGCGGCGATCGGGCTCAACCGCCGCTTTGCCGGGTTCGAGGTCTCGGCCGCGATCTTCGGAGCCCGGGTCCCCGAGCTGGCCGCGCTCGTCCCCGGGGAGCGGCTCGCCGCGCTTCGCCGCCCGCTCCCCGACCCGGTTTCGAACCGGGGCCGCACCTGGACGCCGGAGGAGGAGGCCGCGCTCCGCGATGCGTACGCCCGGGCCCGCCGGGACGGGCTCGGCAAGGGCGAGGCGATCGCCCGGCTCTGCGGCGAGTTCGGGCGCGGGCGGTTCGCGATCGAGAAGCGGCTGAAGAGGGCCTAGCGCCGGGCGAGGTTGAGCACGACCTCCGCGAGCGCCTCGCTCTTCGCGGCGTCGGTCATCAGCGTGTCGGCCCGGACCGCGCCCGGGACCTCGACCGGGTCGCGGACGTCCTGGACGAAGCGATCGCAGAAGTCGGCGTACAGGGCGAGGACTCCCCGGGACGTGGGCTCGAACCCCTGCGCGGCCATGAGCACGCCCGCGGGTCCGCTGACGGGCGCGTCCCCGATGAACGGCGAGACCGCGACCACGAAGGCGTCGCGGAGCGCCTCGCGGACTCCCCCGCACGCGAGGATCGGGCCGATCGAGGTGACCGGGTTCGACGGGCCTATCACGACGGCGTCGGCCTCCCGAATGGCTCCGAGCACCTCGGGCGTGGCGGGCGGCGGCGCGGCAGGCTCCCAGGCGATGCCGCGGGGCGGCTTCCCGCCGCGGTGCCGGACCCACCACTCCTGGAAATGGAGCGGCCCGTCGTCGACGAGGACGTGGGTCGCGTAGGGCTGGTCGGCCATCGGCAGCACCCGGACGCCGACCCCGAGCCGTTCGGCGAGGAGAGCGGTCGCGGCCGTGAGACTCAGGCCCCGCCGGAGGAGCTCGCCGCGGAGGAGCTGGACCGCGCGGTCGCGGTCCCCGATCCGGACCACCTCCTCCTCACCGAGGGACCGGAGCGCCTCGTGGCACGCGAACGTATCCCCCGCGATCCCCCACCAGGTCTGCTCGTTCAGGAGCCCCGCGCAGAGGTAGAGGACCGTGTCCACGTCGGGCGAGAGCTGCCCGCCCGAGACCCAGCAGTCCTCGCCCGTGTTCACGACCACGGCGAGCTCGGCGTCGGGAAGGCGCCGGCGGAGGCCCCGCAGGAGCTTCGGGGTCCCCGTTCCCCCCGAGAGAACGGCGATCATCCCTGATCGCTTATATGCCGGAACGGTTAAGCTGATCCCGATGGCGGCGGAGACAAAGTCGGTCCGGGACCCGGTCCACGGGTACATCGAGGTCGAGCCCGCGCTCCTCCCTCTCGTGGACGCACCCCTCCTCCAGCGCCTTCGCCAGATCCGGCAGCTCGGCTTCGCCTACCTCGTCTACCCGGGGGCGAACCACACCCGCTTCGAGCACTCGCTCGGGGCCATGCACCTCGCCCGCCGGCTCTGCGCCCAGCTCGAGCTCGACTGCGGCACGGCCCGCACCGTGACCGCGGCCGCGCTCCTCCACGATGTCGGCCACGGGCCGTACAGCCACGCCACCGAGCCGTTCCTCTACGCCTGGCTCGGCCGCGGCCACCAGGAGATCCGCGAGCTCGTCGAGGCCTCGGGGGCGGCCCGAATCCTGGACGAGGCCGGGGTCGACCCAGCCGAGGTCTGCCGACTCGTCGCGGGAGATCACCCGCTCGCCGGGATCATCCAGGGTGAGCTCGACGTGGACCGGATGGACTATCTCAGGCGCGACGCCCATTACACGGGCGTGCCGTACGGGACCGTCGACGCCGAGCGGCTGATCCGCTCCGTGCGGGTGACCGGCCACGGGCTCGCCATCGACGAGAGCGGGATCGCGGCGGCCGAGTCCCTCCTCGTCGCCCGGACCCTGATGCGCCCGTCGGTCTACTTCCATCACGTCGCCCGGATCGCCGAGGGCATGTTCGCGCTCGCCCTGCACCTCCACCTTGCCTCTGCCGGCGGGCGCGAGCAGGCCGCCGCCCTCCTCTCGAACGACGACGGGGGCTGCCTGCAGGCCCTGCTCGGGTCGCCGCAGGCGCGGGTCCGCGCCCTCGCCCGACGGATCGCGACGCGGCAGCTCTACAAGCGCGCGGTCTACGTCGGGCGCGAGCAGGTCAACTGGGCCGCCCTCACAGCCGAGTCCGACCCGGCCCACGCCCTCGCGGCCGCGCGGGCGATCGCCGAGACGGCCGGCGTGGAGCCGGAGCAGGTGATCGTGGATGCGCCGCCGTTCCCGCGGGACCTCTCCATGGAGGTCCGGATCCGGAGCAGCTCGGGCACGCTCCCGCTCGAGGAGCGGTCGCCCATGGTCCGGACCCTCAACGAGACCCGGCGCGGGCAGTGGCGGCTCGGCGTGTACGCGCCGCCCGAGGTGCTCGAGGCCGTCGGGGCTGCGACGGTCGAGCACCTCCACATCCGGCCGGCGACCCTGCAGGAGCGGCTGCCCGTCTAGGGCCGATCCAAAGTCCTTTTACCAAAGAAGGCGCACCTTTTTCTGAATATACGTCCTCTGGCCCCTGCGTTTTCCGATTCCGCCCCTGTATCCCAGGCTATCGCGAAACGGAGCCCGCAGCGGCCGCGCACACGATATTCGAGGTGAGAACACCGGCAGGCGATTGAGCCCGGGAAAGAGGTGAGAGCATGATCACGATCTACAAGTCCACGAGCGAGGGGCTCCTGACCGTCGACGACTTCGTCGCCGGGTCATGGGTGCACGTCTCGAATCCGAGCAACCAGGAACTGGCCCTGCTCGTGGAACGGTTCGGGATCCCGCTCGACTTCCTGACGGACCCGCTCGACCTCGACGAGCGGGCCCGCCTCGAGACCGAGGACGGCGCCCGGCTGATCGTGCTCCGCGTTCCCCACCTCGACTCCTGGACCGAGGAGATCCCGATTACGACCCTCCCGGTCGGGATCATCCTGGTCGGCGACCTGGTGATCACGGTCTCGGCGATCGACTCCGAGGTGATCGGCGACTTCAAGCAGGGCCGGGTCCGGAACTTCGCGACGCACGACCCGACCCGGTTCATCCTCCAGCTCTTCCTGCGGACCACGCTCCTCTTCCTCCGGTACCTCCGGGACATCAACCGGGTCACGGACAACGTCCAGAAGGACCTCCACCGCGCGACCCGGAACGAGCAGCTGATCCGGCTTCTGAACCTCGAGAAGTGCCTGGTCTTCATCACGACCTCGCTCCGGTCGAACGCGTTCATGATGGAGAAGTTCCACAGCGCGAAGTACTCGCAGCTGGAGCAGGACGACCAGGACCTGCTCGACGAGGTGATCATCGAGAACAAGCAGGCCATGGACATGGCCAAGATCTATTCGGAGATCCTCTCGGGGTTGATGGACGCGTTCGCCTCGCTCATCTCGAACAACCTGAACACGGTGGTCAAGACGCTCACCACGATCACGATCATCCTGATGATCCCGACGCTTGTCGCGTCGTTCTACGGGATGAACGTGGACCTCCCGTTCCAGGCGTCGCCCGACGCGTTCGTGCTGGTGGTCGGGCTCACGGCGTTCCTCTGCACCCTCGGGATCGTCATCTTCTGGCGCGGCAACCTCTTCTGACGGGAGCCGGAACCCGCAGGTTTAACTCCCGCTCCCCCCCAATCGTTTGGCCATGGAAGTGAACCTGCGTTGCCCCGGGTGCGGCGACGAGGCCGACCAGGAAGTTTTGCGGGAGTCCCACGACCTCCTGCTCAAGTGTACGGCCTGCGGCCACGTCCACCGCGTGCCTCGCGAGGCCGAGCCCGAGCCCCTGCGGGTCCGCGCGATCGTCTCGGCCGGGACGGAGTCCGCGACGGGCACGATCGAGCTGATGCCGTCGGACGTGGTCGAGGTCGGCGACCTCTTCGTCGCCGAGGGCGAGGGCGACGAGGCGGCCGGCGTGGAGATCAGCTCGATCGAGATGCCCGACGGCGGACGCGTGGCCCGCGCCAGGGCCGACGCGATCGAGACCCTCTGGACCCGCGTGGTCGAGGATGTGGTGGTCCCGATCTCGGTCCACCGCGGCCGCGAGACGATCCCGCTCCACCAGCGGGCCGACGGTGAGGAGGTCTTCGTGGTCGGCGAGGTCTACACCTTCGGCGGAAAGAAGGTCCGGATCTCGCACATCAAGCTCCGCGACGGCCCCGTGCTCCGAAAGGAGGGCTGGAAGACGCTCGCGCGACGCGTCCGGCGGATCTACGGCCGGTTCGAGCGCGAGCCGACGGCCTACCGGCGAAGGACGTAGTCGACCACGCCTCCGCAGATGCGGTGGGCCTCGGGCAGGTACAGCGCCGTCCCGGTCGCATGGCGTGCCCGCTCCGGCGCGGACACGGAGGCGGTCCAGGCGGCGATCATCGGCTCCGTGGCCTCGAGGTGGAACTGGAGCCCGACGGCCGACCCGACGGCGAAGGCCTGGTGCGGCACGCGGTCGCCGGTCGCGAGCAGCACCGCCCCGGCGGGGAGATCGAAGGTCTCGCCGTGGAGCTCGAACGCGGGGAAGGACGGCGGGAAGAGGGGGTTGCCCGACGTGCCCGCGAGGGTCCGCCAGCCGACCTCCTGCTCGGACGGGTACACCCGTGCCCCGAGAGCCGATGCGATCACCTGGGCTCCGAGGCAGACACCGAGGACGGGGAGGTCGGCTCCGATGGCCTGCCGGACGAGGGCCTTCTCGTCCGCGAGCCAGGGGTGGACGAGTTCGTCGTTCGCCGACATGGACCCGCCCATCAGCACGAGGGCCGCGTCGCCGAGGTCTCCCGGGAGCTCGTTCGTCTCGTCGAGACGGACGGCCCGAACCTGATATCCCCTCTCGCGGAGCAGCTCGTCGATGAGCCCGGCCGACTCGGCCGGATCGTGGATGAGGACGGCGACCTTCATCTCCTTCCGGGTTAGCATCCCCCCCGGTTCAATCTATCCCACGACCGTCTGCGGCTCATTCTCTTCGCTGTCGGGGCGGTGTACGCGTCCGCGCTCTCTCCCGTCGCGCTGGCGGCGACGTATCTCCCGCTCGCCGCTGCCGTTCGTCCCGGCAGTCCCGAATCTCCCCATGTTCCGCTTCGGCGTGTCGCTCGTCGCGGCGGTGCGGAAAAAAAGAGAGGGGACGCGGACGGAGACGCCGTCACGGACGGCTCTACGTCACGGCACCAGCAACGAGATGATCGCCAGTACGATGAAGATGATCACAAGCCATTTCGCAATGTCCATCGAGAGCCCCGCCACGCGCCCGGCGCCGAGAATGGCCGCAACGATGGCGAGGACGAAGAACACAATCGCCAGATAGAGCAGACTAGCCATTTTTACCTCCGTTCTCCGGTGTTTCGACCGGAGTCACATCTGCTCGATAGCGTTCCAGGTATTTAGATATTTGCCAAACGAGGCCTCTAAAGGTCATATAAAAATATTGTATGGGTTATGCGGTCATCTTTACGATCCGATCGACCCCGCAGCGATCGTGCCGATCGGTTCGCCCCCGCACCGGGTGCCGGAGCATTCCCGCTCCGGCCCGGGCTAGCGGCCGTCGAGCAGGGGCGAGCCCGCGGCCAGAAACTGGGCGACGTACCGGGTGTCCGCGTGCGGCTCGCCCGATGTCCGGGGGGCATCGCCGCCGACAAGGGCGTCGAGGACCGAGGCGACGGCCTCGCCGTGGCGCGGGCCGTATCCGCCCTCGAGCACGAGCGCGGGCGGCCGTGCGGCGGCCTCGAGCAGGAGGTGCGTCATCATACCGAAGTCCGACGGCTCGAGCGCCATGCCGCCGAGGGGGTCGCCTGCAAGCGAATCCTGACCCGCCGAGACGAGGACCAGGTCCGGCGCGAACGCGGCGATGGCCGGGCAGAAGACCGACTCGAAGATGTGCCGGTAGTCGGCGCCGTTGCTGCCGGCCGCGAGCGGGGCGTTCAGCGTGTACCCGAGCCCGTCGCCCGCGCCCCGCTCGTCGTACCGCCCCGAGCCGGGAAAGTGGAACCGGCGGTGGACCGAGCAGTAGAGGGCCCGGTCGGTCCCGTAGAACGCCGCCTGCGTTCCGTTCCCGTGGTGAACATCCCAGTCGACGATCGCGACCCGGCGGACGGCGTCGAGGGATGTGGCCGCCGCGACGGCCACGTTGTTGAAGAGGCAGAAGCCCATCGCCCGCCCCCGCTCGGCGTGATGGCCCGGCGGCCGCACGAGCGCGAACGCGGGAGTGCCGGCGAACGCGTACTGCGCCGCCTCGATTGCGAGTCCCGCCGCCGACCGCGCCACGTCGTAGGACCGGGGCGTGATGTACGTATCGGAATCGAGGTAGCCCACCCCGGTGAGGGCGTCGCATCGCGTGCGCAGTGCCGCCACGTACGCGGGCGCGTGAATCCGGGCGAGCTCCGCCGGGGAGGCGGGAGACCGCCGTCCCGCCGTTCGCAGCTCCGGCGGCACGCCGGTCAGCGCGACCTCGAGCCGTCCCTGGGACTCGGGGTGTCCGGGAAGGTCGTGGAGGGCCGCGTCGGCCTGGACCAGGACCACCGGGAGGTGCATGGCCGTGTATCGGAGAGAGACCGGCATCAGGCTTTCGCTCGTCGGGGCGGACAGAGCAGCGGCTCACCGGGTGCGACGGCGGGCTCCGCGGAACGGACGTGGAAAAAGGGAGGTTAGAGGTGCATCTGCGCAAGGGCGTCCGCGACGGTCTTGCGGAAGAGCGCCGGGTCGAGCCGGTACTCCTCAGCGGCCTTCTTCGAGTCCTCGGTCGTGCCGTAGGCGTCGATCCGGTCGAGCGTCGCCTTCGCCGAGTCGAGGATCCAGAGGTCCCGGGTCTCGCGGTCGACAACGGTCACGGACTCCGCCCGGAGCGAGATGTAGACTCCGCCGCCGTCGGGCGCCTCGAAGACGTTCGGTTTGCCCACGACCGCGACGAACGCCGGGGGCTCGACCCGGGCGATCTGCTGCATCGCCTCGGGCTGGTAGTTGCCGGCGGTCACGAAGGTCGTGCCCGTCGGGTCGACGACCCGGGCGCGGTAGAAGATATTCTGCTCGCCCTGCCGGGTCTTCTCGGTCATGGAGCCGACCACGAAGACCCGGTTGCAGCGCTGCCCCGTCGGGAGCAGCACGTACGTCGGGCTCTTCTCCTCGGTCCCCTCCTTGAACTGGTGCCGGGCCTCGCGGAGCTCGGCCGCGAAGATCCGCCGGGCCGGCTCGCGCTCGAACCGCGCCTCGCGGCGGCCGCCGAAGGTCGCCTGGTTCTCGCGCTGCATCACGCCTCACCTCCGGCGCGGTCGATCAGCGCAGCCAGGGCCGCGGGGTCGTACCGGTGCCGCTCGGCGGCGGTCACGAGCACGGTCGTATCCATGTCGCGACCGCGGCAGTCGAGGTACCTGCCCATCACCGCCGACTGGACGCGGAGGAAGACCTCGTCCATGCCGAGCGGGCTGTTCTCGGCGAGCTCGACGGCCTCGTCGAGCGTGAGACCGGCGGCGGCCTCGGTCGTCTCGCGTTGCATCAGGATATTCTTCGTCGTTACGCCATCGTCGAGCACGGCCTTGATCCGGAGGTCGTACCGGAACTCGGGCTGGATCTCGTGGATCGGGCAGTAGTTCTGCCGCGAGAGGACGCGGTTGCACCCCTCGACCGGGCAGCGCTTGACGAGCCCCGAACCCTGGCCGACGTGGACGATCGCGCCCCCGTAGACCTGCCCGCCGGCCCCGACATCCAGCTCGGCCTCCTCGTCCGGGACCACGGTCCCCGAGTTGAGCACGATCGAGAGCCGGCCGTTGTACTCGTCGACGGTCGCGTAGTAGATGTCGTAGACCGTGTCCGAGGAAAGAGGCTCCTTGCCCTCCTCCTTCCAGATCGTGAACTTGATCGTGCCCGTCGGGTCGCCGACGAGGCCGGTCTGGAGGATACGCTCGGAGCGTGCCTCCCACTCCTGGACCATCTTGACCCGGACCGAGGCGACGCCGGGCTTCAACTCGGCAACGCTCACCACCGACGGCAATAGAGGCTTGTCGGTCTCGATCGGGGTCACGGTCGTGCCCGAGTGGACCTTGAGGTTCGGGGCGTTCCGGAACTGGTCGACCACGGCCGACTCGATCCGGTACCACCGGCCCTGCTCGAGGCGCGGCGCCCCGGCCTTTGCCCAGACTACGAACCGGATCGCTCCCGATGCGTCGGCGATGATCCCGGTCTGGGCGATCGACGGGCTGTTCGGCGCCGAGAGCCCCACGACCTTGCCTTCGATCGTGACCCACTCCTCGGGCACGAGCTCGGCTATCGCGTGGCGGTCCGTCTCGACTGCGCCGGCAAGCCCCTGGACCTGGTACTCGCGTCCGAGCTCGTTGATCACGGTCCGCTCGGCCTCGGCCGGCTGAACCCCGAACTCGTCTACGAGCAGGCGGAGCTTCGCCTCGATCTCTTTCTGGTCGACAGTCTTTCCTTTCGAAAGGATCTTTTGGGAGATTCTTTCTGCGACTATGGATAGATCCATACCTACATCTCCGGTACAAAATTCGACGCGGAGGCGTATATATACTCGGGACGCGGTGTGAAAGTGTTCCGAGCGTAACAAACATAAGCCGGCGTGGTACGTATCATAGGATATGGCTCTCACGGGAGACAGCACGATCTACGAACTGCTCCAGCAGAAGCCCGAGGCCGCCCAGGTCCTCTTCAAGTTCGGCATGGGCTGCGTCGGCTGTGCGATTGCAAAGGGCGAGACGATCAAGGAGGCCGCGGCCGCTCACGGCGTGCCCGTCGGCGAGATGCTCGCGGCCCTCGGTATCGAGGCCTGAGACCCGCCTACGGGCGGACGATCACTCTTTTCAGCTCTTCCAGCGAGGCCATCGGGTTCCGGCGAAGGTGGTCCGCGACAGCGGGCTCGTGCAGAAGCGTGCAGGCGCTGCAGTTCCAGACGGCTCCCGCCGTCGATGAGGTCACCTCCTCGCCGAGGGACGCATCCTCACAGGGGTAGAGCGGGCAGTAGCAGAAGTCGCAGCGCTGCCCCTCGCAGTGGTGGCAGGGATAGTAGGGACAGCTCTCGGCCGACCAGGCGACCCAGTGGCCGCCGCCGAACCGACTGTAGATCAGGAACGAAGGCTCTCGCCGCGCAGTGCCGCTGCGGGCGAGCGCCTCGCGGACGGCCGCGGCCCCGGCCGCGAGGAGCGGCTCGAGCCGGAGCTCGCCCTCCTCGCCGTCGGAGACGAGAAGACAGTTCGCCGGGCGCACGGGACAGGCGGCGGCGATCGCCTCGAGCTGCTGCTCCGCGTCGGCGGGGGACACGCGAGTCGCAGTCCAGACGATCAAAGCGACCCTGTCGCCGTCGGCGAGCGCGAACGCCATGGCCCGGTCGTACTGCGCAACGACCGTTCCTCTCGGGTCGGCATCGGTGACGAGCCCGCAGGCCGCATCGGGATCGAGCCCGTGGCGGGCCGCGGCGAGCTCGACTGCCGGCATCGCGGGGCAGGCGGCGGAGGCGGGTGCGAGGAGAACGGCGGTGCAGGTGCGCCCGCCGGGCGGCAGATCCGTGCCGACGGCGTATGCGAGGCCGCGAAGAAGGAACGTCCCCTCCTTCGTGTAGTACCTCATGTAACCGTGTAGCGGACCCGGTCCTTGAGCTCCTGCTGCTTTCCCGCGTTCCAGCCCGAGACGTCCTGCAGGTACCCGGTCACGCGGGAGATCTGGACCACGTCGTGCGAGCCGCACTCGGGGCAGACGGCTGTGCCACAGAGCGGACAGTATTCGATCCCCGTCACGATCTCGTGGGCGCAGTGGCAGTGGTCGAGCGGGCACATGATCTCCAGATGCGTCTCGCCGCAGTTCGGGCAGGGAGAGGCGTCGACGATCAGGTGGCAGGTGTGGCACTTGTACCGCCGCTCCTCGACCGGGATCTCGTCGAGACGACGGTACTTCCGGGCGAGAGCCTGCTGCTCCGGGGTCCAGTCCATACCTACAGAATAGGGGATCCCGGACGTAAAGGTGTCGGCGGCGGCCTGGCCGCCGCACGGCCTCAGGGACTCATAGGGCTCATCGTCGATCAGGATGAGTACTCATCATCGGCCGCGGCTACGGCCCCCGCCGCGCCTTCAGGGCGTCGGCGAGCTCCGCCGCGACCGTGACCGGGTCCCGGGCCTCGTAGATCGTCCGGCCGACGATCACGCCCTCGACGAGCGGCGCCACTCTCGCGAGATCGCCACCCTGTGTCCCGATGCCGGGGGCCAGGATCTTGCGTTGCCGGACGATCGGTCGGAGGGCGCGGATCCGCTCGGGTCGCGTCCCGGGCGCGATGATCCCGTCGGCGCGACACTCGACCGCGAGCTCGGCCAGCCGCTCGGCGATCCCGCGGGAAAAGAACTGGGTCGCGCCCGGGTGGCTCATCTCGGCCACGACGTAGCACTCGCCGCCGTAGGCCCGGGCCGTATCGACGCAGGCCTGGATCGCGTCGCGCCCGACGAAGCCCTGGCAGATGATCGCGTCGAATCCCCGGGTGAATACCTGCTCGGCGATCAGTCGGTTCGTGTTCGGGATGTCCGCGACCTTGAAGTCGGCGATCAAGGGCAGGCCGAGCGAGGCGAGGTCCTCGACGATCCCGAGCCCGGCGCGAAGGATCAGCGGGTATCCGAGCTTGAGCCGGTCGAGGAACGGGGCGCAGGTCTCGGCGATCTCGAGCGCCTCGAGCGGGTCGCCCACGTCGAGCGCGAGGATCAGTTCAGCCATGCCTTCCCCCCAGCCGTTCGAGCACGGCGGCGGCCATGAGCGGGAAGGTGATGGTCGCATCAGCGTAGACGGTCACCGCCTCCGCCCCCTCGGCGAGCTTGCCCCAGGACCGGGCCTCGTCGAGGGTCGCGCCCGAGAGCCCGCCGAGATCGGGCCGGTCGCCGGTCAGCTGGACCGCGTAGGAGAAGCCGTTCTCGGTCATCAGCATCGACTGGAGGATGTAGTTCTTGGGCACCCCGCCCCCGACGAGGAACGCGCCTGCGCGCTTTGCGCCGAAGCAGCGGTCGAGCAGTCCGGGCATGTCGCGGAACGCGTCGATCGTCACCCGGTGTGTCTGGTTGAACAACCAGTACTGGAGGCCGATCATGGAGTCCTGGATCGCGGGGCAGTAGACGGGCACCCCTTTGCGCGCTGCCGCCGCCAGGATCCCTGTCTCGAGCCGGGAGCCCACATGGGCGAGCAGCTCCTGGATCGAGAGGACCGATCCCTCCGGAAGGGCCGCGAAGGCCTCCTGCATGAACTCCTCGAACCGGACGAACGCTGCATTGGGAAGGAAGACGTCGTAGATCCGGTTGATCTCGTCGTGGCGGAGCGCGACATCCGAGCAGTCGGCCGTGCCGCGGTAGTGGGCGCAGCCGATCGCCTCGATCACGTCGTGGGTCAGGTTCGCGCCGGTCGAGACGAGCACGTCGATGTGGCCGCGCTCGATGAGGTCAGCGACGATCCCTCCCATGCCGGCCGGGACCATCGCCCCGGCGAGGCCGAAGAAACGGACGGCCTCCGGGTCGGCAAGCATCCGCTCCCAGAGATCGACGGCCCGGGCGAGGGCACCGCCGTTGTACGCGCCGGCCCGGCCGAGCGCGTCCACGAGCGCCCCGGCGGTCATGCCGGGACGGATCTCGACCTGCCGGACGGGTTCACCGCACTCCATCGGGATGATCATTGTCACTCATCCATGATAACGGATCGTCATGGCGCCGGTCGGGATGAACGCCCCTGCGGCGTCCGTTCTCTCAGCCCGGTCGGACAAGATACCCCTCGCCGTCTAGGAAGACCCTGCCGGTTGCAAGCAGGTACGCGACGACCTCCGCGACGGCCGATGGCTCGAGTACTCCGGCAAAGGCCGACGCGAGCTCGGACGGTCGGTACTCGCCGGGGTGCTCGGCGAGAAATCCCTCGACCGAGAGGACGGGCCCGGGCCGGGCGCGGCAGCCGGGCCGCCCGGTCATCCCTCCTCCGGCCGACGCATGATCGCGCAGGCGAGCCGCTGCAACAACGGGCCGAAGGGGCAGGGAGCGAAGGCGGAGCAGGCGTTCCACCAGGTGCGCCGGCGGTCACCGTCGCGTGTTCGCGGCATGTCCCGCGGCTTGCGCTGCCGGTTTCTCTCTCTTTTCGTGTCCATGATTATTCGGGATTAGCCGGGAGCTGCGGGGGACCGCGGCAGAGCGGGCGGGCGAGGTGACGGCGCGCCATCGGCGGCACTTCGTACCAGCCCGGTGCAATCGCCCGCGCCTCGACCACGAGCTCGGGCTCGCGGGTCCGCGCTCCGCACGCGCGGCATTTCCAGCCCTGCCCCCGTCCCGCCGAGGTGGTTCGGCGGCCACACGCGGGGCAGGGCGGCGGCCGAGCCGCCACGCACGCAGCAACCTCGAGGACCGCGAACTTCTCGAGGTTGAGCGACCCGTGCAGATACGAGCCGCGGACGACGACCCGGTCGCCAGGCCGGAGCAATCGGACCACGCCTCGGAACCCCTTGGTCGGCTCGTAGGCCATGCACCGGAGGCGTTTGCAACCGTCCTCGAGTCGGAGGGTGACGTGCCCTCCCGGTCCTGTCGCCGGCCTGTCGGCGACCGTGCCCTCGACCGCGTACGACCGTCCCTCGCGGAGCGTTCCGCAGCGGCCGGGAACGATGTGGGCGTCGGTCCCCTGGTTCGTCGTCCAGCAGGCCTCGAACGCGACCGGCTCGGAGAGGACGAACGAGCGCGCTCGGGCAACCCATGCCGGGCTCTCGCCGCGGATCCCGAAGAGGACGGGATCGGGAGTGTGGGGGACGCAGACGACCGCGTCGTTCTCGAGGTCCACCGAGTCCCAGGTCCGCGGGAATGTCGCGGCCTCGGCACGGAAGAGCGAGGGCGCATCCACCTCGCGGGGGGTTCCCCATCGGGCGCTCTCGCGGTACGCGAGCAGTTCGTACGTCCGGTCGGGGAACTCCGCCGCGACCGCCGCCGCAGCCCCGATCAGGCCGCGCCCGTTGCCGTACCCCCGGTACCGTGCGCCGGCCGCGTCGAGAGCGTCGACGGTATCGCCGACCGTGCACAGGTCGGTCACGGCGCGGCGGTAGCACGCCCCGGGCAGGGGCCGGTCCGCGACCACGACTCCCGGGTTCGTCATGGGTGCATCGAGCGGAGCGAACTTTTCGACGGCGGCGCAGGCCAGCTCGAACGCGAGGGCCGGGTCGCCCTCGGCCAGCAGCGCGATCGCCGCGTTCCCCCTCGTCCGAAACGGCGCGTTCGGGTTGAGCCGGACCAGCCGGCGCTCGCGGACCGGCAGGCCGGCGGCCTCAAGCCGGCCGGCGAGGACGGTCCCGAGCCAGGTCGTGCAGAGACCCCCCGGCGCGTCCGTGTCGTCGAGCCCGATCCGAAGGCACCCGATCGCCATGATTATAACTCCCGTGGGCGATACGTCTCATTAAGCCCGATGGTGCAGGATCGACTCGTGAACAAGGCGGTCAGCGTGCTCCTGTTGGCAGGCTTCGCCTGCTCGGAGCGGTGCAACCTCCGCCCGCGCTCATTCGATCTCGTAGCCAAGCGTGCGGACCTGCTCCTGATCATCAAGGTCGCGAGCCCCATCGACAACGTCTCGGAGGAGATCGCCCGGGACCTCGACCTCGTCGCGACCCACCTCGGGGGCCTGCCGCTGATCATCGGCGAGCGCGGGCGCGACGCCGAGCTCGAGCGCGGCGCAGTCTACCTCCGCTACGGGATCGCCGCCGTTCACCCCGAGACCCTCTACGACTACTTCGTCGAGAACGTCCCGCCGCTCGTCTACGCTTCGCCTGGCGGCCTGTACGTGAATATCGACGGCGACGTCCTCCGCACGCTCCGCGAGCGCCGGAACCTCTCGCTCGGGGACCTCGGGCACGCGCTCGGGGTCTCGCGGCGGACGATCAGCAAGTACGAGGCAGGCATGGGCACCACGCTCGAGATGGCCGTCAAGCTCGAGGAGTTCTTCGATGCCGAGGTGATCGAGTCCATCGACCTGCTCCGCTACGCCTCGCACTTCGAGGAAGAGTCCGCCCCCGCGGCGCCCGGGCCCGAGGTTGCGGCGCTCGCCGCCCTCCAGCGGCTCGGTCTCGAGCTCCACCACCTCCGGCGCGCTCCGTTCCAGGCGATGGCCCATTACGAGGAGCAGACGATCCTGGCAGGATTCGGCTCGGCCCTGAAGGTGACGAAGCGCGCGGGCCTGATCGGCAACCTCTCCGAGATCACGCGCACGCACGCGGTCTGCGTCACGGTCGAGGAGGTCCGGCAGAAACGGATCGGCCGAACGCTGCTGATCGGCCCGGAGGCGCTCGGGCAACTCGAGGATGGGCGCGATCTCCTCGACCTGATTGGGGCCTGACGGTTTCTCAACGGGCTAGTCCATCTGGGCTATCTGGATCAAGTTTCCGCATGTATCGTCGAAGACGGCAATAGTCGAGCCGGGGGTTTCTGTCGGCTCCATCGTAAATTTTACTCCAAGGCTTTTGAGTCTCTGATACTCCTTCTGAATGTCGTCGACGAAGAACATGGCCGCGGGAATACTTTGCTCGAAAATGGATTTCTGGTAGGATTTCGCTGCAGGATTATCGTTGGGCTCGAGAAGTAACTGGGTACCGTCCTGCTCTTCGGGCGAAACAACCGTTAACCATCTGTAATCCCCCGCTGCAATATCCGATCTCTTAACGAAGCCCAGAACCTCTGTATAAAACTTGAGAGCCTTACCCTGGTCGTCTACAAAGATGCTTGTCAGTTTGATCTTCATAGGCGAATCACGGCATCCATTATATTTATCCATGTCGTGAAGGATCGGACTGATCGATTCATTGTCAAGAAATTTCGACTGCGTATCGATGCGTGGCGCACGGTCGATCCGATTCCTGTCCGATGCGTCTATTTTTAGAGGGAATAGACCAGTTCAGACGAGGTCCCCAATTACTGCGCTCCTTCACCGTCGCGCATCACCAACCGACGTTGCGGTCGATCAACCGGCAACGCATCAGAACCGAACGTGACAATTTTTATATAGAACCACAAACCAAAATTATCGACACATCAGGTGATACTCTTGTCGCAACAGCTTACCGGACAGCCGATCTTCATCCTCAGGGAAGGGTCCTCGCGTACCCGCGGACGGGACGCGCAGGGCAACAACATCGCAGCGGCCAAGGCCGTCGCGAACGCAGTCAGGACCACGCTCGGCCCGAAGGGCATGGACAAGATGCTCGTCGACACGATCGGCGACGTCGTGATCACGAACGACGGCGTCACGATCCTCAAGGAGATGGACATCGAGCACCCGGCCGCGAAGATGATGGTCGAGGTCGCCAAGACCCAGGACGACGAAGTCGGCGACGGCACCACCACGGCCGTCGTGATCGGCGGCGAGCTCCTGAAGCGCGCCGAGGAACTCCTCGACCAGGACGTCCACCCCACGGTGATCGCGGCCGGGTACCGGCTCGCGGCCGAGAAAGCCCAGGAGATCCTCCAGGAGATCGCGATCCCGATCAAGAAGACCGACCTCGCCCTCCTCAAGAAGATCGCCGACACCGCGATGACCGGCAAGGGGGCCGAGGCCTCCAAGGAGAAGCTGACCGAGCTCGTCGTGAAGGCGGTCAGCATGGTCGCCGAGGACGACGGTGCGGTCGACAAGGACAACATCAAGGTCGAGAAGAAGGTCGGCGGATCGATCCACGACTCCGAGATCATCGAGGGCGTGCTGATCGACAAGGAGCGGGTCCACCCGGCCATGCCGAAGAAGGTCGCGGACGCGAAGATCCTCCTCCTGAACGCCCCGGTCGAGTTCAAGAAGACCGAGGTCGACGCCGAGATCAACATCACGAGCCCTGACCAGCTCCAGGCCTTCCTCGACGAGGAAGAGCGGATGATCCGCTCGATCGTCGAGAAGATCGTCGCGTCGGGCGCGAACGTCCTCTTCTGCCAGAAGGGGATCGACGATATCGCGCAGCACTACCTCGCGAAGGCCGGCGTCTTCGCCCTGCGCCGCGTCAAGAAGTCGGACATGGAGAAGCTCGCTCGGGCCACGGGCGCCTCGCTCGTCTCGTCGATCGACGCGATCACGCCCGAGGAGCTCGGCTTCGCGGGCTCCGTCGAGGAGAAGAAGCTCGCCGGCGAGGAGATGACCTACGTCACGGGCTGCCAGAACCCGAAGGCGGTCACGATCCTCGTGCGCGGCGGCACCGAGCACGTGGTCGACGAGCTGAACCGTGCGCTCGAGGACGCGATCCGGGTCGTCTCGGTCGTCGTCGAGGACGGCAAGTTCGTCGCGGGCGGCGGCTCGCCCGAGACCGAGCTCTCGCTCCGGCTCAAGGACTACGCGGCAACGGTCGGCGGCCGGGCCCAGCTCGCGATCGAGGCCTTCGCCTCGGCCCTCGAGATCATCCCCCGCACGCTCGCCGAGAACGCGGGCCTCGACCCGATCGACATGCTCGTCGAGCTCCGCGCGGCCCACGAGAAGGGCATGAAGACCGCGGGCCTCGACGTCTTCGCGGGCCACCCCGGCGACATGCAGGCGGCCGGCGTGATCGAGCCCCTGCGCGTCAAGACCCAGGCCATCTCCTCCGCGGCCGAGGCCGCCGTCATGATCCTCCGGATCGACGACGTCATCGCCGCGTCCAAGTCGGCGCCCCCCGCGGGCGGCGAGATGGGCGGCATGGGCGGCATGCCCCCGGGAATGGGCGGCATGGGCGGTATGGGCGGCATGGACTTCTGAAGTCCGCCCCCTTATCCCCTTTCTTACCTAAAATTCTCAATCGATCTCTTTTTCTCATTCTCATTCGCGAGCCGCAGGGCTCGCCCTGACCGATCCTGTGATGCGGCTCTCTCAGAAGAACGCGCTATCCGCTGCCTCCCACCGGCGGACACCGGCGGAGACGAGGAGCGCGGCGGGCACGACGAGGAGCAGGGCCGCGAGCCCGAGCCAGGGAGAGGCGAACGCGAGTACCACGAGCGCGATGACGGGCGCCCCGACGCCGCCGAGGTACGCGGCGAGGACCTTCGGGTCGTAGACCAGCACGTTCGGCGAGAGCCCGGCGAGATAGACCGTGACCGCCACGGCCCAGGCCGAGAGCCCGAGCGCGATCGCGACGGCCGGCAGGGCGACGGCATCGGCGCCGGTCGCAAGGGCGGCGACGGCCACGATGGCGGCCGGCACGATCTGGAGCAGGCCGAACGAGGTGAGCTTGGACCGGATCAGGATCCCGACGCCGACCGGCAGGCAGCCGTACGGACCGAACGCGTCGAACGCGGTCAGCCAGGTGTAGATGGTCGAGCCGAGTACACCCGCGAGCACGGCGAAGAGCAGGAGCACGCCGTTTTGCGGCAGGACGCTGTCCAGCAGTGAGATCAGGAACCAGCAGAGACCGAGCGGGAGAACGAGCGCGAAGAGCATCTGCGCGACCCCGCCGCCGCTCCGCCAGAGGTCGAGCAGGTCCTTTGCCGCGAGCGCCGGGTACGGGAGCGGGCGGAGGCGGCGGGCAAGGCCGGAGAACCGGTCCGGGTGTCGCCGCTCGCCGCCGGCCGAGACGGGCTCGAAGAGCAGGAGTGAGACCGTAAGTGCAACCCCGATCGCGGCGAGGGTCCCGGCGAGGAGGGGCCACGAGAACGAGCGGTAGAGCGCGAGCGGCGGGAACGCCGGGAGCCCGCCCGCGGCGAGCGCGATCGCACCACCCCCGGCGAGGACTCCCGCGAGCACGGCGAACGCGAGCTTCGACCGCCCCCAGACCGTGGTGATCAGGAAGAGGCCCGCCAGGCCGGAGAGGAACGCGAGGAGGAGGGTCAGGGCGAGCCGGAGCACGGTCGCGGGGGCGAGCCCGGCGAACGGCGAGGCGATCGCGACCCCCGCGACGACCGGGAGGATCCAGAGGAGGAGATAGTAGACCGTGTCCTTCGCGACGAACACGGCGAAGATCCGGCGCTCGGAGACGGGCAGGGTCCGGGCCGCGTGCGCGACGAACGAGGCCTGGCCGAAGCGGCGGTTCATGGCCTCATTCCCGACGAGTCCGAACCCGCCGACCATGACCCCGACGAGGAGGAAGAGGAGGTGGACGATGGTCGCGAGGTCGCCGGCCGGCAGGGCCGCGTTCACGATCGGAACAAGGACCGTGCCCATGCATGCCATCGCGCCGACCAGGACCGGGAAGAGCGCGAACCCGACCGAGCCGAAGAGCTCGGAGTGCATGCGCCACTCCTCCCTGAACATCGCCACGAAGAGGTCAGGCATGGACGGAATCCCGGCCGACCAGCTCGAGGAAGCGCTCGGGCAGGTGGCGCCCCGCCGTGCGGAGGTCGTCGGGCGTGCCCGTCTGGAGCAGGCGGCCCCGGTGGAGGATCGCGTACCCCGTGCAGATCTCCTCGGCCACCTCGAGGATGTGGGTCGAGAGGAAGATCGTGTTCCCCTGTCGTACGTAGTCGACGAGATACTCCTTGACCTGGTGCTGGACGATCGGATCGAAGTTGACGAGGGGCTCGTCGATCAGGGCGAGCGCGGGACGGTGGAGGAAGGCCTGCGCGAACATCAGCTTCTGTCGGGTACCCCGCGAGAGGTCCTTGCAGAGGACGTCGCGCTTGTCGCCGAAGTCCAGGAATTCGAACCACCAGTCGGCAGCCTTGTCGACCCCGTCGAGTGCGCGAACCGAGCCGACGAACCGCAGGTACTCCGCGGCCGTCAGGAACGACGGCGGCGTCTCCTGCTCCGGGATGATCCCGATGCGGCGGCGGACGCCGACAGGATCGGCGGCGACGTCGATGCCGAGCACGGACGCGGTCCCGGCCGTGGGACGAGTCTGGCCGGTGAGCATCCGGATCGTCGTCGACTTGCCCGAGCCGTTCGGCCCGAGGAGCCCGTAGAGCGCGCCCGCGGGGACCTCGAGCGAGACGTCGTTCACGGCTACGGTTTCACCGTAGCGCTTGGTGAGACTCCGGGCCTCGATCACGGCCGCCATTACAGAGGGATGGATGGCAATGGTAAAAAGAATCTCGCCCGAGCAGCCGCCGTGGCGGTCGGCAGAAGCCTTACTAGGCAGGAACTCCTCTCACTGATGGATGGAGGCTGCTGAGGATACCGGAGAGGATCGAGCCTGCTGCCGCACCCGCGGACGGCCGCGGGTGCCGCGGCAGATCGCAAGCGACCTGCCGCTCCGGTGCTTCGCTCCACAGTGCAAGCCGACGAAGACCGCAGAACGGGTCGCCCTGCTGCCGGGCGAGCTCGAGTCCCTCCGCCTGGTCGACCTCGAAGGCCTCCAGCAGGAGGAGGCCGCGGCCGTCCTGGGTATATCGCGAAAGACCCTCTGGCGCGACCTCCACGAGGCCCGCCGGAAGGTCGCGGACGCGCTCGTCCACGGCAAGATGATCGCGATGGCCGACTGCCCGTGCCCCCGGGCCGGCACCTGCCCGCGGAGGGCTCAAGAGCCGTGCCCGCAGGCCGCGGACTGTCCATATCTGCCCCTCTCGAATCGCTGATCCCCCCACTTTTAAGTATTTTCGCCCATAAGTGTACTTATTCCTGGCCGAATGCGACGGCCGCGGAGGAGCGAATCATGGGTGACGGAGAGGGATCGGTGAGCGCGGCATTCCCGGGAGGCGCCGAAGCCGTATGGCGTGCGACTGCGGATGAGACTTCGTCGAGCACGGCGAACGGCCGATCGGCCCTATCGCTGATCTCGCTCGATCGCGTTTGCATGGAGTTCGACGGAAAGCGCGCGCTCTCGAACATCACCTTCGAGATTCACGAGGGCGAAATCATGGGGATCATCGGCCGTTCGGGCGCGGGCAAGACCGTGCTGATGCACCTCTTGCGCGGCGTCGACCAGCCGCCGACATCGGGCCAGGTCATCTATCACGTCGCTCGCTGCGCCGGCTGCGGCCGGGTCGAACTGCCGAGCCGGGCGGGGCAGTCGTGCCCCTGCGGCGGCACCTACGGTCCCATCGACGTCGACCTCTGGGCCGCCGACGACCGTCTCAAGCGCGAGGTCATGGCCCGGACCGCGATCATGTTTCAGCGGACCTTCGCCCTCTACGGCAA
>JBDKUZ010000032.1:0-3373 GCA_039679395.1 Methanospirillum sp. | reverse complement strand
TTCGACGTCGAGCTCCTCTGGCGCCTCGCCCGGCGCGGCGCGCGGGTGGTCGAGGTGCCGACGGTCTGGTACGACCAGGGCGGCTCCAAGGTCGGGGGCGGCGACTCGATGCAGATGCTCAGACGGCTGGTCGCGCTCCGGTGGCGATGACGCGCGACGAGGAGAAAGGGCACGCGTTCCGGCTCCTCGAAGGGGGCGACGCGCCCGGGGCTCTGCTGATCGCCGAGGAATTGATGCGCGACGGGGCCGAGCCCGAGCTCGCCGTGCTCGCGGCGACCGCGCTCCACCGCCTGGGCCGGAACGAGGAGGCCGAGGCGCACCTGCGCGACCTCGCCCGGCGTCTCCCCGAGGCTTCGTACCTCCACAGCCTGCTCGGCCGCGTGCTCGCAGCCCGCGGGGACGAGCGGGCCATGGCCGAGTTCGCCGAGGCGATCCGGCTCGACCCCGAGAACCCCGAGGCGCTCCGCGAGGTCGCCGGCTACCTCGCAGGGCGCGAGGACCACCGCGCCGCGGCCGCGCTCGGCCGCCGCCTGGTCGCGCGGTCCCAGCGACAGGAGGACCGGCTCCTGCTCGTCCGCTCCCTGCTCGTCCTCGGCGAGTACGACGAGGCGGTCGCGGTCCTCGAGGCGCCCCCGCCCGGGCCGCCATCGATCGAGACGGCCGAGGCCCTGCTCGGCGCGGGGCGGCCCCGGCGCGCGGCCGCGATCGCGGCCGACGTCTTCGAGGCGACCGGCGACCCGGCCTTCCTCCGCGCCCACCTTGCCGCGTGGTCGATCTTCGACGCCGAGGGCGCGGTCGCGGCGTACGCGGGCTGGGCCGGCACCTCGGCCGGGATCGACTTTGACCGGGTGCTCCTGCTGAAGTCGCTCGGCCGCACGGCCGAGGCGCTCGAAGCGGCGTCGGCGCTGCGAGCTGCCGACCCGGCCCCGTTCCACCGCCTGATCGAGGCCGAGCTGATGGCCCTCGCCGGTGACGGAGCCGCGGCGGAGGAGGCGGCCGAGGCGCTCGCCCGGGACCTGCTCGGCACCCTCGAGGACATGGAGACCCTCGAGATCGTGCTCCGCCGGTACGAGGAACTGCTCCTCGAGGCCCGTCCCGCGCCCGAGGCCCTTGCCCGGTACATCGCGGTCGTCGGCGCGGACCCGACGACGGTGGGCCTGATCCGGATCGGCGAGGCCGCCGAGCGGCAGGGAGCGCTGGGACCGGCCCGCGACCACCTCTACCGGGCGTACCGGACCGATTTCCTCCGCGGCGGTCTCGCGTACGCCCGGTTCCTCGCGCGGCAGGCGGACCTCCGGGAGTGCGAGAAGGTGATGCTCTACTGCGTCGAGCACGCGACCAAGACGGCCGACCTCGAGCGCGTGGCCGAGGTCGCGCTCGACGCGGCAACGGGGATGCACCGGCTGCCGCGGCTGCTCGAGCGGCTCACGGATCGGCTCGCGGCCCGCCGCGACTCCCTCTCCTCGTTCGGCCAGGAGATGGCGTCGGTCGCGCTCCTGGCCAGGGCCACGGACGCGTACGAGGCCGGGCGGTACGACCGGGCCAAGGAGAGCTGCCTGGTCGGGCTCGACCTCTTCCCGGTCCATGCGGGCGAGCTCCGGCTCGACGACTTCGCGGCCCTGCTCGCGCGGTGCAAGTAGCAGGCCGTGATCGACCGCCCTGTGCTCGGCCGGACGCGGACCGGCGCCGCCGCGCCCGAGCCGCCGGCCCCGCCTCCGGAGGCCGCGCTCGCGCTCTCGCCCGAGGAGGCGCGGCTGGTGGCGTTTATGCGCGAGCACCGGACGGCGACCGAGCGCGAGCTCAGGACGGTCCTCGGAACCCGGCGCGTCGCGGGGCTGGTGAACCGCCTGGTCCGCCGGGCCGGCGAACAGGGCATGGCGCTGATCGAGCGGCGCGGGACCGGGGACGAAGGGGAGGAGTATGTCTATGTCGGACGATAGGGGACAGACCGAGAGTGTCAATATCATCAACGCGCTCAGGCGCGGCACCGTGCCCGCGAGCGGCCTCTCCAGGCTGGCCGTCGGGATCGAGGTCGAGGAGGGCGTGATCGCCCGGCAGCTCGGGTACGTGGCCGACGGCGGCGGCGACCTGAAGTTTCTCAAGGGCGACTACGGCGCGGGCAAGACCTTCCTGCTCGCGCGGGCGATCGAGCTCGCCCAGCAGGCGGGGTTCGCGACCGCGCACGTCGTGGTCTCGTCCGAGACCCCGCTGGCCAAGCTCCGGTCCGTGTACCAGCGGGTCTGCGCGAACCTCGCGACGCGGGACGACGAGGCCGCGTTCAAGGCCGTGCTCGACTCGTTCCTGTACGCAATCGAGGAGCGGGTCCTCGAGATCAGGGGCAGCGACCTCTCCGACGACGAGCTCCGCGAGGAGACCGTCCGCTCGATCGAGCGGTCGCTCGCCGAGCTCGCCGAGGGCTCGAGCGCGTTCGCGGCCGCCGTCCGGGCGTACTACGAGGCGAACGCGGACGAGGAGTACGCCCTCGCCCAGGCCGCGCTCGGCTGGCTCTCGGGCGAGCCGAACGTGGGTCGGCCGTTCCGCGCGAAGGCCGGGGTCCGCGGCACGATCGACGAGTCGGTCGCGCTCGCGTTCCTCTCGGACCTCGTGGCCGTGATCCGCGGAGCGGGGTACGCCGGGCTGGTGCTCGCCCTCGACGAGGTCGAGACCACGCAGGCACTCCCCCGCGCCTCGCGCGAGAAGGCCTACAACAACCTCCGCCAGCTGATCGACCTGCTCGACCGGGGCCAGCTCGCCCACTGCTACCTGCTCGTGACGGGAACGCCGTCGCTCTTCGAGGGGGCGAAGGGGGTCCGCTCCGTGCCGCCGCTCGCGGACCGGATCGGGACCGTCGGCGACGACGGGTACCGGAACCCGCTCCAGCCGCAGCTCGTGCTCGCCCGCTTCGACGCGCAGAAACTCGAGCAGGTCGCGCTCCGGGTCATGGATATCTACGCCGAGGCGCACGGAGAGGTCGACCGCGAACGGGTCAGCCACCGCTTCATCCGGGCCCAGATCCGGCAGCTGACCGGCCGCTTCGGCGGCAGGGTCGACGTGATCCCGCGCCTCTTCCTGCGGGAGTTCGTGGACGTGCTCGACAAGGCCGCGCTCTACCCCGAGTACGACCCCTGGACCGCGTACCGGTTCGACCCGAAGGAGACGGACATGCCGCTCACCGACGAGGAAGAGGCGGTCATGGTCGTGGAGTGGTGACGGCCGTGACCGGGCCCGACGGGGTCGTCTTCACCGTCCACGGCTGGGAGGAGCTCGACCTGATCGAACCACTCTGGCAGGGGCTCGCGGCCCACCACCGCGAGCGGGCGCAGGCGAACGCGCCGGCCTTTCTCGACGAGATGGAGGCCCTGGCCTTCGCCGT
>JBDKUZ010000031.1:0-1616 GCA_039679395.1 Methanospirillum sp. | reverse complement strand
CGACCCAGTACCGACGGTACAGCCGCACCCTCGTCCAGGAGCGCCGGCGGCTCCTCGCCTACGCCCTCGTCTGCGGCGACGACGACTGGGTCCGGACCGCGCCCGTGGAGACCGTCCTCGCCGCCGTCTCCGCCCGGTTCGGGCTGGGGGCGCGGTCCACACGGCAGCGGCTCGAGGCAGCACTCGAGGACTACCGCACCTGGCGCACGCAGCAGGAGTACGCGGACCGGCTCCGCGCGGAGGGACGGCCGTGAACGGCGACCTCGGCGACCGCCCGTTCCGGCCCGTGCTGGAGGCGCTCGACCTCCTGCTCGAGCCGGGGGCCGTGGCCGAGCTCCGCGTGATCGGCACGGACGGCCGAATCGCGTCCGGGTACTTCGACGACCCGGCCCTCCTCGCGGAGAAGGCCGAAGCGCTCGACGCCGCGGGCGAGTTCTCCGGGTGCTACGTCACCCTCAACCCGGTGCACCCCGCGCTCCTCGCCCGCCGCGCGAACCGTGTCAAGACCCGGCTCGGCCCGAAGGACGCGACCACGGCCGACGCCGACATCCTCCGCCGCCGCTGGCTCCCGATCGACATCGACCCCGCCCGGCCGAGCGGCGTCTCGAGCACGGCCGACGAGCACGCCGCCGCCTGCGAGACCGCGCGGGCGATCCGCGACGCGCTCGCAGCCGCGGGCTGGCCCGCGCCGATCATCGCGGACTCGGGAAACGGCGGCCACCTCCTCTACCGCGTCGACCTGCCGAACGACGACGAGTCCGCGGCGCTCGTGAAGGCCGTCCTCGCCGCGCTCGACCGCCGGTTCTCGACCGAGCGGGCAAAAGTCGACATCGCGAACTTCAACGCGGCCCGGATCTGGAAATGCTACGGCACGGTCGGCCGGAAGGGCGACTCCACGCGGGACCGGCCCCACCGCCGCTCAGCGATCGTGGCCCGGCCGTTCGCCCTCGAGGTCGTGCCGGCCGCGCTCCTCGTCGCACTCGTCGCCTCCGCGCCGCCGCCCGACCCGCCCGCGTCGCCGTCGGCCGCGCCGGCCCCCCGGCTGAACGGCCTCGACCTCGGCGCCTGGCTCGCCGCGCACGGGATCGCGGTTGCGTCCGAGAAGCCCTGGCGGGGCGGGACGCTCTACACCCTCGCGACGTGCCCGTTCTCCGACGCCCACGCCGACGGCGCGTACGCGGTCCAGTCCGGAAACGGCGCCGTCCACGCCGGCTGCAAGCACGACTCCTGCGGCGGCGGCCGGCAGCGGTGGCAGGAGCTACGCGCGCGGTTCGAACCGGGGGACGCCGCGCCGCCCGCGTCCCGAGCGGAGAGCGAGGCGGCGTCGCCGCCGCCCGATGCGGCTGTCGTCGCGGCGGCGAAGGAGGTCCTGGAGACGGGCGACCCGGTCCGGTACTTCCTCGACTGCTTTGCCGGGGACCACGTCGGCGACGAGACCCTCGCCCGCTGCCTCATCATGTCCATTGCTTCCCAGACCGTCCGGAACACGCGCGGCCTGCACGTCTACGTCACGGGCGAGAGCGGCAAGGGGAAGAGCGACGGGTATCTCGCCATGCTCAAGCAGGTCCCGCGGTCGAACCGGCTTGCCGAGCGCATGTCCAACAAGGCGCTCTACT
>JBDKUZ010000030.1:0-17246 GCA_039679395.1 Methanospirillum sp. | reverse complement strand
AGGCCGCCGCTGCTGGCCGTGACGGTCACGGGGACCTTCATGGTATCGGAGATCTGGGAGTTATCGAGGGCGTCGCGGTATCGGACCTCGGAGTCGAGGCCGTACTGCTTGGCGGTGGCGGCCTTATCCACCGTCACCTCGAAGCGCGCGGTCTTCTCCTCGCCCGGGGCCATGTCGCCGAGATAGGCCGTGTCGTCCGAGGACGTGAACGGGTCCACGGCCGAGAGCCGGGCCTGGGCCGCCGCAACCGTCGCCGCGCCCGTGTTCCTGTACACGATCTCGAGCACCTGCTTCTCGCCGGCCGCGATCGTGGCCGCCTTCGAGACCACGGCGAAGCCGATCTTGCCGCCGATGGGCACCCCGACGGTCACGGGTCGGCCCGTGCGGTTGATACCGTCACGGTCGTCGTAACTGACCACGAGATCGATCGGGTAGGACTGGGCCGCGGCCTCGGAGGAGACGGCGACCTTGTAGCGGAGCTGCACGGTCTGGCCCGGGGCGAAGGCGCCGACATAGGCGGAACTGTCGACCGGGGTGATGGGCGACTGGCCGTTCCGGACGAGACGGACGATGGCGTTGGTCGCGGGCTCGGCGCCGGCGTTGGTGACCGTGAGGTTCAGGTAGCCCTCGGTCCCGACGTTGAGCGACTCGGTTTTGACATCCGTGACCGCGAGCACGACCTCGGGCCGCACGGTCAGGGTCAGGGGGATCGTCTCGTGGACGTCCTGGTACTGGTAGTCGATGGAATCGCCGCCGATCTGTTCGGCCGAGGCGAGGTAGGTGTAGTTGAGCGCCATGGGCAGCGTGTACGTGCCCGAGGCCGTGCCTGCCGGGATGCGGACCGTGAAGGTCGCCTTCGCGGCCGCGCCGCCGAGGATGTCGCCGATCATCTGCGGGTCCGATTCGACGGCGATGCCGCTGGTGCCCGCAAGTCCGACGGTCACGGACTTGGCCGTATTGGGTAAGTCCGTGCGCTCGACCACGGTCGTGCCGACCATCTTCGAGTCGATGAGACCCGTGTTCTGGATGACGACGTTCAGCGGCACGGTCTGGCCGGCCGGGACCTCGTTCGAGCCCGCGATCGAGGCCGAGAGCGAGGGGCCGCCCGATGTGTACTTCGCGCCGGCAGCCGCCGGCGACGCGATGAAGACGGCGATGAGGAGCGCGGCCACCGCGCACCCGATCGCCGTCCGGAAGATTCCGCTCGTTTGCATAAAATCTGACTCCGATGCAATCTGCTCATACACCAACGACATCCATGTTTATAAAAATATCCTCAATTGGTTACCAATGCGTGATGCACATATGGACCACACATGACATCAAGGACTATATAGTGACGCGAACAATTGATACACCAATGACTCGCCTCGACGCCGATCTCGCGCGCGTCCGTGACATCCTTCGCGAGCAGACACAGGGCATGTCCGTGACAGAGATTGCCGCGGCGCTGGGAAAGAACAAGCACTCCGTGGGCCGGTACCTCGATGTGCTCCGGGCTTCGGGGCAGGTCGAGATGCGGACATTCGGCATGGCAAAGGTCTTCACCCTCGCGAAGCGATTGCCCGTCGCCTCCATGCTCTCGATCGCGGACGAGCCGATCCTGGTCCTCGACGAGGAGCGGCGCGTAACCGAGGCGAACGACGCCGCACTTGCGCTCCTCGGGCTGCCCCGGGAACGGGTACTTCGTCAACGACTCGAGTACCTGCCGGCCCCCGATCCCCTGGTCCACGACCTGGTCCGGTACCTCGACCGTGCCGCGGCCGGCCAGGCGACGACCAACGAGATCCATCTCGAAGGCGAGGACGAGCGCTACTACTGGTGCCGGGCGATCCCGATGGTCTTCGAGGAGGGGGAACGCGGGACCGTTCTCGCCCTCGGCGACATCACCGAGCAGCGCCGGGCTGCGGAGGCTCTCGCCGCGTCCGAGGCGCTCTTTCGCGGTCTCGCCGAGAACGTGCAGGACGGGGTCCTGATCTACCGGGGCGAGGTGCTCGTCTTCGCGAATCGGCGGGCGATGGAGCTCCTGGGCAACGACCTGACCAGCTGCGATCTGACGGAACTGGCCGCGGAGCCTGACCGCGAACGGGCTGCGGCCGTGATCGCGGCGCATATCGCCGAACCTCTCCGCCCGCGGGAGTTCCGGTGCTGGCTCCGGCGGGACGACGGAAACCGATACATTTACGCGCGTCTCTCCGCGGTCGAACACGAGGGCGAGATCACGCGGTACGTGGTCCTGACCGACCTCACCGGGTGGCAGCGGGCCGAGGAGGCGATGCAGAAGCAGGCGATCTTCGTACGGCACTTCATCGACGAGTTTCCCCATCCCTTCTATGCGCTCGACCGCGCCGGCGTTTTCGTCGAGTGCAACGACGCTTTTGCCGCGATGGCCGGGAAGGACCGCACGGAGGTGCTCGGCGCGACTGTGGACGAGGTAGTCCCCGAGGAGGACCACGAGGCCTTCGTCGCGACCGACGACGAGGTGCTCGAGCACCCCGGCGAGCGGGTCTACTGCACGACCCTCTCCGTCGCCGGAGCGGGACGGGCACGGTTTCTCGTCCGCAAATCGAGCCTCCGCGTCGGACCGGACGGTCCCCTGGTCCTCGTCGGAGTAATCATCGACCATGCATCCCTCATCCCTGGCTGTTGAGGGATTTTCGCCACTTTTGATCAATAAAGTATATACATGTACATTGCCCCTCTAATGTACAATGATATACAAAGATGCATCAAAAATAACATCTGCGGAGGCCGGGTTGTGACTCGACCCCCCGCAACGCTTACCAGCGAGGCGGCCTTCACCAGCGTTCTTCGAGACGCAACGGAACCCCTCCTCACCCCCGTGATCCGGACGATACCGCTCGCTGGGAGATCCCCCGTGCGTATCTATGCGGCGTTCAGGAAGCCGATCGGCTTCCTCCTCGAATCGGTCGAAGGACCCGGCGGACGTGCCCGCCACTCGTTCGTCGTGCCCGCTCCGCGCCTCGCGATCCAGCTCCACGAGGATCGGATCGATCTCTCCGGCGAGCCGGATGCGGTCGCTCTCGCCGACGATCTCAAGGGCGCGACCATGATCGATCGGCTCCGGGATCTCTACTCTCGGTTCAAGCTCGCCGACCTTCCTGTTCCCCCCCTCGCCGCAGGATTCATCGGCCTGTTTTCGTACGAGTTCGCGGCGGCCCTTCACCGGAACTGCTCGGCCTGCCCGGAGGGCCGAACCGGGGAGGCACTCGCTCGCCTCTACCTTGGCGGCGACCTTATCGTGATCGACCACCTGGTAGATGCGTGCTCGCTCGTCACGACGCCGATCGTCTCGCCTTGAGACGACCCCTCCGCGATCTACGCGATTGCGGTCGGGCGGCTCGCATCGATGGCCGACCGGTGCGAGTCGGTCCCGCAGGGCGACGAACGATCCGTGCACCGGCCCGATCCCGGCGCACAGCGATCCGATCCAGCCAGGAAGGCGGACCGGAGCGCCTTCGAGGCGGCCGTCTCATCGGCCCGCGCGCACGTCCGCGCCGGAGACTGCCTGCAGGTCGTAGTATCGCGCCGGATCGATCGGCCGTTCTCCGGGGACCCGCTGACAGTGTACCGGGCGCTCCGTTCCCGGCGTCCCGGCCCCTACCTCTACCTCGTCGAGGAGGGGGATCGGGCGGTTGTGGGTGCGAGCCCGGAGATGCTCCTCCGAGTCGAGGGGCGAAGGGTCACGACGGTCCCGATTGCAGGCACGCGCCCGCGCGGGGCCACCCCCGGCGAAGACGCCGCTCTCGCGACCGAGCTCCTCGCCGACGAGAAGGAGCGGGCGGAGCACCTGATGCTCGTGGACCTGGCACGGAACGACCTCGGACGGATTGCCGAGACCGGCTCCGTCGCCGTCGGGTCATTCATGGAGATCGAACGGTACTCGCATGTCCAGCACCTCGTCTCGACCGTGACCGCGACCCTGCGGGACGATTGTGATCAGTTCGACGCCCTCGCGGCCTGTTTCCCGGCCGGCACGGTCTCCGGTGCGCCGAAGCTCCGGGCGATGTCAATCATCGAGACCATCGAACCCACGCCCCGTGGCGTGTATGCCGGCGCAGTCGGGTACCTCGACCTAGCGGGGACCATGGACCTCGCGATCGCCATCCGGACTGCGGTACTACGCGATGGCGTTGCGTCGGTCCAGGTCGGGGCCGGGATCGTCGCCGATTCGGTCCCCGCCCGGGAGTACGACGAGACCGACGCGAAAGCCCTGGGCGTCCTCTCCGCCATCGACGCCGCGGAGGCGAGACCATGAGAGTTCTCCTGGTGGACGCCTTCGACTCGTTCACCTATAACCTCTGCCAGCAGCTCGAATATCTCGGGGCTGATGTTGTGGTCGAGACGATCGATGCTCCGCTCGAGCGGCTTGCCGCGCACGATTGCGAACGGATCGTCCTCTCGCCGGGACCCGGCGGCCCCGGGGAGGCAACCCGCTTCCGCGAGGTGCTGGAGACCCTCTCGCCCCGTATCCCGACCCTCGGCGTCTGCCTCGGTCACCAGGCGATCTGCGCCGCCTTCGGCGGGAACGTCGCATCGGCCGCGACCATCGTCCACGGGAAGCCGGCGACCATCGATCACGACGGATGCGGCCTCTTTGCCGGGCTTTCCTCGCCATTCTCTGCGGTCCGGTATCACTCCCTCGCCGTCGACGAGGCGAGTCTGACCCCCGATCTCGTGGTGACCGCCCGGGCCCGCGAGGACAACGTCGTCATGGGAGTCCGTCACCGGCGGCTCCCGATCGCCGGGGTCCAGTTTCATCCCGAGTCCTTCCTGACCGCCGTCGGCGATCGGATCGTCGCGAACTTTCTCGCGAATGGAGCGGCCTCATGATTCAGGCAGCCCTTGCCGAGGCCGTGCGCGGGCGAGAGCTCCCGCCGCACCTCGCGAGCGGGGCGATGCAGTGCATGATGCGCGGCGAAGCGACGGAGAGCCAGATCGGCGGGCTCCTCTCCGCGCTCCGGACCCGCGGCGAGACTGCGTCCGAGCTCGCGGCGTTCGCCCGGACCATGGAAGAGTTCAGCGTCCGCGTCCGTCCCGCGATATCGGGACCGCTTGTCGACACCTGCGGGACGGGTGGAGATGGCAAGGCCACATTCAACATCTCGACCTGCGCGGCGCTCGTCGCCGCCGGTGCCGGCGTTGCCGTGGCCAAGCACGGAAACCGGGCGGTCTCGTCGCAGTGCGGCTCGGGCGATGTCCTCGAGGCCCTCGGTGCGAAGCTTACGCTCGACCCCGAGACTGCGTCCCGGACCCTCGCCGAAGCGGGGATCGTGTACCTCCACGCGCCCGATCACCACCCCGCCCTCCGACACGCGGCAGGGGTCCGGCGAGAGCTTGGGATCCGGACCGTCTTCAACCTCCTCGGTCCGCTTCTGAACCCGGCCGGCGCCACCGCCCAGCTCCTCGGGGTCTACGACCCGGCGCTCGTCGTGCCGGTCGCAGAGACGCTCGCGACGCTCGGGCGGGACCGGGCGTTCGTGGTGCACGGGGACGGGCTCGACGAGTTGACCACGACGGGCGAGAGCTCGGTGGCGGTGCTCGACCGCGGGCAGGTGAGGACCATGACGGTCGCTCCCGAGGAGTTCGGACTCGCCCGCGCCTCGTGCGCCGACCTCGCCGGCGGGGGGCCGGCCGAGAATGCGCGCATCCTGCTTCGGGTCCTCTCGGGCGAAGAGGGAGCGGCCCGCGACATCGTCCTCCTTAACGCCGCGGCAGCGTGTGTCCTTGGAGGCCGGGGGTCTCACCTCGCCGCCGGCCTCACAGCGGCCGAGACGGCGATCGAGTCGGGGGCCGCACTGGACCGACTCGAACGCCTGGTCCGGGCAACAGGGGGTGAGCCATGTTTCTCGACGAGGTGATCGCGTCCACCCGGGTCCGATGCGCTTCGCTGCCCCATGCGTTCCCGATCGACGATCTTCCTCCGGTCCGGTCCCTCGCCGGCACGATCCGGGCCTGCCGGGGCGGCCGGGCGATCATCGCCGAGATCAAGCCCGTCTCTCCCGCTCTTGGGCGGCTGCGGACCGTACCCGATCACACGGAGCTGGCTTGTGAGCTCGTTGCAGGCGGGGCCGCCGCGCTCTCGATCCTGACCGAGCCCTCGTACTTCGGGGGCGCGGCCGATCGCCTCGCCCGGCTCCGAACCGCCATCGAAATTCCCATCCTCCGCAAGGAGTTCATCATCGACGAGCGGCAGGTCCCGGAGACCAGGGCGCTGGGCGGCGATGCGATTCTCCTGATGGCGAAAGTCCTCGGAGAACGACTCGCCGCGTTCGTCGACCTTGCCCGCGAGACTGGGCTCGAGCCCCTCGTCGAGGTCCAGACGGAGGCCGAGGTCGAGCTCGCGCTCGGCACCGACGCCCTGCTCGTCGGGATCAATAACCGGGATCTCACAACCCTCAGGATCGACCTCGCGACGACCTCGCGCCTCGCGCCCTCTCTCCACGATGACGGACGGACCGTAATCTCGATGAGCGGTATTTCATCCCCGGTAGACATTCGGCGGCTCGCGCACGACTGCGATGCGTTCCTGATCGGCTCGACCCTCATGCGGGCCCCAAGCCCCCGCACGGCGCTGGAGGCGCTCCGGGCCGCATGACCGGCGACGGACGATTCGGTCGGTTCGGCGGTAGATATCTGCCCGAGACCCTGATGGAGGCCGTACTCGAGCTCGAGGCGGCATACGACCGGTACCGGGCCGACCCCGGCTTCGTGGCCGAACTCGACCGCCTGCTTTCGGAGTACGCGGGCCGGCCGACACCGCTGACCTTCGCGCCCCGGCTCTCGGCCGACCTCGGGTGCCGGGTCTACCTCAAGCGCGAGGACCTGCTCCACGGCGGCGCGCACAAGCTGAACAACACACTGGGGCAGGCCCTGCTCGCGAAGTATATGGGCAGGACCCGGCTGATCGCCGAGACAGGTGCGGGCCAGCACGGGGTAGCGACCGCGATCGTCGGCGCCGCGCTCGGCCTGCCGGTCGAGGTCTACATGGGGGGCCTCGATGTCGAGCGCCAGCGCCTGAACGTCTTCCGGATGGAGCTCCTCGGTGCGACCGTCCACGCGGTGGAGACCGGGACGCGGACCCTCAAGGATGCCATCAACGAGGCTCTCCGCGACTGGGCCGCGTCGTTCGAGACGACCCACTACCTTCTCGGCACGGCCGCCGGACCACATCCGTATCCGACAATGGTCCGGGACTTCCAGGCCGTGATCGGGGACGAGACCCGGCGCCAGTGCATGGCGGCCGAAAGTTGTCTCCCGGATCTTTTGATTGCCTGTGTCGGCGGCGGATCCAATGCGATCGGGATGTTCGCACCCTTTGCCGGCGACCCGTCCGTCCGGATGGTCGGGGTGGAGGCGGGGGGGGAGGGACTCGACACCGGAAAGCACAGCGCCACCCTCACGGCCGGTGCCTCCGGCGTGCTCCACGGCACGCTCTCCTACCTGCTCCAGGACGCGGCAGGGCAGGTGGCCGGCGCTCACTCGATCGCCGCCGGGCTCGACTACCCCGGCGTCGGCCCCGAGCATGCCCACTACCACGAGACGGGGCGCGTCGAGTACACGGCGGTGACCGATGACGAGGCGGTCGAGGCCCTCGCATACCTCTCGCGTGCGGAGGGGATCATCCCGGCCCTCGAATCGGCCCACGCGGTCGCCGAGGCCCGGCGGCGTGCGGGCACGATGGCCGCGGACGAGATCGTGGTGATCTCGATCTCGGGCCGGGGCGACAAGGACATGTACGCCCTCGCGCGCCGGCGGGGGGTGGCCGTATGAGCCGGCTCGCAGGCGCCTTCTCCGACCCGCGTCATCCCACACTCGTTGCGTTCACGGTCGCCGGCGACCCTGACCCTGAGATCTCCGCGCGGGTCGCCGCGACCCTCCTCGCCTCCGGCGCCGACGTCCTCGAGCTCGGCATGCCGTACTCGGACCCGACCGGCGACGGAAAAGTGATCGAGCGGGCCGACGGACGGGCCCTTGCCGCCGGCATGACCCCAGCCGGACTCTTCGCCCTTGTCCGCACGCTTCGGACCGGCGGAGCCGATGCGCCTATCGTCCTCCTCTGCTACTTCAACGTGCTCTACCGATACGGCGTCGAACGGTTCTGTAGCGATGCCGCAGCCGCCGGCGTCGACGGACTCCTCTGCGTCGACCTTCCACTCGAGCAGTCGGACGAACTCCTTCCCGCCTGCCGTGCCGCCGGGCTCGACCGGATCCTGATGGCGTCGCCGTCGACGAGCGACGCGCGGCTCGCCCGGATCGGGCGGGAGGCGGAGGGGTTCGTCTACGCGGTCTCGACGCGGGGTGTCACCGGGGTTCGCGACGGGATCCCCGACGCGGTGGCGCCGTTCATCGGACGGCTCCGGAGGGCCACGGACCTGCCGGTCGCGGTCGGCTTCGGGATCGCGACCCCGGAGCAGGCCCTCGCCGTCATCGCCGCCGGTGCGGACGGGGTGATCGTCGGCTCCGCGATCGTCTCCCTGGTGGAAGCGCACATGGGCGACGAGGCAGGCATGGACCGTGCGCTCGGCGCGTACGTCTCCTCCCTGCGCACGGCCCTGGACCACCCATCCACATGACGCCGCCCCGAACGCCGGGACAGCCCCGCTCGGCGTCGGTGCGCGCGGTCAATCGGGCCGTTCCGTCACGCAGGCCGGTAGTGGGTCGATCCTGCGATGGAGCTGGAGCCGATCCTCGCCCGGCCCGAAGTAATCGGGAAGTAACGCCTCCTCGACGAACCCGAGCCGGGCATAGAGCGAGCGGGCAGGCTCGTTTGCCGGCGCGACCGTGAGCCGGACCACCCGTACCCCGTCGTCCCGGAGCCGTTCGAGCGCGGCGCGAAGGAGCGCCGTCGCGCATCCCTGTCGCCGACGATCCTCGCGGACCTTCAGCCGAAGGATCCAGCCGACGGCCGGATCGGACGAGGCGGCGGCGAGCGTGAAACCGACGACCTCGCCGTCCTCATCCGCGACGAGGAGGGTCGCCGGCCAGAGCGCGGCGGCCTGCCGAACGGTGACCGCCGAGGCGTAGCCCTCTGCGTCGCGGACCCGCTCGAGCGCCCAGACCGCCGGGAAGTCCGCGTCGCTGAACGGCCGCACGGTCCATGCCATGCCAAGTCAGGTCGGCGGGGAAGGCAAAGGAGCTGCCGAACCCCTTATCCGCCCGGAGCGCTATCCACGTGCATGGACGATCAGGAGAAGAACCTCGTCGGACAAACGGCCACGGGCTTCACCCTCGAGAACCAGCGGCGGACGCCCGTGACCGTCTCGCCGGGCGACGGGCAGCGCTGGCTCCTCTCCTTTCACCCGCTTGCCTGGACCGGGGCCTGCGCCGCGCAGATGCAGGCGCTCGAGGCGCACCAGCCCGAGTTCGTCGCCCTCGACTGCGTCGCGGTCGGGATCAGCATCGACTCCTGGATCTCGAAGAGAGCGTGGGGCGACGAGATCGGCGTCACGGTGACGCCGTTGCTCGCCGACTTCTGGCCGCACGGCGAGGTGGCACGCGCCTACGGCCTCTTTCGCGAGCAGAACGGCTTCTCCGAACGGGCGAATGTCGTGGTCGACCGCGACGGCCGGATCGTCTTCGCTCGGGTCTACCCGATCCACGAGGTTCCGCCGCTCGACGAGGCGCTCGCGTTCCTTCGCCAGACGGCGTAACCCTTATGCTCCGGTCGCCCCCTGCAACGATCGGGGAGAAGAGATGGACCGAGAGGAGGAGATCGAGGCGCTGAGACAACTCGCGACGGACGCCGGCGCACACGCCGTGCCGATCACGCCGCGGGACGTCGTGGTCGCCGAGTGGGTCCGGTTCAAGTGCCGATACGGCTGCAAGGGGTACGCCAAACATCTCTCGTGTCCGCCGTACGCGCCCGCGCCGGCCGAGACGCGGGCCATGCTCGCCGAGTACGAGGCCGCCCTGCTCGTCCGGTTCGACGGCGTGCCCGGCCATGGTCAGTTCGGGCCCGACGAGATCCCCGACGACTTCCACATGTTCTACCGCGACCTGATTCTCTGGGTGAATACGACCGTCCACCGGATGGAGAAGACCGCGTTCTACCACGGGTTCTACAAGGCCTTCGCCTTCGGCGGATACCCGTGCGCGTTCTGCGAGGAGTGCGTGGCCGAGGAGCAGCCCGGTTCCGTGGACGAGTCCTACCGACGGTTCTGCAGGTCGCAGGACCGCGTCCGGCCCTCGATGGAGGCCGCCGGCATGGACGTCTTCGCGACGGCGGCAAAGGTCGGATGGAACCTGAGGACGATCCCGTCGCGGAACCTCGAATACGGCAAGATCGTGCGCCCCGACGTGGTCTCGATCGGGCTGGTCCTGCTTGACTGAGCGTCGATCTGTGGGCCGTCCGGGCGCGTCGACTGCGGCCGTTCGAGTGTAGGGGGAGCCCGCGCCCGCCGCATCCCCCTGTACGGTGTCGAGGCGGATGCCGATTGACCCCGCAAGTGCGCCTTCTATGGGATTCGGTCGACCCGGAGGGAGTCGAGCGATCCTTTAAGTTTCGCCAAAGGGGAGTACTCGATCAGAAGACGAGTGAATCGGCATCACCATGCGCGGACCTCTTTTGATCATCCTTGTCGTCCTGCTCATCGGCAGCCTGGCACTCGGTGCCATCTCCCACAGGGACGCCGCCTCCCTGAAGATCGGGGTGCTACTTCCACTCACAGGCCCGGACGCAGTCGATTCGGAGGCGGTGCTGAACTGGGCCAGAGACGAGATCAACCGGGCCGGCGGGATCGATCGTCGTCCGATCGAGCTGGTCTACAAAGACACGAACGGCAGGGATCCGCTCGAACTCGCCCGGGAGTTCATCGATGACCGATCGATCAGGATCGTAATCGGTCCGGGTTCCAGTTCGGGAGTCTACGAGATCGCCCCGCTGTTCGTCAAGAATAAAAAGATCCTGATCAGTCCGTTCGCGTCTGCCGGGGATATTCTCCGGGCATTTGGTCGGAAGGAGTATTTCTGGAGGACGTGCCAATCCGATGTCGCCCAGGTGCGATTGATCCTGGACCGGCTCTCGGGCCGTGGAACGAAGAAGATTGCCCTCGTCTACGAGGACAGCGTCTACGGCAAGACGTTCTTCGAGTGGACCGGCTTCTTTGCCACCGAACAGGGGATTGAGCTGCTGAACGTGGTCCCGTACGAGCGCGGACATGCCGACTTCTCTCAGATTGTCGACCAGGCGCTGGAAGGCGACCCCGAGTACGTCATCTGCGCCGCATTCCCGGAGGATGCGATGCGGATCAAGGGAGAGATGGACCGAACCGGGAGCTCGGCCCGTCTCTTCTTCACGGATGCCGCGGAGAGCGGCTATCTTGTCGACAGTCTGGGAAAAGGTGCGGAAGGCCTGGAAGGCATCTCACCCTCGGCCGACCCGGCATCAGGTTTCGAAGAGGTGTACAGAGATCGATTCGGACACGATCCCAGCAACTTCGCGGCGGGCACGTACGACGCGCTGTTTCTTGCGGCCTGTACACTCGCCCGGCAGGAGTATGCCGGAGGCGGCCTCCTTTGGTTCGCCGGAGAGGGGATAGATCAATCGTTCCGGAAGGTCGTTGCGGGACAGGAGACCGGAACGAACGGCAGCTCCCCGGAGATCGGGAGCGAGATCTCGGCGATCCTTCAGGGGAGAGAGCCCATTGTGCGGGGGGCCTCAGGATCTCTCAAGTTCGACGAAGAACTGGGCGTGGACCCTGTGGATACCTGTTACTCCTTCTGGAGGATCGAGAATGGCAACTTCACGACGGTGGCGACCGTCCATTCCGGCTCATCGTCGGGCAACGGGACGATGACCAATGGCGTTACCGCGTATCGGGCCCGGGCCGGCAGCGATCACGAAGGGCTTCAGGAGACCGGAGAGGTGCTCTTCACGCCGGGAGAGAGGGAGGACACCTGGGCGGTGATCATCGCGACATCGGGAAACTGGACGAATTACCGTCACCAGGCCGACGCCCTAGCCATGTACGACCTTCTGAAACAGAACGGGATCAAGGACGACAAGATCATTCTCTTTCTCGTCGATGACATCGCCGATAACGAGGACAACCCCCTGAAGGGCGACGTGCATCATTCCATCGGCGGCAAGAACTTTCGGAAGGATGCGGTCATCGACTATGCCGGTGCGAACGTGACCCAGGACACTTTTGTCACCGTCCTCCTGGGAGACAGGTCGGCCGCGAACGGGAGCGTCCTCGAGACCACGAGGAAGAGCAATCTCTTCGTCTACATCGTGGACCATGGGATAAACGGATCGATCCTCTTCCATGACGGCGGAGAGCTGACCGCGGAAAGGCTCGCGGAGACGCTCGATCGCATGTACGCGAAGGGGCAGTTCAGGCAGATGTTCATCGCCGTAGAGGCATGCTGCGGCGAAAGCATGGCCCTCGGGATCGATACACCGGGCGTGGTCCTGCTGACCAGTGCCGCAAGGAACGAATCGTCACGGGGATACGAGTACGACAGCGAGATCGGAGCCTGGCTGTCGGACGACTTCTCCGCTCATCTCCTCTCGGTCGTCTCCGCGGACCCCAGCCTCTCCATCGAGGACGTATACACCACCGTGTACGGCAAGGTCACCGGATCGCACGTTCGATTGGCCAACTACGACCGCTTCGGCAACATCTCGACGACGCTGATCGGCGAGTTCCTGTTCCCGTGAGTGCGGCGGGCTCGCAGCGTGCCACACGCACTCGAAGAGGCTACTCGTCCTCGTCGAGGGACTCGAGCGCGACCGCGATCGAGATCATCAGTGCCGGATCCGCCCCGGGCTCGACCTCGATCCCGTAGGTGTCACGGATCTGAAACCATCCCCTGGAGATCCGCGCAACGGTCTCGCGACCCTTCCGGATCACGTACTCGTGCCCGATGATGTTCCCCTCGACCTCGAGGTCGCCCTCGGTGAATTCGACGTGGAACCGCGGCCTGAGATGCGGGAGGAGCGGCCGCCGCACGGTCGCGGGAGGCTCGTCGGGCCGTTCGATCACCACCGTATCCCGGAGCGCGACCAGGGGCCTGCGGATGGTCGCGAGCGCACGTCCGTCGAGGCTTTCGAGCACGAAGGTCTTCCTGAGCGTGAGCACCTTTCCGTCGACCCTGAACGCGGGACGCCCCGCCTCGTCCTCGACCGTGAAATCCTCGCCGATGTCGAAGATCTTCTCGCGCATCCGGAACCGGCGCGACACGGTCGCTGCATCCTCACCGCTCATACCTGAACTGGATGACGGCGCACACGAAAAAGGAACCTGCGGTTCCGGGTGTCCGCGAACGATCCGCGCGAACCGGGTTCTCCTCCTTCTCCGAGGGAGGCCGTCGGCATACGAGGAGTCCCGCGGGGTCAGCCGCAGTGCGTGTCAGACCGTTGGGTCCCTCGCCGCTATCCCTTCGAGCCGGCCAGGCAGGAGGCTCGATCGGGGTGTCACTCGTATTACCGAGAGGTACCGAGAGGGGCTTTCTGATTTTATAAAATTCGAAAAAAGTATAACAGGAGAGTACATTCTGATAGCGTATACATGAATTACCGGTGGTGAAGCCCTGGAGTTCGACGATCAGGATCTCCTGAAAAGTACCCGGATTCTGCCCGGAAGGGAGAGCACCCCGAGGACTCTGGCCTCGGTTTTTCAGGTGGAGGCTGGACCAGGGAGAAGGCAGATCTGAGACTGAATGAGGGCGTCCGGTAGGGGATGAGCATGCCTGATCCGACAGCGCAGTCGCCGGGGGAAGGGAGCACCGAACCGTCCTGGTACGCGATGAGCGTGGAGGAGGTCGCGGAGCGTCTGGTGGTATCCCCGGAGCGGGGGCTCGGCTCGTTCGAGACCGCAGCACGCATGGAGCGGTACGGCCGTAACGTGCTCGAGGAGGAGAAGCAGAAACCCGCCTGGCTCAGGTTCCTCGAACAGTACACGTCCTCCATGCAGATCGTCCTGATCATCGCGGCGGTTGTAAGCCTTTTCATCGCCGAGTACCGGACGTTTCTGCTTCTCGTCCTGCTGACGCTCTTCAGCGCTACCATCGGCTACAAGCAGGAGGCGAAGGCAGGGGCCAGTGTTGCCGCCCTCAACAGGATGATGAAGGTCGTCGCAAAGGTGCGGCGGGACGGCGGGATCTCCCGGATAGAGGCCGAAGGGATCGTCCCCGGCGACATCGTGATCGTGGATGCCGGCGACCGGGTCCCGGCCGACGGCCGGGTGATCGCCGCCGCAAACCTTCAGATCGATGAGTCGGCCCTCACCGGTGAGAGCACGGCCGTCGAGAAGACCAGCGAGGTGATCGCAACACCGGACCCGCCCCTCGGCGACCGCCTGAACATGGCCTTCATGGACACGAACGTCACCCGGGGCCACGGTGAGATCCTGGTCACCGAGACGGGCATGCGTTCGGAGGTGGGCCACATCGCCACCATGCTCGGGGAGCAGAAGGAGGAGAAGACCCCGCTCACCCGGCAGGTCGACAAAGTCACCCTCTTCATCATCGGGATGGCGGTGCTGGCCTTCCTCAGCATCGTCGTGATCGGCCTTTTCGAGGGCGAGGACTTCACCACGCTGTTCACCATCGGCGTCTCGCTCGCGATAGGGTCCATCCCCGACGGCCTGCCCGCCGTCGTCATCACCATCCTCGCGGTCGGGACCGTCGCGATGGCCGCGAAGGGCGCCATCATCAAGAGTCTCCCGGCGGTCGAGACCCTGGGGTCCACCTCGGCCATCAACTCGGACAAGACCGGAACCCTGACCCTGAACCAGATGACCGTCCGGGTCGTCTCGACGTTTCGGCACCGCTATGTCGTCTCCGGCGAGGGCTACAGCTTCGAGGGACGGATAGAGCGGACCGAGGGGGAGGCGGAAGAGAACCTGGATCACTTCCTCTTCTCCTGCGCGCTCTGCATCGACGCCGAGATCAGGGACGGCGAGGTGATCGGGGATCCGACCGAAGGGGCACTCTGGGTCCTCGCGGAGAAGGGCGGCATAAACGTGGCGGAGTTCCGCCGGAACAACCCGAGGTGCGCGAGTATCCCGTTCGACTCGGAGTACAAGTTCATGGCGACCTTCCACGCGATGGAGGGCGGGGATGGAACGCCGGTGATCCGGGCATATATAAAGGGCGCCCCGGACGTGATCCTGGCCTGGATCACGCACGGCCGGATGCCGGACGGATCGGCGAAGCAGCTCGACGCGGAGGATCGGCGAAAGACACTGGCGGAGTACGAGCGGATCGCCGGAGAGGGACTGCGCGTCCTGGCATTTGCAGAGGCGGAGTTCGACGCGTCCACGTTCGATCCGGAAGCCGACCTGATGGCTCTGATGCAGAACCTCGTGATGACCGCATTCGTCGGCCAGGTCGATCCCCCCCGGCCGGAGGTGAAGGACGCGATCGAGACGGCAAAGAATGCGGGCATCCGGGTCAGGATGATCACCGGCGACCACGCGGTCACGGCGGGCGCAATCTGCCGCGAGCTCGGCATCGAGGGACGGGCCATCACCGGAGCGGAGTTCGCCGCGATGAGCGAGGAGGAAGCCGTGCGGCGGATCGACGAGATCGGGGTGATCGCCCGTGTTGCGCCCGAGCACAAGGTCGGGCTGGTGAACGTCCTGAAGCGGCAGGGCAATATCGTGGCCATGACCGGGGACGGCGTGAACGACGCGCCCGCCCTCAAGGCTGCGGATATCGGTATCGCCATGGGCATCACCGGCACGGATGTCGCCAAGGGCGCGGCCAAGATGATCCTCACGGACGACAACTTCGCGACGATCGTTGCGGCCATCGAGGAGGGGCGGAAGGTCTACGACAACCTTCAGAAGTTTTTGCGGATCCAGATCGGCAACCTCTTCATGTTCATCCTGGCCTTCCTGGGGTCCTCGGTCTTCGCGATCGCCGGCACGGCCCTCTTCAGCCCCCAGCAGGTGCTCTGGATACACATGCTGATCGTCGTCCCCATCGGCGCGATGCTCGGCCTGGACATGGCCTCCCCCGGGATCATGAGCCGTAAGCCTCGACGGTACGACGAGTCGATCGTCTCCGCCGGGATGTACGTCCGGCTCTTCGTCGCCGGGGCGTTCATGGCCGCTTCGGCGCTCACCCTCTTTCAGATCGGGAAGGTCGCCTACGGCTCGTTCGGGGTCGGCCAGACCATGGCGCTCGTCTCGCTCTCGCTCATGAACATCTTCCTCGCGCTGAACGTCCGGTTTCCCCGGGACACCGCGTTCCAGGTCTCGACGTTCTCGAATGCCCGGCTCGTCTACGCGTACCTCTGGGTCGTCTTCGGCTCGATCCTGATAACCGAGACGGGCCTCTTCCGGGCGATCTTCGGCACCGTCCCGCTGACCCCGTACCAGTGGCTGCTCTGTATCGTCCCCGGCGTGATCCTGCTCGTCCTCGGGGAGGTCGACAAGGCACTCCTCCGGCAGAGGACGCGGAACAGTGTCGCCGCGCCCGTCTGACGGGGCGGCCACTCCCTTTTTGGGACTCAAAATCTATCGGGACTGCTGCGACCGATCTCCGATATCCTCAGCACCGTTCGCGGCAGGCGCGGCAGAGCTCCTCCGCCTCACCCCCGGGGTGCATGGCGCAGTCCGGATCCCGGCAGTCCCCGAGGCCCAGGTACCGGCCGACGGCGCGAAGAGGCGCGCCGGACGTCTGCCCGGATGCCAACGATAGGACCAGGACGCTCCCGCATGCCCGACCGGCCTCCTCGTCACCGACGACCTTTGCCGCCGTGACGCCCACGAGCCGGTCCCGGCAGCCGCATCCCCACGTGGCGGCGATCGCGGCCCGGACCGGTTCTCCCGCGAAACGATCGGGGGCGAGCCGCGCCGCAGCCGGAGCCCGTACCGGGTCGGTGACGCGGACCGCCCGACCGAAGGCCCGCTCGAGGCGTACTGCGAGAGTGTCGAGCTCCGAGCGCGGCGGGAGCGGGTCCACGGGGACGAGCAGGATCGAGGGGGACACGGATGGAGAGCGGTTCGATACCGCTGCACGTAACCTTTTGGATCGGAAAGGCCCGGCACCGCCTGCCGGTCCCTCGGGACAATTATGAAACAGATAAGAGCCGCGAGATCCCATCCCCTTATTCGACGGCATACCGGATGGGCACCGCGCGGGGGCCCGGACCGGCGCTGGGGATGCGGAGACGATGCAATGAAGAAGGATCCACTTCAGCGGGGCCCGACGCCATACGAACTGCTCGGAATAGAGCCGGGCGCCGGGGACGACGAGATCAACCGGGCGGC
>JBDKUZ010000029.1:0-1764 GCA_039679395.1 Methanospirillum sp. | reverse complement strand
CCCTCGACTACGTCCTTCCCGACGGCACGATGCGGCGACAGAACGAGTCCTTCGCCGTGCTCGTCCGGGGTCGCGCCACGCTCGGGCTCGCCTCGCTCACGACCGACCCCGTGCAGGTCGAGGCCGGGCAGGCCTTCACCCTGCTCGCCAGGCTCGAGAACACGGGCACGGACGACGCGAAGTCGGTCCGCGTCCGGATCGACCTCCCCTTCAGCGGCAACAACGAGTCCTTCATCGGCACGGTCGAGCCCGGTAACGACGCGCCTGCCGTCTTCAATCTGGTCGCCGATCGAACGGGGTCCCTTGCCTATACCCTCTCGGCAACATACAACGATGACGAGGGCACGCACACGGTCACAGAACCCCTGACCCTCGAGGTTGCCGCGAACAACGGGAGCATGGTCACCATCGCGGCGGTCGCGATCGTCGTGGTGCTGCTCGCTGCCGCCGGCATCTGGTACTGGCGCCGCAGGAGCGCCTAGGGATCCATGCTCCTGAGACTTCGCGTCTCGGCCTTTCTCGCGGGTCGGGCGCTCCGGCGCGGCAACAAGGGGACGCTCGTCCTGACCGTGATGATCATCGCGCTGGTCTTCGTGAACCTGGTCTTCCTCCCCTCGATCGTCCAGGGCGTGGTGGTCTCGTTCAACCGCCAGTCGATCGACTACAACTACGGTAACCTGGACATAGAGCCCAGGGAGGGGCAGTTCTATATCGCGAACGCCGCCGCCCTGACGTCCCGGCTGGAGCGCATCCCGGGGGTTGTGGCCGCTGCGCCGCGCATCACGGCAGGAGCCTCGATCACCTTCAAGACCAAGACCCTCGCGCGTTCGGTGATCGGCGTGATCCCGGCGGACGAGACGCGCGTCACGCTGACCGCGACGAAGATGATCGAGGGCGACTATCTCTCGTCCGGCGATACCGGGTCGGCCGTTATCGGCAAGACCCTCGCGGGGGAGCAGGACCCGCGCCTCGACCAGCTCGACTCCCTCGGCGGGGTCCGGGTCGGGGACTCGATCACGGTCGCCTTCTCGAACGGCCAGGTCCGGCGGTACCATGTCAAGGGGATCTTCCAGACCAACTCCTTCAGCGCGGACTCGGCCGTCTACGTCACCGAACACGAGCTCGCCTCCGTTCTCGGCCTCGACGATCAGGCGTCGCAGATCCTGATCAGGACCCGGACCACCGGAAACGAGGACGCCTTCCGGAACACGCTCTATGCGTTCGGCATTCAGGAGACAATAAAAACCTGGCAGGAGAAGGCGCAGGGGATCATCGGCGACGTCACGCGTTCGTTCGCGATCATCAACCTGATCTCCACCGGCGTCTCGCTCGTGATCGCGACGGTCGTGATCTTCATCGTGATCTTCATCAACACCGTGAACCGTCGCCGACAGATCGGGATCCTGAAGGCGATCGGGATCGACAAGAGCCTGATCGTCAACTCGTACGTGCTCCAGGTCCTCTTCATGAGTGGGGCCGGGTCGCTGCTCGGCCTCGGTCTGCTCGCGGTCGTGGTTCGGCTCCTGACCATCTACCCGCTCGTCTTCCCCGGGGGCCCGATCTATCCGGCCGTCGAGGCGACGCAGATCCTGCAGAGCATTGCGAGCCTCTTCGTCGTCTCGGTCGTTGCCGGGTACGTGCCGGCCTGGCGTACGGCGAGCGAGGAGATCCTCTCGGCCATACGGAGGTAGCGGTGATCACGGCTGAGAACCACACCAGGGTCTATCATATGGGCGCGGTCGACGGTCAGGCGCTGCGCGGAGT
>JBDKUZ010000028.1:0-16216 GCA_039679395.1 Methanospirillum sp. | reverse complement strand
GCGTCCCGGCCATCTGGGCGCTCGAGCACATCGGCGATCCCCGGGCCGTGGACCCGCTCGTCGAGAACCTGAACGGCACGAACGAATGCTGCCGCTGGATGGCCGCGGCAGCGCTCTCGAAGATCGGGGGCGAGCACGGCCGGGCCGCGGTCGAGACCGCGTTCGCGAACGACCCGGCCGGCCGCGGGATTGTCGAGGAACTGATCGAAGGCTCCTGAACGCATCCGGCGTTCGCGTGTCACCTCACAGATCCGGCGGGGCCTCGTCCGCCCCGCGCTCTTTTTCGGACACGATACCCCGATCATACCGTCAACGCAGATCAACCGATCCCGAGACCTTTCGCCGCGGCGATCGCTGCACGGGAGCGGCTGTTATGGGCCGTCTCGAATCGGGAGGTCGCCATCGAACGGCCAGGGTATCTGGAAAGCCGGGCGGGCAGCGCGAACAGGGCTCCCGCCGGCTCCGAGACCCGGATGGCCACGGCAATGGGTAAATCCAGCATGTTCCAATATCATGATGATGCGGGACAGCGACCTCGAGGGTCCGGTCAACAAGACCAACATCGAACGGATCACGAACGCACTCTTCGCGTTCACCATGACCCTGCTGATCCGGAACCTGACCGTACCGCCAGGGTTGTGGGAGTCGGAGGAGGTTCTGCTCGCTTCGCTCTCGCAGTTCCTGATCGATCTGACGATCTACCTCTTCGTCTTCCTCGTTCTGGCCATCACCTGGGTGCTTCTCTTCCGGGTCTACCGGAACATCGTCGCCGTCGACCTGGGGTTCATCGCGCGGGTCTTCATCGCGCTCCTGCTCGTGGTCTTCCTCCCCGTCACGAGCCAGATGGATGCGGCCATCGACGCCCCCATCGCTGGGGTCTTCTCGCAGCTGAACCTCCTGCTGCTCGGCGTGATGACATGGGCGCTCTTCCGGTACGCGGCGGCCCGGCCCGCGCTCCGCGACCCGCGACTGACCGACCGGCACGTGACCCGTATGCTCAGACGGGAGTACATCGTGCTTCCGGCTTCATCGGCGATCGCGCTCCTCCTCTCGGCAGCCAGTGTGGATCTCGCCGGAATCGTCTACCTCGCGGCGCCGGTCGCGCTCTGGTGGATGATCGAGCACGACGGTCTCGACCGTGCGGCCCCCAGCCCGTGACCCGGCGCTACAATCCTATCTCGGGGTGCGTCTGAAGAACGAGATCATCTGCGAGTACACGTCCCGTGCCGCGCCGTCCCGGACGAGCGCGCCGTTCTGTACCATGATGCCGTGCGGCTTGCCCTGGTTGACCTTGAGCTCGAAGTACCGATCGGCCGCGTCGAGCTGGCGGGAGTAGGTGTAGATCTCCGCGATGCTGCTCGCCCGGTCGCGCGAGTCGTGGGTCATGAGCATGGGACTCTCCAGCTCGGCGATATGCTCCGTGGGGGCGGTGCCGTTCGCGGGGCGGTCGTACGGGAAGTCGTACCACGCGACGCCGGCGCGAAACTTATGAGCCTGCGACAGGAAGAGCATGGTGGACCTCCCTCCAGCGCAGATCCAGCCAGACCGAGCCGGCCAGCACTGACATCGTCCCTGCTCTTGAGCTACGCGGCGGCCGATTGGAGGATGACCCCGACCTCGTCGCCTGCCTGCTGGCCGTAAGTCTGCTATTCTGGTGCGATCACGGCGAAGCCGCCGCTGGCGCGATCTCATCTCATATCATATATGCCCAGGTTCAAGCCTGTTGAAGGGATGTATGAGCACGAGTGCGGGTGCCGCCCGCCCCCGGACGGCGCCGCGGCGTACCTCGAATATACCCGCCCGTGCCGCCTCCCGATGGGTGGGTGGTCGGAGGAGCTGCCGCGTTCGCCTGCGGCCCGGCCCCGCGGCCTGTCGACGGCACGGCGAGCATAGGCGCGCAGGGGGTGATCGAAGAAGTATTCGTTTGAAGGCCTTTCCACGAGAGCGCGATAAGCACGGTCAGGTCGATATACTTTCTACTCCTTCCCCGGCCAGAAGGTATTTAAAACACATCCGCTTCTATCGAGCATCATGCCGCCCTACAGGAGACTAGCAACTATCGCAGCGCTCGTGTTTGTCCTGGCCCTCGTGGCCGGCTGCGCGACCACGCCATCGACGAACGCCACCGCGACGACAACACCAAGAGTCACCGTGACCGGTGCCGGAGCAGGTGCCGGGACCACCACGCCGGGCACGTCCGCTACCATGAAGACCGTCAGCACCGCCGCAACCACGGAGACGATGTCCCCCGCGACCGAGACCACGACCCCGACGATCACGTCATCCGTCACGGAAATCACCACTCCGTCCACGAGCGTGACCGCGACCCCAACCGTGACGTCGGTCTCGACGTTCAACGCATCGGGGTACATTGAACAGGACTCGGAGGAGGTTCCGAACTTCACCTACTACCCGCCAACGGGCGCCGCGACACCCGTCACCACGACGGCGATCACGACATTGATCCCGAGCCCGACGTTCACGACCCTTCTGCCAGGTATAACGGGCACGACAGTGGCACCCTCTACAACGATGACGATGTCGGGACCGACGACAACGGTTACCGCCGCGCTCCCGACGACGGCGACCTCGGCCACGACTGTTCCCACGACCTTGCCGACCACTACGGCAACGACAGCGACGACCTCTCCGGGTGCAGTGACGATCCCCCTCACGGCCCAGAATCTTGCGTTCAGCATGTCCACGATCACGGCGCCCGCCGGTGCGCAGGTGACGGTCACGTTCAACAACATGGATTCCGGCGTCCCGCATAACTTCGCGGTCTACACGGATTCCTCAGCGACGACCCCGATCTTCAAGGGTCCGATCGTGACCGGGCCGACGACGACGACCTACACCTTCACCGCGCCCAGTACGCCGGGGACGTACTTCTTCCGGTGCGATGTCCACCCGACGATCATGACCGGGACGTTCGTTGTCCAGTGATTCTTCCCATTTTTCCCTCCTCCTAAGGAGCCACGCCGGCCGCCGATCCCTGTAAGGGCCCCATGGCGACCCGATTGATCACTGGCGGGGGATGCCGTTCGCTCCCAGCACCGCTCGTACTTGCTGCGGGCTGCACGCTCCGGTCCGGCATCGTCGCGGTTCGCCCTGAATGCAGTCAGTACCAATTCCAATTCCCGGAGGGACTGCGACCCGCTAGCGTGCGAAACCATATCATAACGGATTAATAGGCCGAGCGGGAAATGGAATCACTAACACGGATGCTCCCGTACCGGTGATCTCTGCTTGGCCGAGTCCCACGCCCGACCCCCCGCTCCGACCATCTGTCTCGCCCGCGGGCGAAAAGGCCCCCCCGTTTCCGCCACCGAGACGGCGATCGTTCCTGGAGCCGCCGTGGTCCGAGGTGGCTTATGTACAGAGAGATCCATTCACGACAGAGGGACCGAACCGCCTCCGCGGCACCGCGGACGGTGCGGCAGGCGGCGCCGATCGCCGCGCTGCTCATCGCCGTCCTGCTGACCGTGCTGGTCGTGGCAGGGCCGGTGGCGGCCGCAGACGCGGCCACGTACAAACTGGTCGACATCAAGAAATACTATGTCCCCGGCGAGAACCCAACGGCTGACGCGTCCGTACGGATCGACAGCCTCAACTACGACTCCAGGGGCGGCTCTATCGAGTTCACGCACCGCAGCATCGCCACGTCGGGCGACTGCGTCGGCAAGGTCCAGCACTTCAAGTTCAGCTGGGTTTTCAACAAGGACGTGGGCACGCTCTCAGGCAGGGAAGGCGACCCCCTGGTCGTCACGAGCACCAAGTGGGAGGGCGACAGCGGGACCCCATGCCTGGACGAGAATCCCTTCGTCTGGATCAAGAGCGGCGGGATCTGGGGAAAGGGCCCGAACGACGCAGCGGCCGATTATTTATTCAATTTGAATTTTGTCAATCCGGGCGGGGAGAACCGGGTCTACTTCAAGGGGGAGGGCGCAAGCAACCCGACCATCTCCTTCAACAAATTCATTTCTGAGACTGGCGCGATCTCAATCAACCCGTACTTACGCATCCCCTACTCGAACACCCTCGGCCCATCCCTGTCCGTCGTCTACGTCTATCAGAAGGTCCCCGATGCTCCGACCGTGACCGGGACCACCGCGCCGCAGACGACGGTCGCGACCACCACCACCGTGCCGCCGGCCACGACGGCTTCGTCCACGGTCGTCGTCGCCTCCACCTCCGCGGCCACGAGCCGCCCGACCAACGCTCCGTCGACGGTCACGACGACCCGGTCGACCCCGGCGACGACGGCCGCGACCACGACGAGCGGTGGTGGCGGGAGCTGTTCCTGGGCGGGAACCTGGGACACGAACTTCGGGCAGATGACGCTATCGGAGGCGACCGGGTTCGTGACGGGCACCTATGCCTTCGATGACGGCACGATCAACGGGGCGGTCTCGGGGAACCAGCTGACCGGGAGCTGGGCGGAGCAGCCCAGCTACAAACCGCCGAACGACTCCGGCGGGTTCGCCCTCACCATATCGGGCGACTGCAACTCGTTCACCGGCACCTGGGGCTACGGCTCCGCCTCGACCGGCGGCGGGATCTGGCAGGGCACCCGTTCGGGCACCCGCAGCACGGCGGCCGTCACCTCTCCGACCACGATGGCGACCACGGCACCGACGACGGCGGCCCCCACCACGACCACGCTGTCCGTTACGAGGGGAGCGATCACGACGGTGACCACACGGGGCGGGAGCCAGACGCCGCTGCCGCTCGAGGTCGTGCTCGCTTCACTGGCGATCGGTGCCGGCCTCGTGGCGTTCGGTCGAAAGAAGAGCTGAGCTCCATCCTCTTCTTGCGGACCGCTCGCCACGATCGGCACGACGGTCAACACGGCCTCGCCCAGCACCGGCACGAAAGTGACCGTCCCGACGCAGGGAGGCACGGTCGCGATCGGCAGCAGCGGTAAATCCCCGCTTCCCGCAGGGATCGCGATCGTCGCGCTCCTCGGCGCGGGGCTCGCCATCGCGGCCCGACGGCGTCGGAGATAGATCTCATTTTCGCGCGGCCGAGCGCACCACGATCCGCTCCGCTGCACGATCGACGTTTCAAAAAAGAGGCCGGGGACAGGCCCGGGAATAAGATTACGCGAGGTAGTCTTCCGGCCGCGGGAGCTGCTCCTTGAGCCCCTTCCGCTTCCGGATGGCCATCACGACGTCCTTGACCATGCCCGAGGGCACGATCTCGAACCCGGCGAACTCGGTGGACCACATCGCGCGGCCCTCGGTCGCCGAGCGGATGTCGCCGGCGAAGCCGAAGAGCTCGGCCACGGGGGCCTTGCCCACGACCGTGACCGTGTCGCCCTCGGAGGTGATGTCGAAGATCTGGCCGCGCCGTCCCTGAACCTGCGACGTCGCCGCGCCCATCTGGTCCGTCGGGACCGTGATCGAGATCTTCTGCATCGGCTCGAGGAGCGAGTCGCCCGCGATCAGCAGGCCGGCCTTGATCGCCGAGCGCGAGGCCGGAATGACCTGCGCCGGGCCGCGGTGGATCGCGTCCTCGTGGAGCTTGACATCGACCAGCGTGATCTTCATGTTCTGGACCTTCTCGTCGGCGAGCGGGCCGCCGGCGAGCGCCTCGTGCACGCCCTCGAGGACGAGCTCCATCGTCTCGTTCAGGTACTGGACGCCCTTGGTCATGTCGATGAACATGTTCGTCCCGTAGATGTCCTTGACCGACTTGGCCTCGTCCTTCTCCATCCCGGCCGCCACCAGGATGTCGCGCCGCTCGAGCATGGGCTGGTTCATCGTGACGTCGCCGTTCTTGATCATCTCGACGATGTTGTCGGGCAGGGGCTCGAGGTTCACGTAGAACCGGTTGTGCCGGTTCGGCGACTTGCCCTCGACGTTCTCCGCCTTCCCCGTCGGCGTCTCGCGGTAGACCACGATCGGCGGCGAGGTGACGATCTCCACGCCCTTGTCGCGCTTGATCCGGCCCGTGATGATCTCGAGGTGGAGCTCGCCCATCCCGGCGATCAGGTGCTCGCCGGTCTCCTCGTTGATCGTGACGTTCAGGGTCGGATCCTCCTTCGCCACCTGCCGCAGCACCTCGACGAGCTTGGGCAAGTCCTTCATGTTCTTGGCCTCGACCGCGACGGTCATGACCGGCTCGGAGTAGTGCTTGAGCGACTCGAACGGGGTCATCTCGCGCAAGGATGTGACCGTCGAGCCGACGATCGCGTCCTTCAGGCCCGTCACCGCGGCGATGTTGCCGGCCGGCAGAGACTCGACCTCGATCCGGGTCGGGCCCATGAAGATCCCGGCCTGCTGGATCCGGTTCGCCTTCTGCGCCGCGCCCATGACGTAGAGCTCGGCTCCGCGCCGGATCGTGCCCGAGAAGAGCCGGCCCGTCGCCACCTCGCCCGCGTGGGGGTCGAACGAGATGTCCGTGACCATCATCGAGATCGGCCCGTTCGGGTCGCACGAGTACATGGCCTTCCCCTCGACCGTCTCCTTGTCGCCGTGCCAGATCACGGGGATCCGGCGCTTCTGCGCGTCGAGCGGGTCGGGGAGGTGGCGCACGACCATGTCGAGCAGGACCGCGTGGAGCGGCGACCGCTCCGCGAGCGACTTCATCTCGCCCGCGCGGCACTTGTCGTAGACCTCCTTGAACGAGACGCCCGAGGTCTTCATGTACGGGGCCGAGACGGCCCAGTTGTACAGGGCCGAGCCGAACGCGACCGTGCCCTTGGCCGCGTCGAGCTTCCAGCCGTTGTTGTAGGCCTCCTCGTTCATGCCCTTGATCAGCTTGTTGACCTTGTCGATCACCCGGCCGAGGCGGATCTGCATCTCCTGCTCGTTCACCTTCAGCTCGTTGATCAGCCGGTCGACCTTGTTGACGAAGAGGACGGGCACGACCTGCTCCTTCAAGGCCTGCCGGAGCACGGTCTCGGTCTGGGGCATGGTTCCCTCGACCGCGTCCACGACCACGACCGCGCCGTCGACCGCGCGCATCGCGCGCGTGACGTCGCCGCCGAAGTCGACGTGGCCCGGCGTATCGATCATGTTGATCAGATACTCATTGCCCTCGTACTCGTGGACCATCGAGACGTTCGAGGCGTCGATCGTGATCCCGCGGGCCTGCTCCTCCTCGTCGGAGTCCATGAAGAGCTGCGTGCCCGAGAGCTCCTTGGAGATCATGCCCGCGCCGGCGAGCAGGTTGTCCGAGAGCGTGGTCTTGCCGTGGTCGATATGCGCAACGATCCCGATGTTACGGATCTGCTCCGGCTTGTCCATGAGCTCCGTGACTCGGTCCACCATCTTCTTGCCGCGTGCCATAATGTATCAGAAAAAGGGGGGGATTGTATCTAGCGGGCGGACTTCGCAATCCGCTCGCGCTCTTCTTTCTTTGCGACCGAGTAGGCCTTGATGTCGCCCTTCGAGGCAGCGATCAGCTCGTCCGCGAGGGCCGTGGCCACCGACTTCTTGCCCCGCGAGTTCTTCTGGACGCCCTCGGTGATGAACTTGAGCGCAGAGTCGACGCGGCGCTGGGGAGCCGTATCGACCGATTTCGGGACGTTGATCCCGCCGTACTTGAGCCGGACCGTCTCCTCGCGCGGGCCCGCGTTCGTGACGGCCTCGACGAGCACCTGGACAGGGTTCCGCTTGGTCCGCTTCGCGATGATCGCAAAGGCGTCCTTCACGATCCCGATCGCGAGCTGCTTCTTGCCCGTGTTGTGCTCGGTCTGCATCAGCCGGTTGATCAGCCGCTCGACGATGAGCATGTGGCTCTTGCCGAACTCGCCGCCGTTGAGCTTGCCGCACGAGTGCGGCACGATCATCGAGTGGAGATTCACGTACCGCTGCATGGCGGGGTCCGCGATCTCGACCTCGCCGACATCGTAGAGATTGAAGAGGAGCTTCGGGGTGCCGGGGGTGGTCTCCTCGGGAGTCCCTGCTTCCACTGGGTCCACAGTCTCCATGATTACCGCCTCGGCTTCTCTTTCCTGCCGATCACCATCTCGTGGAGCGAGACGTTGTTGACCTGCGTGACCACGAACCGGACGCCGGGGATATCGCCCATCGACCGGCCGAGCCGGCCGCCGATCCCCTCGACCTCGACCTCGTCGTGCTCGTCGATGAAGTTGATCGCGCCATCGCCGGCCGCGAAGGCCGTGATCTGCCGGCCGTTCTTGATCAGCTGCACCCGCACGCATTTGCGGATGGCGGAGTTCGGCTGCTTGGCCTCGACGCCGACCTTCTCGAGCACGATGCCGCGCGCCTGGGGCGCGCCCTCGAGCGGGTCGCTCTTGATGTCGAGTCCGAGGAGACGGCGTGCGTAGTTCACGTCGCTCCAGCGGAACTTGTTGGAGTCCCGCTTCAATTTCCTGGCTGCGAATTTGCCCTGTCCCATGGGATAGCCTCAGTGTGACGAATATCGAGAACGGCTGCCACCGATCGTGAGATCAGTACTGCGACGGGAGCGAATATATCTATTCGTACCCCCGGTCCCCGCGTGGGTATATGATTTGCCTCTACCGGGTAATAATATATTTCTCCCGGCACCATGTGTGATGATGACCGTCCGGATCTACAAGGAGGTCGAGTTCGACGCCTCCCACCGCCTGCTCCATTACGAGGGGAAGTGTCACAACCTCCACGGCCACCGCTGGAAGGTGGAGGTCTGGATCGAGGGCGGGCCCGATCCGACGAGCTGCATCGTGCTCGATTACGCACGGATCAAACAGGTCGTCCAGCGGTTCGACCACCAGATCGTCCTCAACGAGGCCGACCCGATGGTGGCCGCGATCGAGGCCTTCCATCCCGTGATCACGACCGGCGGCGATCCGACGAGCGAGCTGCTGGCGAAGATCATCGCGGACGACCTGGACGCCGAGTGCCGGCGCGTCGGCGCGGCCGCTCGGGTCACCTCGATCCGGGTCTGGGAGTCGCCGAACGCCTGCGCGGAACTGGTCCGATGAGGGTCGTCGAGGTCTTCACCTCGCTCCAGGGCGAGGGGCGGAACCAGGGGCGGCCGACGGTCTTCCTCCGTCTCGGCGGCTGCAACCTCGCCTGCGCCTGGTGCGACACGGCGTACGCCCGCGAGGGCGGCAAAGAGCTCGACGAGGACGCGGTGCTCACGGCCGTCCGGGAGTCGGCCGGCCCCTGCCGCCGCCTCTGCGTGACCGGGGGCGAGCCCCTCCTCCAGCAGGACGAGCTCGTCCCGGTCGCGGCCGCGCTCGCGTCCGAGGGGTACGCCGTGGAGATCGAGACGAACGGGACGATCGACTTCACCCCGATCCGGGCGCACGCGACGATCACGATGGACGTGAAGTGCCCGTCCTCGGGCGAGGCGAGCGACCTCGCCCTGCTCGCCCGCCTCGGGCCGGAGGACGCGGTCAAGTTCGTGGTCGCGGACCTCGCCGACCTCGCGTACATGGAGAATGTGCTGGCGGCGCACCCGACTGCGGCCGAGGTCTACGTCTCGCCGGTCCACGGCGCGGACGCCGGGCCGATCGTCGAACGAATCATCGAGCGTAACCTCCCGGTCCGGTTCTCGCTCCAGCTGCACAAACTCATAGGAGTCCGGTGATGAAAGCGGTCTGTCTCTTATCTGGCGGCATGGACTCGTCCACGCTCGCCTACGTCGCGCGCGACCGGGGCTACGAGATCCTCGCGCTCCACCTCCACTACGGCCAGCGGACCGAGGCCCGCGAGCTCGCGTCGGCACGGGCCGTCGCGGAGCGGCTCGGCGCGCTCGAGTTCCTACCCGTCTCGATCGAGTACCTCCGGCTCTTCGGCAAGAGCAGTCTCACGGACCGCTCGATCGCGGTCGAGACCTACGACCCCTCGGCCCCGGAGCTCCCGAACACCTACGTCCCGTTCCGGAACGGGAACCTCCTCGCGATCGCCACGAGCTACGCCGAGTCCCGCGACGCCGACGCGATCTTCATCGGGGTCCAGGCCCTCGACTACTCGGGCTACCCCGACTGCCGGCCGCAGTTCATCGCGGCCTTCCAGAGAGCGATCGACCTCGGCACGGCCGACACCACCGCGATCCGGCTCGAGTCGCCGTTCGTCGGGCTGACCAAGACCGACATCCTCCGGATCGGCCTCGGCCTCGGCGTGCCGTACGACCTGACCTGGTCCTGCTACCAGAGCGAGGACGAGGCCTGCGGAGTCTGCGGCTCCTGCCACTACCGGCAGGCGGCGTTCGCCGAGCTCGGCCTCTCCGACCGCATCCCGTACCGGAGGCGGGTGTGACCGAGATCTGGCGGGGCAGGCGGCTCTGGGTCGAGCAGCGCTCGGTCGAGCTCCCCTCGGGCACGAAGGAGTTCGTCGTCGTCCATCCCGGCGGCGCCGTGGCCATACTCCCCGTCGACGGCGACGAGGTCGTCCTGATAAAGCAGTATCGCGCCGCGATCGACGCCTGGATCCTCGAGGCACCGGCCGGAACGCTCGAGGAGAACGAGGAGCCGGAGGCCTGCGCCGCCCGCGAGCTGATCGAGGAGACGGGCTTCGCGGCCGCCGAGCTCGTCCCCCTCGGCGCGGTCTACACCACGCCCGGGTTCTCGGACGAGGTGATCCACCTCTACCTCGGGCGCGGCCTCTCGCCCTGCACCGACTACGAGAAGGACGAGGACGAGCAGATCGAGGTCGTCCGGGTTTCCGCGACCGAGGTCCGGGCCATGGCCCTCGACGGCCGCATCCGCGACGCGAAGACCCTCTGCCTGGTCCACCGCGGGCTCGGGTGATGACCGTGAGGTTCATTGCGTTCGGCGCGGCCCTCTGCCTCCTCCTGCTCGCCGCGGGCTGCACGCAGGCGCCCGGCCAGGACCGCTTCACCGTCGACGGCGACGGCCGGCTCTCGATCGCGCTCGCGCCCGATACCCCCGTGAACGCGACGGTCCTGAACGCGACAGGGAACGCCACGCTCTCCCGCGTGGTCTTTGCCGCCGGCGACGGCGTCCCCGTCACCGCGTACGTCGCGGCGCCGGCGCACCCGAAGGCGGCCATCGTCTACGTTCCCGGCGCGAACGAGCCGGTCTCGGGCCACGCGACGCGGTTCGCGGCCTACCCCGACGCCGGCATCGCCTTCCTGTACCTCGATGTCCGCGGCAACGGCTTCGAGACGCCGGGCACGCCGCTCGACCTCAACGCCGATTACGCGCTCTTCCGGCAGGACCGGTGGCCGCAGTCGTACCGGGTCGTGGCCGACGTCATGCACGCCCGGGCGTACCTCGCGAAGACCTTCGGCGTCCCCGTCTGGGCCGTCGGCTCCTCGAACGGCGGGCGGTACGCGGCCGTCGCGGCCGGCATCGATCCCGCGTTCGCCGGGTACGCCGGAGTCTCGACCTCGGGCCTCGGCTCGAAATTCGGGACCAAGTCCGTCGCCCAGCGGTTCGAGGCTTCGGTCGACCCCGCGACGTACATCGGCGCGATCAGCCCCAGGCTGGTGCTGATCTACCACGCCGAGGTCGACCCGATCATCCCGTACGAGGAGGGGCAGGCTCTCTTCGGAGGAGCGAAGGAACCGAAAGCGTTCATCGCCTTCAACGGCTCGCACGGCATCGACCCGGCTGTCGACGCGGACCTCGTCGGCCGACTGACGCAGATTTATGGCCCCTGAGCAGCTATATATGCAGACGCGAGGAGCAGCATGACCGACGGACAGGTCGAGATGGACGAGGGGCGCCGCCGCTACGAGTTCAAGAAGGCGCTCGAGCGGCTCGAGGCCAAGCAGGGCGCGGGGACCGAGCTGATCACGCTCTACATCCCTCCCGACAAGCAGATCTACGACGTGACGGCCCAGCTTCGCGACGAGTTCGGCCAGTGCGCGAACATCAAGTCCAAGCAGACGCGGTCCAACGTCCAGGCCGCCATCTCCTCGATCCTCTCCCGGCTCAAATACTACAAGCGGCCGCCCGAGCAGGGCATGGCCGTCTTCTGCGGCACGGTCCACCGGGGCGGCGATAAGTACGACCTCGAGTGCCAGATCGTCGAGCCGCCCGAGCCGATCGGCCTCTACATGTACCGCTGCTCCTCGACCTTCGAGCTCGAGCCCCTCCGCGCCATGCTCGAGGAGAAGTTCGTGTACGGCCTCCTCGTCCTCGACCGGCGCGAGGCCTACTGGGGCTTTCTCCGCGGCGCCCGGATCGAGCCGATCGCCGGCGCCACCTCGACCGTGCCGGGCAAGCAGCGCAAGGGCGGTCAGTCCGCGGCCCGGTTCGGCCGACTCCGCGAGATCGCGATCAACGAGTTCTACACCAAGGTCGGCGAGCGGGCCAGCGCCGCGTTCATGACCGAGAAGGACTTCTTCGAGCGATTCAAGGGCGTGCTGATCGGCGGGCCGTCGCCCACGAAGGAGGAGTTCGAGGCCGGCGGCTACCTCCACCACGAGGTCCAGAAGCGCGTGATCGGCCTCTTCGACGTCGCGTACACGAACGAGTCGGGCCTCGCCGAGCTCGTGGACGCGGCCCAGGACGCGCTCCGCGGCGTCGAGGTGATGAAGGAGAAGGAGAGCATGCAGCGGTTCCTCAAGGAGCTCGTCAAGGAGGACGGGCTCGCCTCGTACGGCGAGGAGTCGGTCCGCAAGAACCTCGAGGTCGGCGCCGTCGACGTCCTCCTCCTCTCCTCGGGCCTCCGCGAGGTCCGGCAGAAGCTCCGCTGCGAGGCCTGCGGGTACACGACCGAGCGGACAGTCAAGAGCCGGCCGGGCGAGACCGTGGGCGACGTCGAGACCGGGGCCTGCCCGTCCTGCTCGAGCCCCCTCGTGATGGGCGAGGAGTCGGACATCATCGACGAGCTGACCTCGTTCGCGGACCAGTCGAGCGCGAAGGTCGAGATCATCTCCGACGACTTCGAGGAGGGCTCGATCCTGATGACGGCCTTCGGCGGGATCGCGGCCATTCTCCGCTACCGGACGGGATACTGATGTACTTCGAGACGAGAGACCGGATCGCGACAGCACTGCAGGAGGCCACGGGGGAGGACGATGTCCTCCTCGGCGAGGGGGGCGAGCACGCGGACCTCTCCTCGACCATCGCGTTCCCGCTCGCGAAGAAGCGGCGGCAGGCCCCGGTCCAGATCGCGCAGGAGCTCGCGGCCGGGCTCGGGCCGCGCCTCGCCGAGGCCGGCGTCACGGTTGAGGCGACCGGGCCGTACCTGAACTTCCGCTTCGGGCCCGCGTACCTCGAGGGCGCCGTCAGGGCCGCGCTCGCGCCGGGGTACGGCGCGCTTCCGGCGAGGACGGAACGGGTCGTGCTCGAGCACACCTCGGCGAACCCGAACGGCCCGCTCCACGTCGGCCACATCCGGAACTCGGTCATCGGCGACACCCTCGCCCGGGCCTTCCGCAAGGCGGGCTACCCGACCGAGGTCCAGTACTACGTCAACGACATGGGGAGGCAGATCGCGATCGTGGTCTGGGGCATGGACCATCTCGGGATCGAGGCCGACGTCGACGAGAAGCCCGACCACTACACGGCCCGGGTCTACGTCGAGGCGAACCGGCGGATCGAGGCCGACCCGGCCATCACGGCCGAGGTCGACGCGCTGATGCAGCAGGTCGAGGCCCAGGACCCCGCGACGGTCAGAAAGTTCCGGAACGTCGTCTCGAACTGCCTCGACGGGTTCAAAGAGACCCTCGCCGCCCTCGCCACGCCCCACGACCGCTTCGTCTGGGAGTCGGATTTCCTCCGGATCGGCGACATGGAGCGCCTCCTCCTCCGATTCGTGCGCCGGGCCGAGGCGCACCAGGACGAGGTCTTCTGGCTCGACCTCTCGGCGTTCGGGATCAAGAACCGGTACGTGCTCAGGCGCTCGGACGGGACGAGCGTGTACGCGGCCCGCGACCTCGCGTACCACGTCTGGAAGGGCCGGAACGCGGACCGCGTCATCGACGTGCTCGGCGCGGACCACAAGCTGATCGGGGCCTCGCTCCAGGCCGCGCTCCGCCTGATCGGCGAGAAGCCGCCCGAGATCGTCTTCTTCGAGTTCGTCTCCCTCCCGGAGGGCTCGATGTCGACCCGCGCGGGCAAGTTCGTCCCGTCGGACGACCTGATCGAGGAGACCCGGCGGCGCGCCTTCGAGGAGGTCACCGTCCGCCGGCCCGAGCTCTCCGAGGAGGAGCGGCGCGCCATCGCCCGCTCGGTCGCGCTCGCCGCGATCCGGTACGACATCGTCCGGGTCTCGCCCGAGAAGTCGACCGTCTTCGACTGGACGACCGCGCTCGACTTCGAGCGGCAGTCCGGGCCGTACGTCCAGTACGCCCACGCCCGGGCCTGCTCGATCCTCGAGAAGGCCGGCGGCGACTGGAGCGAGGCGTACGCCTTCGAGTCCGACCACGAGCTCGCCCTCGCCCGGCAGATCGCGAAGTTCCCGGTCGTCGTGGCCCAGACGATCGAGGAGCTCCGCCCCCACCTCCTCGCGACGTACGCGCGCGAGCTCGCGGACCTCTTCAACACCTTCTACCACTTCGAGCCCGTGCTCCGGGCCGAGGGGCGGACCCGCGACAGCCGGCTCACGCTCGTGAAGGCCGCGCAGAACACGCTCAAAGAGGTTCTCGAGACCCTCGGCATCGATGCCCTCGCCTCCATGTGAGCTCGGCCGCGCGGCCCTCGCCCGGCAGGGCTACCTCTTCGTCGACCGCCGTTCGACGGCGGCCGTGAAGCCCTGCCTCTGGTGCCGCCGCGCCCTGGGCGGGGGCGAGACCTGCTACAAGCAGCAGTTCTACGGGATCGAGAGCCACCGCTGCGTCCAGATGACGCCGACCCTCCGCTGCAACCAGCGCTGCCTCTTCTGCTGGCGCTCCTTCGAGCACGAGCCGACGGAGGAGGTCGAGCTTTCGCCCGAAACCCTGCTCGCGGCCCTGCCACGGCTGCAGAAGCAGGCGCTCGCGGGGTACAAGGTCCACGTCGCGCCCGAGCGGTTCGACGAGGGGGCCGCGCCTCGCCACGTCGCGGTCTCGCTCGCGGGCGAGCCGACGCTCTACTCGCAGCTGCCCCGCTTCCTCGAGCTCTGCACGGACGCGGGCATGACCACGTTCCTGGTCACGAACGGGACGCGCCCCTGGGTCGTCCGCGACTGCCGGCCGTTCCAGACCTACGTCTCGCTCGACGCGCCGGACGAGGCGACATACCGCTCCGTCTGCCGGCCAGCCGACCCGGCGGCCTGGGAACTCGTGCGCGAGAGCCTCGCCCTCCTCGGGTCCCGCCGCTCGGCGATCCGGACCACGCTCGTCGCGGGGCTCAACGACCACGACCCGGCCGGGTACGGCGCGCTGGTCGCGGACTCAGGCCCGACCTTTGTCGAGGTCAAAGGCTATATGCACCTTGGGTACAGTAGAAAGCGACTCACGGCGGCGCACATGCCGTCGCACGAACGGGTCCGGGCGTTCGCCGCGCAGGTCGCGCGGCACGCCGGATACCGGGTGCGGGACGAGAACATCGCGAGCCGCGTGGTCGTGCTGGAGCAGATAGAATGAGGTTCAACGTCGAGGAGTGGAGGGAGCGGTCGAGATGCGACTTCGAGGGGGCCTGGCACGCGGGGCCGTCGGTGCTGACGCCGCCGGGCTCGGCGGAGCGGTACCCCCGCCTCGCGTACACCCGCGCCACCCGCCACCCGGTCTTCGAGACGATCCACCGCCTCCGCGAGGCGTACCTCTCGATCGGCTTCTCGGAGTACGCGAACCCGATCATCGTCGAGGAGGCCGAGGTCTACCGGCAGTTCGGGCCCGAGGCCATGGCCGTGCTCGACCGGGTCTTCTACCTCGGCGGCCTCCCCCGGCCGAACGTCGGGATCGCCCGCGAGCGGCTCGACCGGATCAACGAGATCCTGGACGCGGCCATGGACGAGGCGACCGAGGGGGCGCTCCGCGAGTGCCTGCATGGGTACAAAAAGGGGACGATCGACGGCGACGAGCTCGCCCACGAGCTCGCCTGCGTCCTCTCGACCGACGACGCCCGCGTGGTGAGGATCATGGACGAGGTCTTCCCCGAGTTCCGCGAGCTCGCGCCCGAGTCGAGCCGGGCGACGCTGCGCTCGCACATGACGAGCGGCTGGTTCCAGACGCTCGGCGCAATCTGGGACCGGACGCCGCTCCCGCTCCGGTTCTTCTCGGTCGACCGCTGCTTCCGCCGCGAGCAGGAGGAGGGACCGACGCGGCTGATGACGTACCACTCGGCCTCGTGCGTGGTCGCGGGCGAGGACGTGACGAACGAGGAGGGGAAGGCCGTGGCGAAGGCCCTCCTCTCGGCCTT
>JBDKUZ010000027.1:0-8825 GCA_039679395.1 Methanospirillum sp. | reverse complement strand
ACGACTTCAACATCCGCAACGCGAGCAATCTCAGACCCAAGGAGTTCCGGCACGGCTATCCGCTCGAGCGGCAGATGGTCGTCGGGGCGGTCCAGGCTGCCTGGGCTGATGTGATCAGGGTCTCCGACCCGATCACCTGCGCTATCGACCCGACGATGACACGGGCCGCCCTCACCCGGTTCGCAACCCAGCCCCTGGACGGATACGACCTCTTCTTCATCGAGTCCCTTCTGCAATCGAAGGTCACGACGAACGTCCTGACCGAGGACGGGGATTTCGCGACGGTCCCCGGTATCACCGTGTATACAGCCAACGACCGGGTTATCCAGGCCGCGGCGAGTGCGGGTACCCTGATCGCCCCGTAACGCTCAGGCCGGATCGGCAAACAAGGTCCGCTGCACCGCCCGCCTCCGCCGCCGGATCGGCCTCGCCAGCCGCTCCTCGTGGTGCCACACGACCTGGTCGGCGGTCATCATGAGCGCCCGGAAGCCGCGTTCCGCACGCGGCGCCCAGACCAGCACGGCCGCCGAGCGCGAGAGCTCCCGGAGCTGCCGGCCGACCACAAAGATCACGTCCCGGTCCTCGCCCTCGAGCGGCGAGAAGATCTCGTCGTCGTACTCGACGATCACGATCGACTCGTCGGCCTCCCGCAGCGACTCGAGGAGCTGGTGCACGGTCATGCAGCTCCGGATCCCGATCCGCGGCGCCCGGCGCGGGAGCCGGTGCAGAACCCGCGAGCTGACACCGTAGAGGTAGAGCGCCGTGAACCGGTCGACCTCGGGCGCGAGGAGCACGTCCACCAGGAACCCCGGTGGCGAGACCATCGCGGTGAAGCGGCCGACCTCAACCGCGACGCCCGGTTCAAGCAGGAGCGCCATCGCCCGCCTCACCGCTCCGCCGATCCGGGCGCGAGCGGCGCGGCCAGCGTCCGCTGCGCACCCGCCCTCGCCGCCACTCGCACCGACGGCCGCGGCGCCGCCGGCCGTGGAACGAGCCAGACCGTCTGGTCGGCCCCGTCCGCCACCATCCGCAGCGCCGGGTCCATGGCCGGCGCGTAGACGATCACGATCGAGATCTCTGCCCGCCGCTTCAGCGCGGCCCTGAGCCGGCTCATCCGCCGGCCTGTATCCTCGGCAGAGAGCCCGGCAACGAGCGCGGACGACCATTCGATCATGAGGATCGTATGGAACTCCGTCCGCACCGCCGTCATCAGCCCGTCGAGCGTCGCACACGCCATCGGCTCGAAGTGCTCCGAGCGGATCGGCGGCACACGGAACAGCACCCCGGAGAGTCCGTGGTAGAGGTACCGGGTGTGGAACCGTACGATCTCCGGGAGCTCGAGGAGCGCGGCCATCCGCTCCGGCGGCGCGACCAGGACCTTGAACTGTCCGAGCTCAAAGACCGCGCCCGGCCAGCACCAGATCCTCATGGGCCCTTCACCTCCTTCGCGAATTCGAGCATCACCGAGACGATCGAGGCCTCGAGCGGGTCGTTGAACGCGAAGAACCCCTCGCTCGAATGCGCCCCGGCCATTCCGGCGAGCCGGGCGAGCGCGGTCCGGTCTCCCTCGCGGAGTCCGCGCCCAAGCCGGCGCCAGCGGTCGGCCGCCGCGAGGACCCCCATCCTCGGGCTCATGAATACCCGGCCCATGCCGGCATCACCCGCCCGACGACCGTCTCGGGGGGCGCCCTCCGCAGTTCTGGCGGAGCTGCACCCCCCTGGCGGCAAGGAATCTGCCGACGGTTCTGGGAATCACTCCCGTCTCCGCAGCGAGAGACTTGAGCGTTGCGCCGGCTGTATACGCGGCGATCAGCTCGTCGGCGCGCGGCTGGAGGACGGCCCAGGCTCGCCGCCGGAGGGGGGAACTCATGGCGACGCCACGGGCGATAAGCCACCGCCTGAGGGTCCTGTCGCATATCCCGATCTCGGCCGCCAGGTCCGTGAGCGTCGCCCCGGCCTCGTACTCGGCGATCAGCTCCCTGAAACGGGCGTCGGAAAGGACCGGCGTCCGTCGGCGATGACAGCGGATCGCGACACCGTGGGCGACCAGGTACCGCCTGAGCGTTATCTGGCAGATCTCGGTGCGGGACGCAAGGGCCGAGATCGACGCCCCGGCTGTGTAGGCGGCGACCAGCTCGGCGCCGCGAGCTTCGAGGACCGCACGCGCCCGCTCGGGGGTGGAGCGGCGGATCGCGGTTCCATGGTCGGCGAGGAAGGCCCGGACGGCCCAATCGGAGACTCCGGTCCGGGCGCCCAGAGCCGTGAGCGTCGCTCCGGCCTCGTACGCAGCGATCAGCTCCGCCGCTCGGGCCTCGAGGATCTCCCGATTCCGCCGGCGGAGATCGCGGATCGCGATACCGCGGGCCATCATATAGTTCCTGAGCGTTTGATCGCTGATCCCTGCTCCGGCGGCGAGGATGTGGAGCGGTGTGTCGTCCTCGTAGGCCGCGACGAGTGTGGGGCCCTGCCGCTCGAGCACGTCCCGGACGTGGCGGCGCCGCTTCCGGAAGAGGTACCCGAGGACGCCGGCCCGCTGGAGCCGGTTGCGGACGATGTGCGGCGAGACGCCGGCGCCGGCGGCCGTCTCGGCGACGGTCGCCCCCCCGGTCCAGAGCCGGGCGATCGCCTCGAGAACGGTATCTGGCTGGCGGTGGCGTTCGTCCCGTATGCTCGCCTCGACCGCGACGAGCCGGTCGAGGAGCGCCGAGGCGTTGAAGAGCGAGCGTGCAAAATCCGGGGCTCCGGCCCGCACGGATGCGGTCGCCGTCGGCGGGCCGCTGTTTTCATGGGTTCCCGTCCGACCGCCACGCGGGTACCGGGGAAGGGTGGAGGGACCACGTTCTTCGCTGATGTGCATGATGAACACCGATGTGGTGCCGCCGCCGGGAGTTCCAGAGTAGCGGCGGATGATCTACTCTGGGACTCGGGAGGATATGAGGGGTGAAGGTCGCGGTGTGAAAGTGAATTTGCGGGGAGCTAAGACGGCGAAAGAGAAGAAATTAGAGGTTGTTGAAGAGCCAGACGACGTCCGCGAAGTCGATGCGACCGTTCTCGTTGTAGTCGAACATGGCCACTGGCTCGTTCGCGGCGATCCAGGTCATCTGGTTGAAGTACAGCACGACGTCGGCGAAGTCCTTCCGGCCGTTGCCGTTGACGTCGTCGCACAGCCCGTCTCCGTTCGTATCCCCCGGCGCACCCACACCACCCGGGACCAGCGTCGCGCCGGCATGCACCGGGGCGAATTTCTGCGTCCGGTTGTTGCCGCTGTCGGCGACGTAGACGTTGTCTGCTGCATCGACGGCGATCCCCTCCGGGTACTGGAACTGGCCGTCCCCGGACCCATGGCTTCCCCACGTCGTGACGAACGTCCCGTTCGACGTGAACTTGACGATGCGGTGGTTGAAGGTGTCGGCCACGTAGACATCGTCCGCGTCGTCGACAGCGATCCCCTTGGGTAGGTAGAGGTCCCCCATCGAGGGCCCGGCGGTCGACCACTGCGTGACGTAGGTGCCGTTCGGCGAAAACTTCTGGACGCGGTTGTGGGCGAGCCCCGGGATACGCGGACTATCCTGTTCGACGGTGTAGATGTTGCCGGCGCTGTCGACCGCGATGCCATTTGGAGAGTATACCTGCCCGTCACCGACGCCGTGGCTGCTCCAGTGCGCGAGAAGATCATGGTTCGCGGTCAATTTGTAGATCCCGTCATCATTAAGCAGGTAGAGATCGCCGAGCCTGTCGAACGCAATTCCATCCGGTGACTCCATCATGCCCAGAGTATTTCTGTAGTCCCACCTCGAGATTACATCGAGGGACGGCGACATAGTCGTGATATATATTCCCTCGGACACCTGGACATTGCCATCCGCGCTTACGGCGAGCGCCTTGGAAATCCCTATACGGCGGGATTGGCCTAGGTACGCCCCTGTCGAGGAAAACTTCTGGACCCGATTGTTTCCGGAATCGCCGACGTAGATATCGCCAGCGCTGTCCACCGCGACATCCACGTTCTCATAAAACAGCCCGTTGCGGGAGCCGGTGTTCGTCCACTCCGCGAGGAAAACCCCCTTCGACGTCAATTTCTGAATCCGCATATTATCCAGCTCGGAGACATATACGGCGCCCGCGCCGTCCACCGCGACTCCGGTCGGCCCGTAAAACTGCCCTCCCGCCGAACCGGAGCCACCAAGCCCGGGACCGTCGCCGCCCCACTTCGCGATGAACACACCGCCCGATGTGAACATCTGGATGCGCTGGTTGTCCCTATCAGCGACATAGACGATTCCCTCGCCATCGACCGCGACACCCGTGGGATGGGAGAACTCGCCGTCCCCCTGGCCCTGGTATGCATACCCGCCGTCCCGGCCCCACGTCGCGAGAGACGCGCCGCTCTTCGTCAATTTCTGAATACGGTGGTTCTCATACTCGGCGACGTAGACGTTGTCCGCGGCGTCGATGGCGATGCCCCAGGGAACGTTGAGCTGCCCGGGCTGGGAGCCCCATGAGCCCCACGTCGCGACGAAAATCCCCTCCGGGGAGAAGGTCTGGACCCGGTGGTTTTCCGAGTCCGTGACGTAGATCAGGCCGGCGCTATCGACCGCCACCCCCCGTGGGGATTTGAACTGGCCGTTCCCCGACCCGGCGACGCCCCATTGTTTCAGGAACGTGCCGTCAGGCCGGTATTTCATGATGCGGTTGTTGTTGCTATCCGCGACAAGGATATCACCCGCGCGATCAACAGCAATGCCGGCCGCGTACCTGAGGATTAAGGTACTGTTCTCGAATCCGCCCCAGCTCGTGACAAAGGTACCGTCGGACGCGAACTTCAGAACAGAAGAATCCTCGGTGGCATAGACATTGCCCGAGCCATCGACAGCGATTCCGTTGAGCGGGCTCAACCAGGTTACTTCCCCAGCGGACCCCCACTTCGTGACGAACTGGTACTTCTCAGGGGATTCCGGCGTCCGGGTGGGGGTCGGCGTCGGCGTAGGCGTTTCGGCGGCGGCGATGGCGAACCCGGTTTCCAGGGTCAGGCTTTGGTCGTCGGGGTTCGTCACGACCACGTCCCAGTTGCCCTTCGCCGCGTTCGATGGGAGAACAAACGTGCACGCGATCTTCGTCGCTGACAGGACAACGACGCTGGTTCCGGCGATATCGGCATATCCGGCGCGCCGCAGCCTCACGGTCGCGCCCGGCTGGAACCCCGCTCCTGCGAGGCTGGTGATCGCGACCGTCGAGCCGGGCGGTGCGGTGCTCGGGGTGATCGACGTGACGGTGGGACCGGTGGCGATCCCGAGGGCCTGGGCGAAGGCGATGGCGTTGGCGCGTCCGTACCCGAACGCGGTGTCAAAATCGGGCGGCCCGAGGTCAACGCAGGAGGAGAGCAGGGCGTTGCGCACCTCGTCCGCGTTTTTCGTCGGGACGCCGCTCCAGACCAGCGCCGCGATGGCGGCAACCCCGGGGGCAGAGGCGCTCGTCCCGTAGAACGGGCTGTGAAAATTACCGGCGCCGGTGACGCGTACCCCGTCAATCCCGGTGATATCGGGTTTCATGCGCTGGGTCGGGCTGGGATAGCGAATGGTGCATGGGCCACGGCTCGAGAACGGCTCGATCGTGTCCCATCCCGGGTCCGTCGCGCGAATCGCGCCGACGGTGACCACGCCCGGGGATGTCTGGTGGCCCCAGATCGAGTCGGACGGGACGATGTTCGTGGCGCTGACCGTCGTGTTGTATCGCCTGCCGATGGAGATCTCGAGGGTCCGGTCCGCGGCTGTGCTTGCCTTACTCACGGAGATCGCCGCGTCGATCGTGGAGCCGCCATTGTTCGAGTAAGATATTTTTTCCCATGGTTCGTCGTCGCCGTCCTGGAGCTGGTCCGAATGAGCCAGCACTCTCCCGGTGCGCGTGTCCCAGAGAAAGATGTCATAATCATTCGCCGATCCGCCCCAGGGATCGTCCCACTCGAATATGGCATCGAAGGAGCCGCCACTCCCAATGCTGACGTAGAGGTCCGTGGTTCCCGTCGTCCCATTCGAGAAGTCGTGATAGCCATCGAGGGTCGCTTTCCACACACCCTGGTAATGTGCGTCCGCTTCGTTCCCGGCAGCGCTGAAATAGAGCAGGTTTTTAGTCAAGGAGAGCAGCTGGAGGTGCGTCTCAAGGGGCGAGTCCTCGAAAAACGGCGAGTCGTACAGGCCGATATCGTCGACAATGACCGTGCAGCCCGCAGCGACGAGCGCATCGACGGCGGCCTTGAACGCGAACACGTTTCCCCCGGCGTCGTGGAAGTAGAGCTTTGCGGCTGGCGCGATGTCGTGGACGATCTCGAGCATGGCGACACCCTCGGAACCGTGGATGCGGTTGTTCAGGATGGTCAGGTCCGCTGGAAGATCGCCCGAGTCCCTGGCCCATTCCCATGAGTCGACGCCATCGGATATGACACCGATCTTGACCCCCGCGCCGGCCAGGCCGTACCGGTCCCGGAGCTGTTTGGCGAGTAGGATCTGGTCTGATTCGGCCGTGACCGACCCCGATCTCGTTATGGGGGGGTCGATCGTCCGGATCCCCGTCACGCCCGGATCCGCCGCGAGGGCGAGCAGCCGCGATACCTCGACCCAGGCGGCGACGGATCGCCACTCCTCGCCGCGATCGGTGACGCGCCAGGCATACGGATCGACGATCGAGAGGGGCGTACCCTCGGAGAGTCGGACGTAGACGTAGACGACCTCGGCGGGCGCGGACGCGTTGACGACCCGGACGTTCCGGCCGGCAGATTGGTATGCATGCTGAAGGATGAGGTGATGGGTGATGTCCTGCTGCGTCATCCCGGGGAGCAGGTATGACTCGTTCGTGAGCTCGAGCAGATCGGTGGAGAGCTTCAACTCGGCGTCGGTGAGGTTCCGGTGTTTGATCGATGCGACCTGCTTTCCCGCGGTTGGGTTTGTGTCGGCGGCCGATGAGGCGACGGTGAGGGTTGTCAAAAGACAGGCGGCGAGCAGCACGATCGCCGTTCTTGAAAGGGCGCGTATGCGCCATTGGTTGCAGGGATCTCGATTCATCACGCCCTCCTCCCGCCTGACGGGACGGCGGGCGCGATCCCGCCGGGCCCGGCGGAGGCGCTGATGATCAGATGCAACCGGCGAGGCTTCTGCGTCCCGGCTTGTCCGAGTCAGGTAATAGTATCGACATCGGAGCAGGGTGTAATAAGGATTGCGAAACGCGTTCCGCCCGGGCCCGTCGTCCGTGGAGGCTCACGCGTTGAAAATGAGGGGTGTTGCTCCTGCCAGTATAATCAAACACAATGGGGGGCGAAGGCAGCCTTACGATCATATTGCGGTATACTTCATACCAGTCGCAGGACTGCGCCAGGCCCCCGTTTGCGATGGAATGGCAGAAGTGGCTGAGGTTGCGATCGCTGCTCTATTATCTGCATCGGCGGTTACACACGACCGTGAGGCCAGTCATCTCCACGCTGTTCACCGACGGCGGGTGGACCTCGACCGCCTCCATCGGCCGGTCCGTGACGATCCGGATTCGATTGCCCTTCATGGCGTAGCCTCGAGCCCGGTACCGGGCAAGGTCCGCGGCGTGTGCCGGTGCGTCGACGAACTCGAGCCGCTCGGTGACTCCGAGCAGCACGGGTCGGTCGTTGCCGGCGAAGTTCCGGATCTCGATCTCGACCGAGGCATCGTTCCCGACCATCTGCAGCGCCCGCCGCGTCGCCCCCTCGGAGATGAACCCTTCGACCTTCGCGCCGTTGCCGCCGTACTCGATCACGAGCGAGTAGGCCGAGCCCGTGTCGCGGCAGCCCTCGAGGACGAGCCCGCTGCTCTCCTCGTTCTTGCAGAGGAAGCCGGCCTTCCGGCATCGCTCGGCCTCGCAATCGACAAGGCGGGCGGACTGGACGTAGAAGCCGGACTGGTAGAGCTCCCCCGGCGCCGTCCCCGACCGCCAGCCGCACATAGACGCCCGGCACCGCTCGAAGAGGACGTCCATGGCCCGCTGCCGGTGGCCGTCCCAGCTGCCGTCGAGGTGGAACCCGTCCTGCCAGCAGTCGACCGCCTGGCAGTCGCGGACCGTCATCCGCTCGATGTCGCCGGCGTCGGGGATGTCGAAGCCGCAGGACCATCGCTCCATGCCCGAGCCGGCGCAGATGGCGTGGCACTGGTCAAAGAGGACATCGGCGAACCCTCCGCCCTCGTTTGCGCCCGCGAGGTTCAGCGAGAAAGCGTGGTGGTACGACCGCTCGACCGAGCAGCGCCGAAACGTCAGATCCTGCACGGTCCGTCCCTTCCGTCCCCAGACCATGAACGCGGCCGTGCAGCCGCCCTTTCGTCCGAACGCCACATACGCGCCGTTGATGGCGTGGGTCACGTACACGTCCTCGCAGGTGAACCCGTCGGCCGTGTCCTGTATCCCGATGTAGCCGAAGCCGCCGATGTTCGCGAGCGTCACGCCCGGCGCGTCGACCGCGATCCGGCAGGGTTCGTTCTCGGCGACGATGCGAGTCAGGCCCGGCCCGGCTCCCCGGACCGTCAACCCTGCGGCCGGGGAGAGGTAGCGGTTGCCGGCGGCGTTAAACCCGCCGTTGCCGTTGAACGTGCCCGCCGTCAGCACGATCTCCCGGTCGGGCTCGGCCATGGCCTTCGCCAGGACGGCGACGTCGGTCTTTCCGTCGCAGACGACGTCCGCGGCGTTCCGATCGGCCGCCGGCGCGTCCCGCGCCGCGATGACGATCATGGATCGTCCCGCCTGCAGAGCTCGACGGCCAGGGCCTCCAGGTCGACCACGAACCGGCCGACGCGGCCGGCGATCTCGCGGGCCTCCGC
>JBDKUZ010000026.1:0-24579 GCA_039679395.1 Methanospirillum sp. | reverse complement strand
CGTTCCCGGTCTCGGCATCGACATACTCGTTGCCGCGGTCGGCGTAGGCGATGTTGTTCGTCTTCGCCTTGTTCTCGACCGTGCTGTCGTAATAGGCGACGTTCTGGCCGCCGTTGTCGAAGTCCTCGGCCTGCACCGTGCCCGGCAGCGCATGCGGACCGTTGTACGCCGACTGGCCAGGATGCTGCGTGACTGTCGCAGTGACTGTCGTAGTCACCGTCGGGGTCGGAGTCGTGGTCACGCCCGTTGGCGTCCCGAAGTCGACGTAGTCGAGGTTCTGCTTGTCCGAGCTGAACGCGAACCGGATCACGCGCGTACCCGCCTCGAGCGGGATCTGAACAGTCACAGTTCTCCAGGCATCGTACGACCCGGAGTTCGGGACGGCCACGGTCGGTTTGCTGGCGCCATCGACCGAGACCGCGATCTGCCGCCCGGTGTCCCAACCCGCGACCCGGAAGGTTGCCGGGTAGGTCCCGGTTGCCGGGACGTTCACGGTGTACTCGGTCCACTCACCGCTGCGGATGTAGCCGATGTTGGTGACGCCGCCGGCGCTCTCGACATCGACGCCCTCGGTTGTCCGGTACGCGCCGCCGAGGTTCGCAGCTTCGTTATCGTGGTACGCGACGCCCTCGCCGCCGAGGTCGTAGTTCTCGGCCTCAAGGCGAGCAGGAAGGGTTACGGACCGGTACGGAGTCTGGACGCCGGGGGTGGGCGTTTGGGTGACTGTCGGGGTCGTTATGCTGGGCGTGACGCCATGATACTCGGCGAGAGGATAGTAGTCGAAGTTCTGCTCGGCGATCTGGAGGGGGACGTCTATGAAGCCGTCGCCATTCGCGTCGGTGTTGGTCTGCGAGAACCCGGTACCATCGGGCCGGCTCCAGAAGTTTCCGCCAACCTTCGGGCCGCCGATGATGTTCGCGGGACTCCAGGCGGTTCCCGGCGTCACGGACCAGGCGTTCGCCTTGAAGGGTTCGCCGGCGAATGCGACGTTGAGGTTGTTGTTGAGCCGGTTGTTGTAGATCGTGCCGCCACCTGACGTGTGGAACTGGATGCCGCTATTGATATTGTCCGAGATGACGTTCCGCGTGGCGGTGAGCCCGTCCGAGAGGTAGACGTAGAGCCCGCGGTCGTTCTGGTTGATCTGGTTGTCCGAGACCACGCCGTTGGTCGCTCCGTTCGAGAAGACCACGCCGTAGGTATTGCCGGTGACCGTGCAGCCCGTGATCGTGGCACCGACCGCATTCTCGTAGACCACGGCACCGGCGAACCCGTTGCTTGAGAGCGTGGACCCCTCGATCCGCGAGTTTCCGGTCCCGTGGAGATAGACGCCGTAGTACCAGTCCTGCATCCGGACGTTCTTGATCGTGACGCCCGAGATGGCCGAGGAGGGACCGTGGACGTAGATGCCGGCCGAGCTCTCGGCGTCAACACCGTCGATCAGGTGCCCGGCGCCGTCGAAGACGACATTCGAGGCCTGGATCTCGATGCAGATCAGCTGGTTGTTGTTCGTGATGTCGTTCTTCAGGACGTAGGTGCCCGGTTGCGTGATCGTGATCTTCTGCCCGCTATACGTCACGTCCGTCGCAGAGGCCGGGGTCACCGCCACGGCAAGGACGACGACAAACAGCATGGCACAGGCCATGATTCCGTATGTGTGTCTAATTCGTCTCATCGATCCACCTTGTATCGTACTCGAAAACGAGAGGCATCCGGCATCGTGGGAACGACGGGGGCACCTCGGAGTTCTGGAATTTTTACGATCTCTGATGATGTACAATTATGCGAACCATCATTTAAACTTTGCTCATTCTCATTATGGATAATGAATCCATTTACATGAATTACCGGTTTTTTCAAGCCAAATCGAGAAATAACGGCAATTTGTTCGACAATGATAATGCTGCCAAAGGAGCGAGATAGAGTTACTGTTCGGGGTCGGGATCCTGCCTTGGCGGAGCTTCGGAAACGGATCGAGAAGTGCGGCAAAGATGGGCGCCGACCGCCTGCCGGCGTCGATGATGATCGGGGTCTTCACCCACCAACAATTACTGTGCGACGACGAGAATTACCCTCCGCCGAGGAGAACGCGATACTCCGGTATCGCGCAAGGAAGACCGATACACACGTCCATGGACAGCGCGGTTCGAGGTGCCCGAGAGCTCGGAGCGGGCGCAGCGGACCTGTCCTTCAACCCGCTGGAATCGACGTCCCCGATGGGAAAAGGGGTTGAAAGCCGTGGAAAGGCTATCCCCCCGGTTACGACGTCTCAATGGCGCGAGAAAACAAAAACACATCCTTCCGTCCCTTGATTCGCACTTTTTCAAAGAGAAATCCTTAATTCAATGGCTGTCGCAGACAGTATTGATCGGCTATCCGATGAGGAGCGTTCAGGAGAGACCTTCCGCATTCGGCCGAAAATTTGGGAGCCATCCGTCCGTGCTCGTTACAAAGACCAGGTTGCCATACCACTCCGTCGCATTCCTGTCACTCGATGGAGCAGGCAGGCTCCTTCCCGGCCCGGGCTTCGGTAGTTTCCTCTCATGCCCGGACCCCGATGCGCTGATCGAACGGCCGCTCATCGATCTCGTCGACCCCGAAGACCGTCCGTCTCCGGGGTTGGGGAGCGGCATCGATCCGATCCTCGAGCTCGAGCGACGCGCGTCGTTCCGGATGAGAGCTCCCGGGGGGCAACAGAGGCGAGTTGTCCTGCAGCTCGTCTACCCTCCGCTGCTCGCCGATGACCCGCGCCTGATGGCGACCCTCTCGACCGTCGTACAGGAAGGCGAGGAGAGACCTGAAGGGTGCCCTCGGGATGTTCTCGATGCCATTCTCGCCCTCCTTGCGACGAACTCGCCGACTGCGGTCCGTCCGAAGGTCCAGACGCTCCTGAAAGCCACGGCCGAGGTCCACGACCTCGCTGCGTTCGCCTTTGCTCTCTTCCGCAGGAATTCGATTCAGGCCCTGCAGCTCTATTGCTGGTCGTACGAGCCGGACAGTATCCGCGAGATGAGACGGACCCTGACCGCTGATCGCCTCCGTACGTTCTACGACGAGATCGGCGAGGAGGCTCGCCACAAGGGTGATTGCGTCCGTCGCGCCCCCCAACCGCTTCCGGGGGTGCCGGGCGCCTGGGTGATCCCGGTGGAGGGCTACGGCGACATGGTGGGTCTCCTCATCGGCCTCCCGTCCGGAAGTGCCGCGACCCCGCGCAGCTCCGAGTTCTGGCTGATCGGCCAGGTGATCCTGACCGCGATCGAGCGGAACCGTCAGGCCATGTCCCTGTCCGCGACGGCAGCGGGGATGGATATGGTCTCGGATCCGATGATGATCGTCGACGATCAGGGCCGCATCCTTGCAGCGAACAGCGCCTGCCGTACCTTTCTCGAAATGCCCAGGGAGGCGCTCTGCCTGCGACGGTTCGACCAGTTGATCAAACTCGTCGAGCCGCTCGATCATGGGCTCTCGCTCTCGGAGACGGACGAGCAGGACGAACATACGACGTTCCTAAACGGGATCTTTACCAGCGCGGAGGAGCGGCAGATCCCTGTGCGCTGCCAGTTCCGCAGGATTCCGGACGATCGGATCAACCTCAGTCTGGTCATGCTCAAGGAGGTGCGGGAGGCGAACGGCCCCGAATATCTCCTGGCGCAGTATCGTCGAACCATGCAGAAACGGCTGGAGAGCGCGCACGTCCAGGTCTGGGAATGGCCTGTCGGGAGCGGAGACCCCCGCGTCGCCCTTCAGACCGCATTCGAGACCGGGTTCGCGAGCCTAGGGAGCACTGTCTGCGCGGCGGACCGCCAGCTGGTCGACGATACGATCGACCGGATTCTCACGCAGTCCGGAGAGACGCGGGAGTTCGCGCTCATCGTCCGTCTCACCGACAATGACGGCCGGATCCGCTGGGTCCAGGGGCGTGGAGCCGTAAGAACGGATGAGGACGGATCTCCCGTACGGATCCTCGGCATCGCCCTCGACATCACGGACCATCGCCTGGCAGAGGAGAGTCTGATCCGCGTCTATCAGAAGATGGGGCTAATGACGAGCATCGTCCGCCACGACATCCTGAACCAGCTGACAATCCTGAGGGGATACCTGATGGTCGCGCGCGAGATGTCGGTCGTGCCCGAGATGCAGGAAGCCCTGGAGACGGTAGATGTGGCTGCGGAAAAGATCCAGTATCAGATCCTCTTCACCCGCGAGTACCAGACAATCGGATCGTCGTCTCCCCGATGGCAGGGACTTCCGGCCGTGATCCGAAAGGCCGACGCCTCGCTCAGGCCGCACCGTCTCACGGTCGCGGTGGAGATCGACGAGATCGAGTGCTACGCCGATCCGCTGCTGGAACGGATCTTCTATAACCTCATCGAGAATACGCTGCGGCACGCCCCGGACGCCACGATGGTCAGAGTCACCTCCCGCATGACGCCGCAGGCTCTCGAGATCGTGTACGAGGACGACGGCCCCGGGATGCCGACGGCCCTGAAAGAGACGATCTTTCTCCAGGGGTACGGTCAGAACACCGGGCTCGGCCTCTTTCTGGTCCGGGAGATCCTCTCGATCACCGGGATCTCGCTCACCGAGGAAGGGGTCGAGGGAGAGGGAGCCCGGTTCGTTATACGAGTGCCGCACGGAAGTCACCGGAGAGTCGGGGCGGATTCGCGTTGAATCTTCGAAGGCAGATCCTGATAGCGATCGGCTTCATGATGATCGCAGTGGTGATCATCGTAATGCTGTACGGTTTCGTTGTACTGGAGAAGGGCTACACGGAGCTCGAGCAGCGACAGGCAGGAGGCGAGGCGGGTCGGGCGATCGCTCTCCTCGACGATCACAATCGGGCCGTCGATGCCATCCTCCGCGACTACGCCTCGTGGAACGAGACCTATGACTTCGCCATCGACCATAGCCCGGCATATCTGGAGGTGAACCTCGCAGCGGATCTCTACCAGGACACGGAGATCGACGTGATGGAGTTCTTCGATCGTAACGGCCAATTCATCGCCGGTGCCCAGCTAAACAGCTCGACGGACGAGCTGGAGACGATCGACCCCGTTGTGCAGAATGCGGTGTACGGGGCGGAGATCGTCCAGGAGACGGTCAGGACCGGAAAATCCACCGTCGGATACATCGGCGCGCCGTCGGCACCGCTGATGGTGGTTGCCGAGCCGATCCTCCATAACGACGATTCGGGCCCTGTCGGAGGGGCGATGCTGATGATCACGCTCCTCGACGAGAGCACTTTGACCAGGTTCTCGGATCTGTTCGGCCGCCCCCTCCGCCTGGCATCTCCGTCACAGGTCGCGGTCAGCCCTCCTCGCGCTGCGGACGGATTCGGCGCAGCCCGACTGAACGCGAGCGTCATCGCGGGGCTGGCACCGCTCGCCGATATCCGGGGCAACCCGATCGGTCTGCTCTCGGTCGAGCTGCCGAGGGACATCTATAAGAACGGCATGGAGAGCCTCACATCGTTTCTCTTCTCCTCGCTGCTGATCGGCGCGGTCTTTTCGGGCCTTGCCCTCGCCATGATCGACCGGCAGGTGCTCCGGCGGATGCACAGCATCATCCAGCAGGTCGAGCGAATTCGAAGTTCCGGGACGCACAACAGGATCGAGGGGGTCACAGGCGATGACGAGCTGACGGGGCTCGCGGACTCGATCAATGCGATGGTTACCGAGATCACGAGCGCAAACCATCGGTACCAGTCCTTAGCGGAGACAGCGAAGGAGCTCAACGTCGTGATCTCTCCCGACCGGAAGGTAGCGTACATGAATCCGGCGGCCGAGGCGTGGTTCGGGATGCCGTGGCGTCCCTCCCTCTCCCTCACGGACCTCGTCCCCGCGCACGGTGACGAGCTCTTCGACGAGGCACTCCTTGCAGCGAACCAGCAGCGGTCGCTTCGCCGCGAATTGCGGTTCGAGCATGAAAATGACCTGAGGATTCTGGACGCCACGATCATCCCCGCGATCAACGAGGAGGGAAATGTCAATGGCCTGACCATGATCGCCCGCGACGTGACCGAGCAGCGCCGGCGCGAGGAGGAGCGGCTCCGCTTGGTCCGGCTCGAGACGCTCGGCGCGGTCGCGGCCTCGGTCTCCCATCAGTTCAACAACCTGATGACGATCGTTCAGGGCAACCTGATGCTCGCGCGGCAGGTGAGCGGCGACCCCGAGACGACCCAGCGCTTCCTCAGCATCGCGGAGGAGGCTGTCGCCCGCGCTCAGATCGAGACCAATAAGCTGGTCACCTTCGCCCACGGCGGCGAGCCGATCCTGCAGCAGATCCCGATACAGAAGGTGATAGGGGAGGCCGTCAGGGTCGGGGTCCAGGATACGGGCGGTGAGGTGGGAGTCGTCGTCGATGCGCCGGCACTGACGATCACGGTCGATCGCCGGCAGCTCGTCGGTGCGCTCTCCGAGTTGATCCGGAACGCCCGCGAGGCGACTCCGGACCAAGGGAACGTGACGGTCCGGGTGAGCACGACGGTCCCGTGGACGGCCCCGGCGCCCGGGCTTCCCCCCGGCGAGTATGTGGAGATCGCGGTCTCGGACACCGGGAAGGGAATTCCGGAATCGATCCGGGACCGGGTCTTCGAGGTGACCTGCACGACAAAGGAAGCGGCATGCGGCATCGGGCTTCCGCTCGCCCGGTCCGTTGCACGAAAACATGGCGGTGAAGTAGTGATCACGATGTCAGGCCCCGAAGGGACGACCGTCTCCGTGCTGCTACCGATTCGGAGAATGTCCTCGACAGGGACGTTTCTCCAGCGGAGCCCGGCATGACCGTCCGTGTCCTGGTGATGGACGACGAGATGCAGATCGCCGAACTGATTCAGTTCTGGCTGTCACGCTGTGGGTACGAGGTCGCGGTTACGTATGACGGTGAGGCGGCCATCGCGACCTTCGCAAACGCCCGGACGCAGCAGAAGCCGTTCGACGTCGTCATCCTCGACCTGATCGTGCCCAAGGGCCTCGGTGGGCAGGCCACACTCGGGCGGCTACGCGAGCTCGATCCCGAGGTCCGGGCAATCGTCTGCTCGGGCTATGCCCACGATCCGGTCATGGCCCTGTACGAGGCCTATGGCTTCGACGGAATCGTGCCGAAGCCCTTCAAACTCACAGACCTCAGCGACGAGGTTGCTCGCGTCGCCTCACTCCCGGCCGGCCGCCATGCCGGTCGATCCTCCGACGTGGCGCCACCGGAGTAACGGATCGGCGGCTACCGTTGTCTGCGATCCCGAAGTCGTAGCCGCCTCTTCTTTCGGTGCAGGGCGGCTTGTCCCCAGGGAGTCATGGAGACACCGGAGATGTGCCACAGCAGGCTGTGCCATCCGGCAGACGCGGCACTCTCGGGGAAGATCATGCATCGATCCCGGGGATCCCGTCGGGACGACCTTTCCGAAAGGAATGGAAAAATGGAGGGAGATGTGCGTGATACGCCCCGGCTGGGACTCGAACCCAGGTCAAAAGCTCCGGAGGCTTCTAGGATATCCTCTACCCTACCGGGGCCCCCTCTATGGTAAGCCCTGATCCTATAAATAAGCTGAAGAGGGTGCAGTCAGGCCGAGCCGGGCCGGAACTGGTGCCAGATGCGGCAGGCCCCTTCGTGGCTGACCATGCAGGGTCCGACGGGAGTGCGCGGGGTGCAGACGCGGGAGAAGAGACGGCAGTCCGGAGGAGTGGCGACGCCCCGAAGAACACGGTCGCAGATGCAGGCGGTCGCCATGGGCGTCGGGGCGATCTGGACGCCGAACCGCTCCTGCGCGTCGTATCGGCGATACGGTGTCCTGAGGCGGAGGCCCGATCCGGCGATGACCGGGAAACCGCGCCACTCCACATCCGCCGGCTCGAAGACCTCTGCAAGCAAGGCGCGGGCCTTGGGGTTGCCGTCGCGCGTGACGGCGCGGGGGTAGGCGTTCTCCACGGCATGCCGTCCTTCGCCGACCTGGCGCACCAGCATGAGCAGGCCGAGTAGCACCTCTTCGGGCTCGAAGCCCGCGACCACCTGGGGAACCGGGAACCGTTCGTACTCCCGGTAGCCGGTGACCACGCAGACGTGGCCCGGGAGGAGGAAGCCGTCGAGGGCAGCCTCGCCCTGCTCGAGCAGCCACGCCATCGCGGGAGGTACGAGGCGGTGGCAGCAGAGGATCGAGAAGTTCTCCGGCGGCTCGGACGCGAGGGCGGCCGCAACGGTCGGAGCCGTGGTCTCGAATCCGACCGAGACGAAGACGACCTCCTGGTCCGTCCCCTCCGCGATCTCAACCGCCTTGTGCACGCCCTGAACCACGCGGACATCGCCGCCGCAGGACTCGAGGGAGCCGCCAGTTCCGGGAACCCGCAGGAGGTCGCCGTAGGTCGCAACGATCGCGTCCCGCCGTGCGAGTTCGATCGCCGCGTCGATCTCGCCCTGCGGCGTGATACAGACCGGGCAGCCCGGTCCCATCACAATACGGAGACCCTCGGGAAGGACGGCTCGGAGGCCGTGACGCGCGATCGCGGCCTCGTGGGTGCCGCAGATGTGCATGAAGTTCAGGTCTCGACCGGCGGCGGCGACCGCCTCGTCGAGTGCCTGCGTCACCTCTTTCAGGACTGCCATGTGCTCGTTATTTTTTATTCCGCGGGACCATAAGGTGTGGTATCCGATGCTCTTTGTGCCGCTCTCCCCGACGGGAGATTTGATCGCAGGCCTTGTTCTCGCGATCGGCTTGGTCCTCGCGGGCGTTGCCGCAGGCGTCGCCGTCTTCGCCGGGATCACGCGCATCGAGGAGCGGTTCGAGGGGTCGAAGCAAAGGGGGCTGCGTGTCGTCGCGAACACCCTGATTGCAGTGAAATGGCCGCTCCCGATCGGGATCGTTGCGGCCTCGATCTTCGTCGCTCTCAGGTTCGCGCTCGGACTCGACCTCGTATATCCCCAGCTCGGCGACCCCCGGTACCCGGTGGCAGTCGCAATCCTGCTCGTTGCCTGGGGCGCCGCCAACCTCTTCTCACGTCTCGCGAGGGCCTACGGCCAGCAGGTCATTCCTACGTCCGAGGGAGACGGCGATACCCGCATGGCCGACCTCGTCGGCGCCAGCGTTCGGTACCTGATCTGGTTCATCGCGATCCTGTACCTTCTGAGCTATCTCAACATCTCGATCACTCCGCTCCTCGCGGGAGCCGGGATCGCTGGCATCGCGATCGCGCTCGCAGCCCAGGATCTTCTCTCGAACCTCTTCGGTGGCGTGATCATCCTCCTCGACAAGCCGCTCGGCGTCGGCGACAAGGTCAGGATCGACCCCTATGTCGGGACCGTGACGCGGATCGGCCTCAGGTCGACACGTATTCGGACGCTCGACGGGCTCGTCGCGACCGTGCCGAACTCGCGGATTACGACGAACATCGTGGTCAACTACACGGCCGGAACGGCACGGGCTTTTGTTCAGGTACCCGTGACCGTCGATTACGCGACGCCCGTCGCGGAGAGCCGGCGCGTGCTCGAGGAGATTGCCCGGACAGCTCCGACCGCCGCTCCCCCCGAGATGGAGCTCGGCGAGGGTACCGTTCAGATCGGCGAGCTCGGCCGGTTCGGCCCGGTCTTCATACTGACCTTCTCCGCTCGCGACGATACGGACCCGCTCGCCATCAAGGACGTGGTCTACGCGCTGGCCGCGGAGGCCGTGCGGAGCGGACGGCTCTCGATCGCGTTCGGGCGCCAGCGAGAGGTGCAGGAGCCCGACATGGTCGTTGTCCCGGAAGGCGACGGGGACCGCAGGGGCTAACATCTCCCGGTCGTGAAGGCCGGCTCGTCCCGAACCCCCTCTGGGGCGGTCCATAAGGTTTGCGGTGCGCGGGAAGGTTTATCCCCGCCTTCCGCCCCTATGGGGAGAGGACGACCGGTGACACTCCCTAGGCAGAAGACCAAGATCGTCTGTACCCTCGGGCCCGCTTCGTCGGGCGAGGAGACGATCCGGCAGATGATCCGGGCCGGCATGAGTGTGGCCCGGTTGAACTTCTCGCACGGCACGGTCGAGGAGCACGCCCTGCAGATCGAGCGCGTCCGGCGCGCGGCCAATGCCGAGGGCCGGGTGATCGGGATCCTGATCGATCTGCCCGGACCGAAGATCCGACTGGGTCTCCTCCCGATCGAGCCGCTCGAGCTCGAGCGGGGAAGCGAGGTCGTGCTGACCACGGATCAGTGCCCGGGGGATCCGGCAAAGATCCCGGTCGACTACGCTCCGCTTCCCTCGCTCGTGGGAGCCGGAACCCTGCTCTACATCAACGACGGACTCGTCCGCCTCCGGGTTCTCGAGACGGGCGCGAAGGAGATCCGCGCCGAGGTCGTCGTCGGAGGCGCCCTCACCTCCCGCAAGGGGCTGAATGTCATCGACAGCGTCCTGCCGGTGGACGCGGTCACCACCCGCGACCTCGAGCTCATCCAGGCCGGGCTCGCCCTCGGCGTGAACACTTTCACCATCTCGTTCATCGAACGGGCCGAGGACATTCGGCGGGCCAAGGAGTACGCGGCATCGCTCGGCCACGAGATAAGCGTGATCGCCAAGATCGAGCGGAAGGCGGCGGTCGATCGTATCGACGAGCTGCTCGCCGCCGCGGACGGGGTCATGATCGCCCGGGGGGATCTCGGCGTCCAGATTCCCATCGAGCAGGTGCCCATAGTACAGAAGAGAATTATCCACGCCGCGAACGAGGTGGGACTCCCCGTGATCACGGCCACCCAGATGCTCGAGTCCATGACCCAGAGCCTGCTCCCGACCCGGGCCGAGGTGACCGACGTGGCAAACGCGATCCTGGACGGGACGGACGCGGTGATGCTCTCGGCAGAGACGGCGAGCGGGTCCTACCCGGTCGAGAGCGTGGGCATGATGTCGAAGATCGCGCTCGAGATCGAGGCGGAGCGGCAGACGCTCGGGTGCGGACACCAGCTCGAGGATCGGATCCGCGAGAGTTACGGCCGGCAGACGATCGCGGTCGAGGACGTGGTCTCGCTCAACGTGATCGACGCCGTGCGCGCACTCGGGCCGCGCTTCATCCTGACGCCGACCCGGACGGGTCGGACGCCGCGCCGGATCTCCCGGTTCCGGCCCGAACGCTGGATCCTCGCGTTCACCCGCGATACCGCGGTCCAGCGCTTCCTGACGTTCACGTACGGCTGCTGCCCGTTCCTGATCGAGACCGGGCGCGAGGACTGGCACGACCTGATCTTCGAGGCCGTCCGGTCGCTCGGTCTGGCCGCCCCCGGAGACCTGGTGATCCTGACCGAGGGCGTTGCGCCCGGGCCGGTCGGCTCCACGAACTCGCTCAGGATCGTGACGATCGAGTGAGAGGGGTCCGCGCGAATCCGCGGAGCACGCTCCACCGGCGCACCTTCTCCTCGAAGCGCGTGCCCGCGTTCGCAGGGCTCGTCGACGGCAGGATCTCGATCCGGACGGACGGCGCAACGGAGTGACCCCGGAGGGCGCGCTTCAGGAACCGCTCGGCCGTGCGGCCGTTGACGGCGACGAGGCTGACGGAAGGGTGGGAGTTGAGCCACCCCGCGACGTCGACGAGCTCCGGATCGCGGATAGTATGATCCATGGACCCCTCCTGACGGCATGCGGAGACCGTGTCCCACAGCGCGACGCCGCGCTCGTTCAGCGCCGCTACCCGCTCCCTGTACGGCAGCGTCCGCGGGATCCCGAAGAGCACCTCGACGATCGGCCAGAAGTGATTCTGCGGGTTCGCATAGTAGGCTCGCTCGCGCCGGGCGATCACGCTCGGAAAGCTCCCGAGCACGAGCACGACCGGATCGGCTCCCGTCTCGATGCCGAGGCCCGGCAGCCGGCCGCCCTCGGTGCCGGGCGGTTCGGCCACCCTCACTCGGTCTCGGGCTGCGGTGTCGGCGGCTCGGGAACGATTGGCTCCGGCGGCGGAGGATGGGGCGGCGGGATCGGGTTGGGCGCCGGCGGTGGCGTCGGGACCGGGGGCGGCGTCGGAGGCACCGGGTCCGGATCGGGCTGAGACCTTCCAGGATGTACAGACCTCATACGGCCACCCATTGGCCTGGCTGGTAATAAGAGTGCGCACACGTCACCGTCGTGTCGGCCGCCGGCGCGAGGAGAGGACACCGAAGCGCGAGAACTCGTCGGTCTCCACGAGATACCCGGAGCCGCAACGCTCGACCTTCAGGATGCCGCTCGAGATCAGGAGCCGGACCGAGGGCTCGTCCGTATGCATGACCCGGGCGAGTTCCGCGATCGTGTAGTACTGCTCCATGACGTACTTGATCTGTTCCCGGCCTCCTCATTATCCTTCTGATACCGGCCCGCATCAGATGTGACAGCCCCCCCCGCCGTGTTTGCGGACGTACTGTTGGTGGTACTCCTCGGCCCGATAGAACGGCCCGGCAGGGACGAGCTCGGTCGTGATCGGACGGCGGAACGATCCGGATCGGTCGAGCTCCGCGATCAGGGCCCGGGCTTCGCGCTCCTGTTCTGGGGTATGGTAGAAGATTGCGGACCTGTACTGCTCGCCGATATCCGGCCCCTGGCGATTCCTGGTGGTCGGGTCGTGAATCTCGAAGAACCGGTCGAGGAGGGCCCGGTAGCTGATGCGGGTCGGATCATAGCGGACCTGTACGGCCTCGGCATGGCCCGTCCTTCCCGTGCAGACCTGTTCGTAGCTCGGGTTCGGCTTCGAGCCGCCCGTATAGCCGACTGCGGTCTCGATGACGCCAGGGAGCGTGCGAAACGCCTCCTCGACGCCCCAGAAGCATCCGGCCGCGAAGGTCGCGACCGCGGGTTCTCCGTCCATGGACCGGAGAGGGCGAAGGATCGGGATAAACGCTCCGGTCCATCATCTTTTTTCACAGCCCGACCGATAGATCAGTATGCGCGAGACCCTGCGGCAGGCAGTCCACCTCCTGCTCGGCATTGCCATCGCGGTCTCGGTCGCGGTCTTCCCGCCGGCGGTGACCGTGCCGTTCTACGCGGCCGGCCTGCTCGTGGGCTCGGTCCTCGTCGACGCGGTCGAACGCGGGCTTCGCGTGCCGCTGATCTCGCCTCTTCTCGGCCTCCTCGAGCGCGATGACGCCGGACCCGGACGCGGCGCCTTCTACTTCGTCGTCGCGACCCTCGGTTGCCTGGTCCTCTTCGACCCCTTCCGGGCGGCCATCGGCGTCTTCGTCCTCGCCCTGCTCGACAGCGTGAGCACGATCGCCGGCCGCCGTCTCGGGCGGCACCGGCTCTTCAACGGAAAATCGATCGAGGGATTTCTGGCCGGGGTCCTGGTGACGGCGGGGGCGCTGCTGTTCGTCCTGCCGCCGGTCACGGCGGTCCTCGCGGCAACGGTTGCAGGGGTCGTCGAGCTTGTCTCGCCGGTCGACGACAACCTGGTGATCCCGCCCGCGGTCTGCCTGGTCCTGCTCCTTATGGGCTGATCAGGCGCCGCCGCAGTCGGGGTACCGACGCGTGAAGATCGGCAGGGACGCCTCTTTGCAGTCGTCGGCCGTGCGCTGGACAAGGCGGTCGTTCGCCGTCATGAAGGCAGGGTTGATCGCCGTCTCGGCCGAGAAGGTGCAGGCCGCGCCCGTTTCGCCCGTGGCCTGGAACGAGATGGAGAAGAGCGTTATCTGGGCGCCCGGAGTCATGCCGACCTCGTTGAGGAGCGCCGGCATCACGTCCTTGCCGAGCATCCTGCCGGCAACGTCGCTGCAGGCCCGCGCGATCTCGTTGACCATCTCCATATACTCGTTTCCGGGCTCCTCGAAGGGGCCCCCCGCCTCGAACCGGAGCTGCATCTGCTTCGGGTCGAACTGCGTCGCCGGCTCGAGGACCGCGGAGATCAGGAGGACCTCTCCCTCGGGCATCGGCTGGTCGGTCGTTGACTCGGCCATGTGATTCACATCCGTCGCGGGGTCCCCCGCGTTCCATCCCTTTTACCCAGCCGGACGGTTTAAAGGTTTCTCAGAATAGCGGCAGAATGTCCGCCGCGGCTCCGGGCGAACACTCAAATACCATCCCGGTGAACCCGTTTCCGTGACGATCTTCAAGGCGTACGATGTGCGCGGCGTTTACGGAACCGAGCTCTCGGAGGCCGGGGCAACCACGATCGGCCGGGCCTACGGGACCGCGCTCGCCGGGGGGACGGCGACCGTCGGTCGCGATACCCGGACGAGCGGCCCGGCTCTCGAGGCCGCGTTCCTCGAGGGCGTCCTCTCGACCGGCGCCCGCGTGGAGGAGTATGGTATCCTCCCGATCGCCGTGATCAGCTTCTTGACGTGGCAGGACCGGCTCGCGGGTTCGGCATACATCTCCGCATCGCACAACCCGCCCGAGTATAACGGGATCCGCTTCCGCACCGGAGACGGATACGGCCTCCTGTACCGGGAGAGCCCGATCATGGAGCACTACCGGAGCGGCCAGTTCGCCTCGGGCACGGGCGAGCTCGTCCACCGGAAGGCCGACGAGGCGATCGACCGCTACGGCGCCTTCGTCGCGGACCGCATCGCACTTGCCCGTCGGCTCAGGGTCGTGCTCGACATGGGCAACGGGTCGGCCGGGGAGATGGGTCGAGTCTTCGAGCGGGTCGGCTGCGAGCCGATTGTCCGGTATGGTGAGATGGACGGCACGTTTCCGGGACGGGGACCGCGACCGACCGAGGCGTCGCTCGTCTCCTCGGCGAAGGCCGTCATCGCCGAGGGGGCTGACTTCGGGGTCGGTTTCGACCCAGACGCGGACCGCGGGATCGCGATCGACGACCGCGGGCGCGTACTCGCGCCGGAGAAGGTCGCGATCATCCTCGCGACCCAGAGGTACGGGCCTGGGGACCTCGTCATCTCGGGCTTCGACTGTTCCATGGTCCTCGAGGAGCGGCTGCTGCCGCTCGGGTTCCGCGTCGCGCGCGAGCGGGTCGGGGACGTCTTTATCGCAAACAGGGTCAAAAACGAGGGGGCCGTCCTTGGTGTCGAGCGCTCGGGCCACTTCTTCCTTCCCGAATTCCAGTACTCGGATGACCCGTTCGCGATGGCGCTCGCGCTCGCGGAGGTCATCGCGGGCGGCGAACGCCTCTCCGAGCTCGCGGACGCGATCCCGGACTTCCCGTACGTCGAACACTCGATCCCGCTCACGGCTCCCGCCGCCGACGTGATGGCACGGCTCGCGGACCGGCTCGCGCGGCTCGAGCCGGACACAACGGACGGGCTCAAGGTCACGACCGATGACTATGCGGTCCTGATCCGCCCGTCGAACACCGAGCCGATGATCCGCATCTACGCCGAGGCGCGGCGAGGCGATGTCAACGCCATCCTGAAGGAGTACGAGGCGCACGTCATCGCGGCGATGCGCTGATCCCTCCCCCTTTTTCATCCCGGCCCGCCGACACTGATCCCATGCCGATCACCGTGATCCCCGTCGAGGGGCTCCCGCTCATCCGGCCCGGCGACGACCTCGCGCGGCTGATTGCCGGGCAGGTCGCGTTCGCCGACGGCGACATCCTCTGCCTCGCGTCTTCCGTCTGGTCGAAAGCCCACGGCACCATCCGGTCGCTCGACGCGATCGCGCCTACCGATCGGGCGACCGCGATCGCGGCGCGGACGGGCGAAGACCCGCGCTTCATCCAGGCCGTGCTCGACGAGTCCGAGGCACTTCTGCTCGAGTACCCGTTCGTCCTCTCGGTCCTGCCGTGGGGACACATCGGCGTCCGGGCGGGCGTGGACCAGTCGAACATCGAGGGCGGAGAGGTGATCCTGCTCCCGCGCGATCCGATGGACGCGGCGGCCAGGCTCGCGGCCGAACTTCTCGAGGTAACGGGCGCCTGCGTCGGCGTGATCGTGACGGACACCTGCGGGCGATCGTTCCGGCGCGGCCAGACCGGGCACGCGATCGGCTGGGCCGGCATGACCGCGATCCGGGACTTCCGCGGCGAGTCCGATCTCTTCGGGCACGAATTGAAGATCACCGAAGAGGCGGTCGTGGACGAGATCGCAGGCTTTGCGAACCTCGTCATGGGCGAGAGCGACGCGGGCGTACCGGCCGTCGTCTTTCGCGGAATCCCTCCCTGGAAGGGGCATGACGAGATCTACTGGCACGAAGGCGAGGACCTGATCCGCACCGCGCTCTGCCGCGTCCACGACATCTCGCCGTTGCGGTGAAGAGCTACCCCGCTCATCGAGGTCCAAATCGGGAGCCGATTCTCTTTGACGGGGCCGTTGCCGACCACCGCTCACCATACGGCTCCCTCCTGATCGGACGGACAGCCTCCCGCGATCCGAACGACCGTGCCCGAACACCGTCGATGACTCGCTATTCGCCGCGGCGCGTCTCATTCACGGGCACCCCCTGCGGTCGCTGAGACCTCCGGTGACGAGAGACCGTCCATCGCGGACCCCGTTCATCGTCGGAGACGATGGGGGCACGCCTCTCGTGTAATCGATCCGAAAAAGAGGGTCAGTACTCGCCCATGCCGCCGGGGCCGCCCTCGGGCATCTGGGACTTGGACCCGGCAATCACGTCGTCGATCCGGAGGATCATCACGGCGGCCTCGGTTGCCGACGAGATCGCCTGCGTCTTGACCCGGAGGGGCTCGACCACGCCTGCCGCCTCCATGTCGATCGCCTCGCCCGTCCTGACGTCGACCCCGGCCGTCGCGCAGCCCGCGTCGTGGGCGGCGCGCAGCGCGACGAGCGCGTCTATCTGGTCGAGACCCGCGTTCTCGGCGATCGTGCGGGGGATCACCTCGAGGGCGTTCGCGAAGGCCTCCACCGCGAGCTGCTCGCGGCCGCCGATCGTTGTCGCGTATTCGCGAAGCGAGCGTGCGAGCTCGATCTCGGGGGCGCCGCCGCCGACCACGTACTTACCGTCCTCGACCACGATCCCGACCACGCGGATCGCGTCGTGGATGGCGCGCTCGAGCTCGTCGACCACGTGCTCGGTCCCGCCGTGGAGCAGGATCGTGACTGCGCGCGGGTTCTCGCACTTCTCGATCACGATCACCTCGTCCGCGGCCATGACCCGCTCCTCGACGAGCCCGGCGCACCCGAGATCCTCGGGCTGGATGTCGTCGAGCGTGGTCAGGACCCGGGCCCCGGTCGCGCGGGCGATGCGCTTCAGGTCCGACGTCTTGAGCCGGCGAACGGCGAGGATCCCGGCCTTCGCGAGGTGGTGCTGCGCGAGGTCGTCGATCCCCTTCTGCGAGAAGACCACGTTCGCGCCCGTGGCAAGGACCTTCTCGGCCATCTCGCGGCTCATGCGCTGGTCGGCGTCCAGGAATGCCTGCTCCTGGCCGGCCGCCGTGATCTTGATCGTGGCCTTCGACTCGGTCTTCTTGTACTCGATCGGGGTGTTGAGCAGCAGGACCCGGGCGCTCTCGACCCTCTTCGGCATCCCGGGGTGGACCCGCTCCTTCGCGAGCACGACGCCCTCGACCAGGACCGAGTCGTCGAAGGAGCCGCCGACCTTCTTTTCGACCTTGACGTTCTCCGGATCGACGGTGCCGTCATCGTCGACGACCATCCCGACGGCCTTCACGACCATCGCGGCGAAGTCGTCCATGGCCACCTCGGCGCCCTTGCCGGTCATCGCGGTCATCGCGATCCGGTAGAGCAGGGCGGTATCGGAGGAGCTGACAGGGCAGGCGAGCTCCTCCAGGAGCGCTGTGGCGCGGTCGGCCGCGAGCCGATAGCCGGCCGCGATCACGGTCGGGTGAACCTCGTCGCCCACGAGAACCTCGGCCCTCGAGAGGAGTTCGGCCGCGAGTACGACGGCCGTTGTGGTGCCGTCGCCAGCCTCCTGGTCCTGTGTCTTCGCGATCTCGACCATCATCTTCGCGGCAGGGTGCTCGATGTCCATCTCGTCCACGATGGTCGCGCCGTCGTTCGTGATCACGATGTCCCCGATCCCCGAGACGAGCATCTTATCCATGCCGAGCGGGCCGAGGGTCGAGCGGACCGCGTTTGCGACTGCCTTCGCGGCTGCGATGTTGTTGCCGAGGGCCTCGGCCCCGCGGGTCTGGGTCGTCCCCTCCTTCAGAATAATGATCGGCTGTCCTCCTTGCACCTGGGCCATAGTATCACACCTATGGCTGTAAAGGTGCATTATGGTTCTATAAAAGAGTAGCTCTGCATCCCGGAGCCTCGATTCATGTTCCCTGGAGTGTCGTCTGCCCCGACGCAAGATGCCGACCGAATGTCATAGATGGACCGGCGCAGACAAGGACGAAGGAGCGGTCGGCCCTGCCCGCGATGGCAGCGAAGGCGGGGTCCGGCGTCTCGGCGTAGAGTACGACCATCGCGAACGCGGAGCGGGCGCGGAGCTGGTGGCCCAGGCTTCGACGGACTGCCCCCTCCTCGTCGTAGAAGGTCGGCGCGTGCTCTACCACGACGATCGCCTCGCGCGAAGACGCGAGCTCGCGGAGGAGGTCGCGAGCCGAACGGACGGTCTGGATCCGGCACCGGGAGGCGACCGGGTCAAGGTGGGCGGGCAGGACCGAGCCCTCGGGGCAGATACAGACAGCCGGAAACCGGGCCGTAGCCTGGTCGCTGAGCAGGGCTGCGATGCATTCAGGCGGGCCGAGCAGGGTATGGAGCCGGCCGGCCTCGAAGGTTACGCCCGGGCAGAGTGGCAGGTGCATGATCATCCCTGCTCCGCCCAGGTATATGAGGCATTGAGCATGCGGTGTGAAAGTAAAAATGCAGACGTGTATTTATTTGCCGGGGGCCAACCTGTATCCGATGGCCGAAACGCCCGGAATCCTGGACCTCCTGCTCCATCTGGACAAGGTGCTCTTTCCGGTGGTCGAGCAGTACGGCGCCTGGGCCTACGGGCTCCTCTTTCTGATCATCTTCATCGAGACGGGGCTCGTCGTCTTCCCGTTTCTTCCCGGCGACTCGCTCCTCTTCATCGCGGGCGCCTTCGCCGGCGCCGGCGTCCTCGACATCCGCGTACTGCTCCCGCTGTTGCTGATTGCGGCCGTCGCGGGCGACCACGTAAACTACTGGATCGGCCGGCGTGTCGGGGACCGCGTACTCGGCTGGGACAATCGGCTCGTCCGACCCCAGTACGTCCGTTCGGCCCAGGAGTTCTTCGACCGGCACGGTAAGAAGTCGATCTTCCTCGCCCGCTTTGTCCCGTTCGTCCGGACATTCACGCCGTTCCTCTCGGGGATCGGGAAGATGCACTACCCAGAGTTCGCGAAGTGGGAGTTCGCGGGGAGCCTCTGCTGGGTTCTCCTCTTCGTCGTCGGGGGCTACTTCTTCGGCAACATTCCGATCGTCCAGGGCAACCTGACGCTGATCATCATCCTGATCATCGGTGCGTCCTTCGTCGTGATCGGGATCGGCATCCTCCGCGAATACCGGGAGCGGATCGGGAAACGTCTCCGCCGCCAGTAACACCGCCATGGACTTCGCCGAGGTGCTGCTGATCGCCGTCGGCCTCTCGATGGATGCCCTCGCGGTCGCGATCGGGCGCGGAGCCGTGCTCTCGCGAGTCGAACGGGCCCGCGGGGCAATCCTGATGGCCCTCGCCTTCGGTGCCTTCCAGGCGCTGATGCCGGTCGCGGGCTGGCTCCTCGGGTCGGCCTTCGCCGACTTCATCGGCGGGATCGACCACTGGATCGCGTTCCTGCTCCTCGCGGGGATCGGGGCCCGGATGATCTACGAGGCCGTCAAGGGAGACGAAAGCGATGAACGCACGCCCCTCTCGGTCCGGGTTCTGCTGCTGCTTGCCGTTGCCACGAGCATCGATGCTCTCGCCGTCGGGATCGGCCTTCGCCTCGCGGACCCAACGACCCAGATCCTCGTCGCGGGACTCCTGATCGGGGTCGTGACCTTCGGGTTCTCGCTCGCGGGCGGCCTCGCCGGCAGCCGGCTCGGCGAACGGTTCGGTCGAGCCATGGAGGCCCTCGGCGGCGCGGTTCTGATCGGGATCGGCCTTCGGATTCTTATCACGCACCTGGCCGGGTAAAGAAAAGAGATCAGCAGGGTCCGCCGATGACACGGCGGAGCTGATCGTCCAGGTTCTGGAGGGAAAACGGCTTGGTCAGCACGCCGGCGAACCCGTAATCGCGGAAATTCGCCATCACCGGGTCATTCGAGTACCCGCTGCAGACGATGGCCCGGACGTTGGGATCGATCTCGAGCAGCCGGCGGATCGTCTCGACGCCGCCGAGGCCCATCGGGGTCGTCAGGTCGAGGATCACGGCGTCGAACGGGTCGTCGGCGGCCTGCCGGAAGATCTCGATCGCTTCGGCGCCGTCGCCGGCAAAGGTGCCGTGGTACCCGAGAATGCCGAGCATCTCGTCGCCGACCTCGCGGATCATCTCCTCGTCGTCCATCCAGAGGACCCGTTCGTTGCCGCGGCGCGGCGACTCCGTGACCGCAGCCTCGCACTGCACGGAGGCGTGGGATGCCGGGAAGTAGACGGTGAAGGTGGTACCGGTTCCGCCGGCCCGGGGCTCGACCTCGATGGTCCCGCCGTGGTTCCTGACGATCGAGTAGGCGACGGTCAGCCCGAGGCCGCTCCCTGTCTGCTTCGTCGTGAAGTACGGCTCGTAGATCTTCGCGGCATGCTCCTTCGGGATCCCGACCCCGGTGTCCGAGACCCGGACCAGGACGTAGTCCCCTGGCCCCAGGGTCAGGACCTCGTCCTCTTCGACAATGACGTTCTCGGCCGAGACCGTGAGGGTTCCGCCCTCGGGCATGGCCTGATCCGCGTTGATCACGAGGTTGTTGATCACCTGCTTGAGCTGGTCCTCGTCGGCCTCGACCGGCCAGAGGTCCTTTGCGATGGAGAACGTCGCTTTCGCCTTTGAGCCGGAGAGGGCGAAGAGGGTCGACTCGGTGAGGAGATCGGCAAGCTGGAGCACCTTCTTGATCGGCTGGCCGCCGCGGGCGAAGGTGAGCAGCTGCCGCGTAAGGTCACGTGCACGGTGCGCGGCCTTCTCAGCCTCGACGAGCCTCTCGTACGCCTTCTGGTCCTCGGGAAGGTGGGCCTTCGCGACCAGGATGTTCCCCTCGATCGCGGTGAGCGTGTTGTTGAAGTCGTGCGCGATCCCGCCCGCGAGCACGCCTACCGACTCGAGCCGCTCGTTCTTTGCGAGATCCTCCTCGACCCGCCGTTCGGCCGTCAGGTCCCGGAAGACGATCACGACGCCGATTATGTCGCCGTGGCCGTCGCGGACGGGGGCCACGGTCTCGCCGAGCGGCCGCTCGGTCCCGTCTCGCGCGATCAGGATCTTGTGCCGCGAGCGGTGGCGGGGCGAGCCCTGCTGCAGGACGATCGCGACGGGGTTGCCGCACGGTTCGCGCGAGCGTTCGTCCACGGCGTGAAAGACCTCGTCGATCCGTCGCCCGATGGCGTTCTGCGCGGTCCAGCCGGTGAGCTGCTCGGCCGTCCGGTTCATCAACCCGATGGTCCCACGCACATCGGCGACGATCACCCCCTCGCCGATATTCCAGAGCGTGACGTCCAGGCGCTCCTTCTCGGCCGCGAGCGCCTCTTCGGCCCGCTTCCGCTCGGTGATATCGGACATCGCGAGAAGGATGCGATCGGTCTCGCCGCGTTCCTCGTAGACCCAGCGGGCGTTGAGGAGCATCACGCGCCGACCGAGGATGGGGAATTCGTGGTCGAGTTCGAGCCCCTCCTGGTGGTTCGAGTGCATCAGGATCTTCTCGAGCAGGGCCAGGAACTCGGGGATGTTCCAGACCTGGTCGGCGAGCTCGTGGATGAATCGCTGCTCGATCTTCTCCGGGGCCGTCTGGAAGGTCTCGTAGAAGGAGCGGTTCGCCGAGACGATCCGCAACCGGTTGTCGAGCACGATCAGCACCTCCCGGATCGTGTCGACGATATTCTCGGCATACTCGCGCGCCCGCTGCAGCTGCTGGATCTGCTCGGTCCGTTCGCGCTCGATGCTGTAGCGGATAGAGCGGTTGAGGAGGTAGCCGTTCATCTGCCCCTTGACGAGGTAGGTATACGCACCTTCGCGCAGAGCGTGGATCGCTATCTCCTCGTCGGCGAGGCCGGAGACAACGATCACCGGAACATGCGGGGCGACTGCGCGAATCTGGATCAGCGTCGCGAGACCGTAGCTGTCGGGCAGATTCAGGTCGAGCAGGATTGCGTCGAACGGCCGCCCGGAAAGGTTGGCCAGGGCTTCAGACAGCCGATCGACAGGCGTCACGTCGTAGCGCTCGGTGTTCATCTCGGCGAGCATCTCGCGGACGAGGCGCGCGTCGCCCGGGTTGTCCTCGACCAGCAATACCCGGAGTGGCTCTGGGTCCGTGGTCACCGCCTCCCCCTACCCGGCCCGGCTCGGGCCCTGCGCAGATCGTTGCTGACAGGTGTCATCCTAGCGTAACTCTCCCTATCGGGCGTTGAATTGGTCCCCGATGCCCCTTCGAGCCCGGATTTTGCCGTATTTCATCTGTCCGGCGGGGCTCAGGGTTATACTTGCGCGGACTCGTTTATGTAGTTTGCGCGGTCCGACTACATGCAGACGAGAAGTGGAGGCGACGGCGCCGATCAGGACGGGCGGGCGGCGGGGTTGCCGTTGTTGCCGCCAGGCTCTCCGGGAAGACATGCGACGCGGGACCAGTACGCTCCGATCGAGCCAATCACCTCGAGAAACCGGTCCAGGTTGACCGGCTTGACGATGTAGGTGTTGGCATGCGTCTGGTAGGAGAACGCAATGTCCTCATCGGTGGCCGACGTTGTCAGGATGATGACGGGGATCGCGCTGAGCCCTTTGTCGGCCTTCACCTCGCGGAGAACTTCGCGGCCGCTCTTCCGCGGCAGGTTCAGATCGAGAAGGATCAGGTCCGGGCGCGGTCTCGAGATGCCGGAACCGCGCAGATAGTCGAGCGCATCGACCCCATCGCGGGCCACCATGATCTCGACCGCCTGGCCGTGATCTCTGAAGGCCTCGCGGATCAGCCTGACGTCGCCGGCGTTATCTTCGATGAGCAGCAGGTGCAGCCTGTCGGATGAGGCCGGAGGGACCATATGAGGCGCCTAATGGCGTTAAACGATTATATACATTCTCTTCAATCGGCGCTGAATTTAGGGGCATTCGCGGATGAGTTCGTCGATTGCGGCAACGAGCGGCGCGATCGACTCCTCCCCTTTGACAAAACTCGCGGCCGCTCCCTGTTCGGCGGCGACGCGCCGGACCTCGCCGTCGAGCAATCCCGAGAGGACGATGACGGGCGTGGAGGGAGCGGCCTCGCGAACGATCCTGATCGCCCCGACGCCGTCGGTATCGGGAAGGGAGAGGTCGAGGATGATCGCCGCGAACGGGCCGGTGCGGAGGGCTTCGAGTCCCTCCGAGAGCCGGCGCGCCGGCTCGACCCTGAACAGGCCCGGAGCAGCCTCCTCCAGGAGCTCGGCCAGGAGTCGAAGATCGGCCGGGTTATCCTCGATCAGGAGAAGAGGGACACGGTCACCCGACATGGACTTCTCCGCCTCCGGGATGATCCCCCGAGAGCCAGTAGCGCTCGATCGACTTGAGAACGCGGAAGAAGTTGTCGAGGTTGACGGGTTTTATCACGTAGCAGTTCGCGTGATAGCGATACGCGGTGATGATGTCCTCCTCCGCCGTGGAGATGGTCAGGACGATGACGGGTATCCCCCGGAGCTGCTGGTTGCGCTTGATCTCGTAGAGCACCTCGCGTCCGTTCTTCCTCGGTAAATTCAGGTCGAGCAGGATCAGGTCCGGGCGCGGCGCCGAGACGTAGGCACCAGTCCGGTGGAGGAAGGCGAGCGCCTCGACGCCGTCGTTGACGACGTGGAGTACATGACCGCCGCAGATCTCGCGAAGGGCCTCGCGGATCAGCCGAATGTCTCCCTGACTGTCCTCGACAAGCAGGATTTCGCGCCGCTTGTCGGTATCGCCGTCTCCGACGGACGCCGGGGACATGCCCTGATGGTGCGATCCCGACATTTCTCTGTTCATCATGCATCCCCCCCCGGCGGGTTGAACGGTATTGTGAAATAGAAGGTCGATCCCTCGCCCTCGGTCGACTCGAGCCAGACCCGTCCGCCATGGCGTTCGATGATCCGCTGAACGATCGCGAGGCCGATCCCCGAACCGGGGTAACGGTCGCGTGGGTGAAGCCGCTGAAACATCTGGAAGATCCGGTCGTGGTACTCCGGCGCGATCCCGATCCCGTTGTCGGCGACCGAGAACCGGACCGCGTCCTCTTCCATCACGGCCTCGACCCGGATCCGCGGAGGCTCGCTCGACCGGAAGGTGAGGGCGTTCCCGATCAGGTTCTGGAAGACCTGGACGAGCTGGGACGGGTCGGCGCGGACCTCGGGCATGAGGCCGATGCTGATCTCGGCCCCGGTCTCGGCGATGCTGACCTCGAGCCGCGTGATCGCTTCGGCCAGGACCGCCGCCGTGTCCACGGGCGTCGGGGGCTGGCCCCGGCTCGTCACGCGCGAGTACGTCAGGAGGTCCATGATCTGCTGCTGCATTCGCTGGGCCCCATCGACGGCGAACCCGATGAACTCCCGGGCGTCCTGGTCGAGCTGGTCGCGGTACCGCCGCTCGAGGAGCTGGAGATAACTGGTCACCATCCGGAGCGGCTCCTGGAGGTCGTGGCTCGCGATATATG
>JBDKUZ010000025.1:0-41160 GCA_039679395.1 Methanospirillum sp. | reverse complement strand
TCGTCGGGGAGGTCGCCCTTGACCGAGACCAGGAGGACGATGGTGTCGTCGAAGCCGCGTCCGCCGGTGTTCGTGACCCAGAAGGTTCCCGACGTCGCGGTGCTCGCGGTCACCTGGCCGTACGGCGAGGCCACGTCGTTGGTGAGGTGGAGTTCGTTCAATCCGCCGCCGTCGGCCTTGATGTAGTACGTGCCGTTGTTGCCCGTGCCGTACACGGCGCCGTCGAGGTCGTACTTCGCGCCGTTGGCGGGCGCGATGAAGATATGCCGCGGCGCCGGCAGCGGGCCCGTTTCGGGCGTCGTAACCGTCGGCGTCGGGGTGACCGTCGGCGTTTCGTTCACGGTCGGCGTCGGCGTTGCCAGCCCGGTGACGGTGATGTAATTGGTCCTGACCTCGGAGTCCGAGCCGCCGACATTCGTGACCGTGAGGTTCACCGTATAATTCCCGGCCGTCGCGTACGTGAATGTCGGGTTTGTCTCGGTCGAGTCAACGATCCCGTCGTTCTGGAAGTCCCAGGCGCGGGCGGTGATGTTCTCGCCCGTCGAGCTGTCGGTGAACGCGACCGCAAGCGGCGCGGTGCCGTTCGTCACGTTCGCGCTGAAATTGGCGACCGGCATCGTGACGGATGAGGCCTCCACCGTGATGTACCCGGTCTTCACCTCGGAGTCGGCGCCGCCGTCGTTGTACGCCTGGAGCGCGACCGTGTAGTTCCCGGGGAGCGCGTACGTGTGCGACGGATCGCGCGCCGACGAGCCGGCCGTCGCGAGCCGCCAGACGTCGTTCACATTGCTGCTGCCGTTGAATCCGCCCAATAGGACGATGCTGCCATCGGGCAGCAGAACGCTCGTATGAGCCCGCCGCGGCGACCATTCGGCATTCGCCATCTGCGTCCAGGTCGCGCCGCTGTCCGTCGACCGCCAGACATCGTTGTACCTGGTGCTGCCCGTACCTCCGCCCAGCATGACGATGCTGCCATCGGGCAGCATGTGGGCGGTCTGACCCCACCGTGCCGCCCATCCGGGAGCGGCCGTCTGCCGGGTCCAGGTCGCGCCGTTGTCCGTCGAGCGCCAGACGTCGTTCTTGTACGTAGTGCCGTCGTAGCCGCCCATCAGGACGATACTGCCGTCGGCCAGCGCCACGCTCGCGTGACCGTTTCTGTTCGACCAGCCGGCACTGGCGGTCATCTGCGTCCACGTGGCGCCATTGTCCGTCGAGCGCCAGACGTCGTTCCGATAGGTGCCGCCCCAGTAGCCGCCCATCAGGACGATGCTGCCGTCGGGCAGCACGACGCTGGTGTGACCGTCGCGCGCGGGCCACGAGGCACTGGCCGTGATCTGCGTCCAGGTCGCACCCTTGTCCGTCGACCGCCAGACGTCGTTCTTGTCGTTATTCCCGCCGACCCCGCCGCCGATCATGACGATGCTGCCATCGGCCAGCAGGTTGGCGGTGAACCCCCACCGTCCCGTCCATCCGGGATTCGCGGTCATCAGCGTCCAGGTCGCGCCGCTGTCTGTCGACCGCCAGATACTGTTGAGATTGCTGGCGTCACCCCCACCCATCAGCACGATGCTGCCGTCGGGCAGGGCCACGCTCGCGATGGCGCCCCGTGCCACCGGCCACGCGGCGCCGGCGGTCATCTGGGTCCATGACGTCCAGTTCTCATCGCCGAAGTACCACGCGAATCCCGTGGGGGAACCGGTGGATGCGTCCGTGAACTGGACCGTCAATGGGCTCGTCCCGTTGGTCGGAACGGCCGAGAAGCCGGCAACCGGGGCAGGCACCGGGGCCGTCACCACGATGAGCCCGGTCTTCTCCTCGGTGTCGTTGCCGACGGCCGTCGAGGCCGTGAGGTTCACGGTGTACGTGCCCGCGGCCAGGTAGGTGTGCGTCGGGTTCCGTTCGGTCGAGGTGTCCCCGTCGCCGAAGTCCCAGCGCCACGAGGACGGGAAATTGGTCGAGGTGTCGGTGAAGCGGACGAAGAGCGGCGCCGTGCCGTTCGTGGCGCTCGCGGAAAAGTTCGCGACCGGCAGCGTGGTCTCGGAGACGACGACGTAGTCCGTCTTGGTCTCGGTGTCGTTCCCCTTCGCGTTCGTCGCCGTCAGGGTGACCGTGTAGTTGCCGGCCGCCGTGTACGTGTGGGTCGGACTCTGGTTGACGGAGGTTTCGCCGTCGCCGAACGCCCACGACCAGTCGGTCGGGCCGTAGAGCGAGGTGTCGGTGAAGGCGACCGTCAGCGGAGCCGTCCCCGGGCGGACGTCCGAGGTGAAGTTCGCCACGGGGGCGATGTCGCGGAAGGCGTAGACCTTGTTATCGTTGGACCCGATGTAGAGGGTCCCGTCCGCACCGATCGCCGGCGAGCCGTAGATGTAGTTGCCGGTGAGGTAACTCCACTTGAGTGTCCCGTCAGGATTGAACGCGTAGACCTTCTTGTCGTAGCTGCCGATGTACACGGTCCCGTCTGCGCCGATCACCGGCGAACCGTAGATGTAGTTCCCGGTGAGGTAATTCCACTTGAGTGTACCGTCGGGGTTGAACGCATAGACCTTCTTGTCGTAACTCCCGACGTACACGGTCCCGTCCGTGCCGATCGCCGGCGAGCCGTAGATGTAGTTGCCGGTGGCAGAACTCCACTTCTTGGTCCCGTCAGGGTTGAGCGCGTAGACCTTCTTGTCGTAGCTCCCGACGTAGATGGTCCCGTCGGAACCGATTGCCGCTGCGCCGTAGATCCGGTTCCCCGTGGCGTACGCCCACTTGACCGTTCCGTCCGGGTTGAACGCATAGAGCTTGTTGTCGTAGTTCCCGATGTAGATGGTCCCGTCCGCGCCGATCGTCGGCGCCGTGTAGTAGAAGTAGCTCCCGGCGGTGAAGTTCCACTTCTGCGTCCCGTCGGGGTTGAGGGCGTAGAATTTCTTGTCGTAGCTGCCCACGTAGACAGTGCCGTCCGCGCCGATCGCCGGCGAGCCGTAGATGTAGTTGCCGGTGGCAGAACTCCACTTCAGGGTCCCGTCAGGGTTGAGCGCGTAGAGACTCTTGTCGTAGCACCCGACGTAGATCGTTCCGTCTGCGCCGATCGCCGGCGTGCCGAAGATCCTGTTCAACGTGGCGTACGTCCACTTGACCGTTCCGTCCGGGTTGAACGCATAGAGCTTGCCGTCGTAGCTCCCGACGTAGACGGTCCCGTCGGCGCCGATGGAAGGCCCGGCATACTGGATGGCGCCGCCGGTCGAATAACTCCACGCGACGGTCGCTGCCTGCGGCCCGAGGTAGGGCGACTGGCCCGTGCTCCGGCTGTCCATGCCGAACCGCGGCCACGACGAGTTCGCGAGGCCGCTTTCCGATGGTGCGGCCGTCACCGTGATGAGCCCGGTCTTCGAGACGGTGCCGGACCCACCCGGGTTCGTGGCCGTGAGGTTCACGGTGTACGTCCCGCCGGCCAGGTACGTGTGCGTCGGATTCTGGAGGGGCGAGGTGGCGCCGTCACCGAACTCCCACGACCAGTTCGTCGGGTAATCGGTCGACGCGTCGGTGAACCTGACGTAGAGCGGGGCGACACCGCTCGTGACGCTCGCGCTGAAGTTCGCGACCGGGGGGGCGTAGCCGACCGTGATGTACCCGGTCCTGGTCTCGGTATCGCTGCCGTCGGCGTTCGATGCAATCAGGGTCACGCTGTACGTGCCCGGCACGGTGTAGGTATACGACGGGTTCTGCGCCGACGACCCGGCGGTCGCGAGCCGCCAGACGTCGTTCACCGGTCCGGAACCGGAATATCCGCCCAGCACCATGACGCTGCCGTCGGGCAGCACGGCGGCCGCGGGGCTGGAGCGTCCCGTCGACCAGGCGCTGGTCGTGAGCCGGGTCCATGTGACACCCCGGTCGCTCGACCGCCAGACGTCGTTGAGCCGGCTCCCGCTGGCATACCCTCCGAGGAGCAGGAGGTCGCCGTTCGGCAGGGCGACGGTGGCGATATTGTTCCTCGACGACCACCCGGGGCTGGCTGTCTGCTGCGTCCAGGTCGCGCCGTTGTCGGTCGACCGCCAGACATCGCCCAGCATGCCGCCGTTGTACCCGCCCATCACGACGATGCTGCCGTCGGGCAGGGCCGCGCCGCTGTAGAAGTACCGCGCCGACCACCCGGCGTGGTCGGTCATCTGCGTCCAGGTCGCGCCGCCGTCGGTGGAGCGCCCGACGTCGTTCACCGGGCCGGTGACACATCCGCCCATCACCACGATGCTGCCATCGGGAAGCAGCACGGCGCTCTGTCCGAAGCGTGCCGACCAGGTGGCATTCGCGGTCACCTGCGTCCAGGTCGCGCCCCTGTCCGCCGACCGCCAGACGTCGTTGTCGTGGGTGCCGCCTTCGTTCGCCGTACCGCCCAGCAGGAGGATGCTGCCGTCGGCGAGCACAACGCTGCTGGCGCTGTGCCGCGCCGACCATGACGCGTTCCCGGTCTGCTGGGTCCAGGTCGCGCCGCTGTCGGTCGAGCGCCAGACGTCGTTCACGTCGCCGCCGCTCGTCTGGCCGCCCATCAGGACGATGCTGCCGTCGGGCAGGGCCACGCTGCAGCTGTTCCATCGTGCCGACCACGCGGCGCTCGCGTTCACCTGCGTCCAGGGAGCGGTGACGTTCTCGTCGCCGAAGTACCAGGCCCAGCCGGTGGGAGACCCGGTCGAGGAATCCGTGAACTGGACCGCGAGCGGCGCCGTGCCGTTCGTGGCGTCCGCCGTGAAGTTCGCCGTCGGTGCCGCGGATCCGGCCGCGACGGGTGCCAGCACCAGGAGCGATGCCGTGAGAAGCGTTATCAGAATCAGATCGAGTCGCAATCGATGTGCCATGGGTCGTTCACCTTGAGGGAGACGCGGGTGCCGCCCTCCGTGGAACGGCCTGACTCTCCGGACAGCGGGCAGCGCGTGGGGCGAGCTCCGCCTATCCGTCCGCATTTCCCTTGGCGAAAACTTGGAATGGAGGGATCGATAAATTACGAAGTTTATTGAACTACGTATACTGATCTCACAATTACGTCCCGGCGAGGGGATGAGAGGACGTACCGGACCGATCCGTGGGCTCTCCGTCGCCACTGCTTCCCTGATCGAGGGTCGAAGGAGATCGCCGATCTCCGCGTCGCCCGGCCCTCCGGTGCTCGAGAGGGAGTCAGCGCCGCCCCGCCGCGTGCGGGAACGCGAACAGAGCGAGAACGAGAGGGTGGCGGGCCGCCCGCCCCAGTCGATTCCGGCCCGGGCGGCCCGACCTGTGATGGATGCTGACTGTCAGTGCGGGAGAGGGGGCAGGGCCGTCCCGACGGTCCCGCCGTGCTCGCGGGTGCATGGACCGTCGGTGGACGGCGGAATCGACCGATCACCTATTGGAGGAGATCCTGTATAATTTTTATCGTTTTCTTCGAGGATCTGTCAACATATGTACGTGAACTTTTCCGCACCTCGACAATCGGAGCGGCGATGGCCCGGGCCCCCGACGAGAGTCGCGGGGCGACGACCGGGGGATCGTTTTATCAGCCGGGCGGGACCTGCACTATGATGATGGAGTCCAGGTTCCGCGACCCCGTCCCGCCGTATCCGGACTGGGAACGGCGGGTCTACCGGCTCTCCCGGCCGGTCACCGCGGAGGACGTGCGGGCGATCCTGAACGGGCAGGAAGAGTACGTCCGGACGGTCGGCAACGACCGGATCGTCGTCGTCCACAAGTTCGGCCTCCTCGAGATCGACCTCGTGGTCGGGTCGCCCGAGGTCGAGGTCTGGTTCAGTCCTGAGCAGCGGGCGCGGACCTTCGAGTACCTCGACGCCCTGCTTGCGACGCGGTTCTGACGGCTGTGAAACGAAGAGGGAGGACGGCTCAGTCCGTGCCGATCATCACCTCGGACGCCTTCATGATCGCGTAGACCTTCGAGCCCTCTTTCAGCCCCAGTTTCTCGGCCGAGTACGTGGTGATCACCGAGACGATCTCGGCGCCTCCCGCGATCGTGACGATCACCTCGGTGTTCACCGGTCCCTTCTTGATCGTCCTGACCGTTCCCGGCACCTGGTTTCGAGCGCTTGTCTGCATGGTCGTCTCCGGTCCAGACAGGTCATTGTAATTTATTAAATATTTCCCTCGGGCCAAGCAATTCTCATTACACAGGCCGGACGGAGACACGGGAGAGGCGTTCGTGTCTCTCATTCCGCCGGCATGCCCTATCGCCGGCCTTCGACCGCATTCCCCCGGCCGTCATGGAATCGGAGGCAAGCACCAGCGGGTGCGGGACGCGAGCGAAAGATCGGACCCGGGGCCGTCACGGCCCGAGGAGGAGCCGGAGCGCGTCCCGGAGCCCGACCCGGCCGTCCCGGTCGAAGTCGAACGCGGCGATCGGCCGGTGCGCCCGGATCTCGTCGATGCTGAGGGCGAGAATGACGGCGTCGCCGATCTCGCGCCGGCCGTTGCCGTCCACGTCCTCGTACCGGCCGTCGCCGTCGAGGTCGCGCGGCGCCGCCGCCTGGCCGGCGAACGGCGCCATCGCGGCTCCAGGCGTCGCGTTCACCGTGTACCCGCTGTACCCGCTCCCGCCGACGAGCCGGTTCGTCCAGGCGATCATGGTCGCGCCGTTGTTCGAGAGGTTGCAGAACGCGTACGCGTTCAGCGCCACCTGCGACGCGGACCCTTCCAGAGTATACTCAACCCGGACGGCTCCTTTGTCGGGGAGGCTGCCCACCCCCGACGCGTTCCGGCCGAGGACGCCGGCGTTCAGGTCCACGAACATCGAGCGGAACCGGACGGATTCGTTTCCGGTCTCCTGGCCGTCGTAGACCGGGTAGCCCGGCCCGCCGCAGGGCCGCCAGGACTGCGGGCCGTAGCGGAGATCGGCCGCGGTGAAGGTCTCGTCGAGGGTCGTGCCGGCGTAGGTGTACGTCTCCGGCGCCCGGTTGCTGATCGGGTTCGGCGTCCACCGGTGCCCGTGCGCGACGACACGGAACCGGAAGTCGTCAGGAACGGGTTCGCGGACACTGACCAGGAGGAGGCAGTCGTCCTCGTACCCCTTGCCGCCGGTGTCCGAGACATAGAGTGTGCCCGACCGGTTCGACGTGAAGGTCACCTGGCCGTACGGCGCGGACGGGTCCGTCGTGACGTGCAGGGCGTTCTGCCCGCGGGTCTCGCCCTCGAACCGGATGGAGTAGGTGCCGTTGTCGAACGAGTCGTAGTGCGGGCCGGCGTCGTTCGCGACGGAGACGAAGATGTTGTTGTAGCCGGAGAAGGGCTCGGCCTGGACCGGGACGGCGGCCAGGAGCGCGAGGGCGAGAAGGAGGAGCGCGCCCGCGACGCGAACGGCGCACGCCGCCGTCATCGCTCTCCGCCGCGGTGCTTTCCGCCGCCGTGGCCCTTTCCCGTCCCGTCGCCTCCGCCGGTCTTTGGAGCCGGTCTATCGGCGACGTACGCCCGGACGCCGTTGATCACGACCTCGCGGTCCGGCCCGGACGGCCCCTCGAGCGTGACAGTCGCGCCCGTCTTGACCTTGGTCTCCTTGAGAAGGTTCTGCCGCTTGCCGTGCATCTGGATGTCCTCGAGGCGGACGTGGTACCCGAACGACTTCTTCAGCGCCATCATGACCACGCCCGTGTGCGCGATCTGCCGCATGCAGCTCGCCGGCAGGAACCGGGCGCGAAAGCCGATCTCCGGCTCGGTCTGGACCAGGTCCGCCCGCCCCTCGAACGCGACCTCCCGGTACGCCCGGAGGTCGAAGACCTCGGCACTGCGCCGGGCCGCGAGCGGCCCGACCGTGTGGCAGCGGAGGATCCCCGCGACCGGGTCGGCATCGAGGACGCGGAGGACGTGCTGGATCGGGCACCCGGGGTCCACGGGCCGGCCGATCACGATCGCGCCGGGGCCGATCCCCCACTGCTCGACCAGCTCGGGGCGGTAGGGCTGGATATACCGCTGGGCCGAGGGCTCGCCCGGCAGCGGCCGGAGGATGAAGTCGTACTCGGAGCCGAGCAGGTCGATCCCGTCGTAGACCTGCAGCAGCGCCGTCTCGTCCAGGTCGAGGCGGCGGACCCGGTGCGGGCAGTCCGCGAGGACCCGCGTTCCCGCCCGCAGCCCCTCGGCGAAGTCGCGGCAGCTGCGGACCCCGCAGGCCCCGCAGTCCTTGCCCGGCGGCTCCCAGGCCATCGCCTTCAGTCCCCCCGGTAGAGCTCGTCGGCCGCCTCCAGGGTCCGCACGACCCCGAAGTGGTGGCGCCAGCCGATCTCCTTCTTCCCGGCGCAGATCGTGCAGACCCCGAGCGGCGGAGCCCCGCGGAGCACGATCGCCGACGGGTCCTGGATCGCCGGGCAGGCCTCGACCGCGCGGAAGAGGTACCGGAGGCCGGTCCCCTCGACCGCGTTCGTCTCGATGAGATCGATCCCCGGCGTCACGCGCCGGATCGCCTCGCGGAAGACCTCCTTCTCGGCCTGCGAGACGAGGTCGGTCTTGGTCACCACCGCGACGTCGGCGAACGCGATCATGGGCGCCATCTTCAGGGGCGCGTTCGTCCCCGAGACCGCGGGCAGCACCACGATCCCGAGCGACTGGGTCGTGTACGGCGTGCAGCGGAGGCAGAGCCCGGCGGACTCGACGATCAGGAGGTCGGCCCCCTGCTCTCCCGCCCAGGCGAGCGCGTCCGCGAGGACCATGATTCCCGTGTGGTCCGGGCAGAGGTCGCCCGAGTAGACCTTCTTCGTGGGAATTCCGAACTCTGCCGCGAGCTCCTCGTCCTCGAAGGCCTGGACCACGTCGATCTTGAGATATGCGGCCTGCATCCGGCCCGCGAACTGCCGGAGGAGCTGCCGGACCACGGCCGTCTTGCCCGCGCTCGGCGGGCCGGCCACGATCAGGAGGCGCACGCTAGAGCCCTCCCGTAAGGAGTTCGCCGGCCCGGATCCGCTCGCGGATCAGGTGGAGCCGGGTGTCCATCTCGGCCATCGCTCCGAGCGCGTCGGCCTCGGCTCCGCCCGGTTCGAGGACGGCCGTGACGGCCCCGTTCCGCATCACGATCCGCCGATCCGAGAGGAGGGCCACGAACGGGTCGTGAGTCACGAAGAGGACGGCCCTGCCGTACTCGCGCAGGCGGGCGATCACCCGGTCCTTGAAGATCCCGGCATTCTCGATCTCGTCGAGGAGGATGATCGGGGTGTTGCTGACCAGCAGAGCGTCGGCGATCATCAACGACCGCGTCTGCCCGCCGGAGAGTGAGGTCATGCGCATCTCTCCCCCGACGGCCTCGCCCGTGAACTCGTTCGCGAGCGCGATCGTCTCGTCGACGGTCCGGCCCGGGTCCAGCCCGCGGGCAGAGCAGTGCATGCCGAGGAACTGCCCGACCCGCAGGTCCGCCAGGCACTTGCTCGTCTGCGCGATCATCGCGATCGGCTTGTTCGCAGGGTCCCGGCAGATCAGCTCGGGCGGGGCCTCGCCGTTCACCAGCACGGTCCGGCCGGTCACCGTGTCCTGCTGGGCGAAGACCTCGATGTCGTTGATCAGGGCTGACTTTCCCGAGCCCGTCGGGCCGACGATCGAGACCGTATCGCCGGCGCGGATGACGAGCTCGTCGAACGGCTCGGGCCGGCCGTCCTTCGCCGTCCCGGGGAGGACCGTGATCGTCTCGATCCTGATATGTTCCACACCAATTCTTCGGACCGGGCGGGATTAATGGATGATGTTAAGCTGACTGCATTTACTGCCGGACGCCTCGCGCGCGGAGCCGTCGGTGCGAGGGGGTCGGGCTGTCCGTAACGGCCGCCGCCTGCGTCCGCCGGATCGAGCCCACGCGGTACGGCCCTTCGGGATGCAGAGGATCGAACGAGCCCCTGTGCGCTCTCGTCCGGCCACCCACCTGGTCGACCACCTGCTCGTTCGGAACCGGGCGTCGGACGTGGTGCGGAACGAGGACAACGTATAAGAAGGGGAGCGCATCAGGAGAACTCAAAATACGGCACGGGTTTCCATGACTGACGAAATTAAGACAGCAATGGCTTCCGTTGAACGTTGGCTGGGAAATCCCGTGTCGCGGACGATGCTCAGGTTCGTCGCGACCGACGACGAGTGCGGGAACCGGCTGACGAACGCGATCGACCTGTACCTCGGCAACGAGAAGGAGACCTGCTGGAGATGCAGGCAGGCGTCCCGGATCCTGCGAAGGACGATCCGCGCCGGTGGCGACAGCTTCGGTGTCGGGGAGGAGGAGATCAAACGGGGGCTGCGGAACCCGATCTGGAAGCGAGGGCTGGTGAACGTACTCACCGGGATTGCCCGCTACGGCATCACGCGGCCGCAGATCGTGAACGCCCCGTTCCTCGTCGTCTGGGACATGACGCACCGCAGCAACCTGAGATGCAGGCACTGCTACCAGGACGCGCAGCAGGCGCTTCCCGCCGAGCTCGATACGGCCGAAGCGAAGCGGCTCGTCGACGAGCTCGCCGCCGCGGGCGTGGTGGTCATCGCCTTCTCCGGGGGGGAACCCCTTTTGCGGAAGGACTTCTTCGAGCTCGCCGAGTACACCGGACAGAACGGCATGTACGTGGCGCTCGCGAGCAACGGGACGCTCATCACCCCCTACATGGCGGCGCGGCTCCAGGCCACCGGGGTCGAGTACGTGGAGATCTCGATCGACGGGAAGGACGCGGCCAGCCATGACGGCATGCGCGGGATCCCGGGCGCCTTCGATCGCTCCGTCGCCGGGATCGCCGCGTGCGTGGACGCGGGGCTGTACACCTGCATCGCGACGACCGTGACGAGCGAGAACATCGACCAGCTCCCCGCCATCTACACCCTCGGCGAGGAGCTCGGCGTGAACCGCCTGATGTGCTTCAACTTCATCCCGACGGGACGGGGGACGGGGCTGGCCGCGCACGACATCACGCCCTGCCAGCGGAACGACCTCCTCCGGATGGTGCTGGAGATCGACCGGTCCGGGGCGACGCCGGACGTTCTCTCGACCGCTCCCCTGTTCGCTCGGGTCGCGGTCGACGAGGAGGCGGGGGTCCCGGTCGGGCATTTCTATCCCGGCCAGGAACTGACCGGGATAGCGAGGATACTCGCCGATTTTATCGGCGGTTGCGGAGCGGGGCGGCTGTACTGCAGCATCGAGCCGGAAGGGGACGTGCAGCCGTGCGTCTTCATGCCCATACCTCTCGGAAACGTCAGGAATCGCTCGTTCCTCGATATCTGGCACGGTTCCGGCGTGCTCGACGAGCTCCGCGACAGGAGTCTGCTCTGCGGCTCGTGCGGGGGGTGCGACAATAACCTGATCTGCGGCGGGTGCCGGGCACGGGCATGGGCGTATTTCCACGACCTGCGGGCGCCGGACCCCGGGTGCACGAACAACCTCTCGGCGTGGGAGGCCCTCTGCGGCGAAGCGGTACCGGAGGCCGGGGCCGGAGGGGAGCCGAACCGCGCGCCCCACGAACCCGTCCCCACGGCCGTCGCCGATTCCGGCACGCGCTAGTCGGTTTCTCGGCGCGACTCGCCGTTGCGGCTGCGGAATCCTCACCCGATCGTCGAACGGCGGGCGGTCGACTAGGGGGAAAACGGCCGGACCACGATTCGCCTCCGGGGAACGGGGGCGTCGAAAAGAGTCTCTGTCGCGCGGGAGACTGCGAAAATGCTGCTATGGGGATTCGAACCCCAGTCGAAGGAGTGAGAGTCCTTCATGATTGGCCGGACTACACTATAGCAGCAGGTGCGTCATTCATGTTGCCGTGCCCGAGACATAAACCTGCCTGTCACCGCAGCCCGTCCATATAAGGCGGGACCGGCCCGGGGCCCGGACCCACATACCTAATAGCCATCGGCACGAACCGTTAGGAGACCCAGCGCATGGCAGGCATCGACGATCAGATCCGGGAGTTGCAGGAGGAGCTCGAGCGGACGCCGTACAACAAGGCGACCTCGAAGCATATCGGCCGGATCAAGGCGAAGATGGCGAGGCTCCGCGACGAGGCCGTCATGCGCGCCATCAAGTCGGCCGGCGGCGGCGAGGGCTTCACGGTCAAGAAGTCGGGGGACGCGACCGTGGTCCTCGTCGGCTTCCCGTCGGTCGGGAAGTCGACCCTGCTGAACAAGCTGACGGGCACGAACTCGGAGGTCGGCGCGTACGCGTTCACGACCCTGACCGTCGTGCCGGGCGCGCTCGAGCACAAGGGCGCGAAGATCCAGATCCTCGATATCCCGGGCCTGATCGCGGGCGCCGCGATGGGCAAGGGCCGGGGCAAGGAGGTGATCGGGGTCGTGCGCGGCGCCGACTTCATCGTCGTGCTCGTGGACGTCTTCAACGAGGCCCACGTCGACGTCCTCCTCCGCGAGCTCTACGACGCCGGGATCCGCGTCAACACCCCGAAGCCCGACATCACGATCAAGAAGACCAGCTCGGGCGGGGTCCAGGTCCACGCCGTGGGCGCCCTCGACCTCGACGTCGACGAGATCCGGTCGATCCTGAACGAGAACAAGATCATGAACGCGGACGTGCTGATCCGGGGCAACTCGACCCAGGACGAGCTGATCGACGCCATGATCGGCAACCGCGTCTACGTCCCGGCGCTGATCGCGGTCAACAAGGTCGACCTGGTCGACGCGGAGACCCGCGACCAGATCGAGCGGGACCTTGCCGGGCGGTTCGGCGATCGCCCGCAGATGATCTCGGCCGCGACGGGCTACCACATGGAGGAGCTCAAGGACGAGATCTACGACCGGCTCGGGTTCATGCGGGTCTTTCTCAAGCCCGCGGGCGGTCCGGCCGACCTGGACGAGCCCCTCATCGTCCGGACGACCGCGACCGTCGAGGACGTCTGCCGCAAGCTCCACCGCGAGTTCGTGGACAAATTCCGGTACGCCCGGGTCTGGGGCGGTTCGGTCAAGCACCCGGGCCAGCGGGTCGGCCTGCCGCACCACCTCGACGACGGCGACCTGCTGACGATTATCACGGCCCGCTGATGGCCGCGAGCACGCTCTCGAGCGGCGCGTCGGTCTTGAGGGCCGTTCCGGTGTAGTGGGCCCGGCTCGCCCGGTACCCTTCCGTTTTCAGTCGTTCGAGGACGATCCCGATAGCGGGCGGCGAGACCCCCTGCCGCTTCGCGAGGACGTGGTAGTCGTAGAATGTGGACATCGGGAGCTCGGCCTCAAGGAGCGCGAGGAGACGGTCGAGCGCCGTCCCCCGCGCGAGTGTCGCGCCCGCGACGGCCTCGCGCATCGCGGCGATCGTGGCCGGGTCGCCGATCGCGCCGAGCCAGAGCGGGCCGACGGGCGTGGTCGCGTTTCCGCAGTCGGGGCAGGGCGTCGGTTCCGGCAGAAGCCCCTGCTGCTCCGCCCGACCCGGGCAGCGCCGGCACTGGTGGACGTACCCGATCCGGGCGAGGGTCGCGTCGCCGGCGGCCGCGCCCTCCGAGAGGCCGAGGTGGAGCCGGACGAAGTGTTCGCGGGCAAAGCAGCAGAGCGGGACGAGCCCGCGGTCGTACTTGACGAGTTCGCGGACCACGAAGCCGAGGAGGATGCGGAGGCCGACCTCGGCGTGGTACTCGGTGTTCATGGGCCGGGCGAAGTACCGGCGCATGCCAGCCCTGAGATGGGCGCCGCAGAGCGGGGCCGTGTCCGTCGCGGTCACGAGGAGGTACCGGACGGCCGAACGGCAGGCCGCGTCCGTAAACGGCGCCGGCGAGCCGAACGGGTCGAGGTCGACCGCGCCGAACCGGCGCGACGACAGCAGCGCGTTCGCGTCCGAGCGGACGGTCTCGACCGCGAGATCGAGCCGCTCCGCGTTCGCGGCCGCGAGCCCGAGCGCCCGCGGGCTCCGGTCGTTGATCGTCACGGGGACGCCCGTCTCGCGAGCCACGCGGAGGCCCCTGAGGCCGGTCGCGCCCATCGCGTCGAGGTAGTCGAGCGGTTTCTGCTCGGGCGGGAGGGCGCGAAGGAAGAGGACGGTAGCGTCGCGGTTGATCGCCATCCGCGGGTTGTAGAAGACCGGCGCCGTTCCCGGGGGGAAGGAGGCTGTCGGGTCCGGGACCGGGACCAGGACCGTCGTGCCCCCCTCCGTGACCGGAACGAGGTCCATCGGATTATCGCGCAAGCATTATACCTCTGACGGCCGACGTATTGAGGCATTGGGCGTGTGGCCTAGTCAGGATAGGGCGTCAGCCTCCTAAGTTGATGGTCGGGGGTTCAAATCCCTCCACGCCCGTTTCGGTGGACCCCGTGCTGCCCGGTTACCTTGCCATTCTCCGCCCGACCAACGCCGTCGTCTCGGGCCTGGTCGCCCTCCTCGCCTTCCTGATCGCGGGCGGCGCGCCGGGCCCGGTCATGGCGGGCCTCTTTCTTGCCGTCGTTTTCATCACCGGGGCCGGGAACACAATCAACGACTACTACGACGCCGCCATCGACGCCGTGAACCGGCCCGAGCGGCCGATCCCGTCGGGCCGGGTCTCGGCGCGCGGCGCGGCGCGGTACGCAGCCCTCCTCTTCCTCGCCGGCGTCCTCGCCGCGGTCCCCGCCGGACCGGTCCCTGCCCTGATCGCGGCCGTCAACGCCGTCCTCCTCTGGCTGTACGCGGCCCGGCTCAAACGCGTCGCCCTCGTCGGCCACCTGGCCGTCGCGTACCTCGCGGCCTCGACCTTCATCTTCGGCGGGGCCGCGGCCGGCATCTCCGGGCTCGAGGAGATCCTCCCGCTGGCGTTGATCACGGCCCTCGGCACGGTCGCCCGCGAACTGCTGAAAGCGGCAGAGGACGTCGAGGGGGACCGCGAGGGCGGGGCGCGGACCTTCCCCGTCCGGTACGGGGTCCGGCCCACGGTCCGGCTCGCCCTTCTCTTCGCCATCGCCGGGGTCGCGGCCTCCGCCCTGCCGTATGCCGCGTGGGGAGCGCCGTACCTGGCCCTGATCGCGCCGGCCGACCTCCTGATCCTCGGCGGCGCCCTCCGGGCCGTCCGGTGCGCGACCGGCGACTGCGTCCGCGACGGGCGGGCCACGACCCTTCTCAAGGCCGGGATGTACCTTGCGCTCGCCGCCTTCGCGGCCGCGGCGTTGCTCGCCGCCTGACCGTTCCCTAGAGGTGGTTGAAGAGCCAGACGACATCGGCGAAGTCGATCCGGCCGTTGTCGTTGCAGTCGAAGGCCGCCATCGGCTCGTTCGTCGCGATCCAGCTCAGCTGGTTGAAGAAGAGGACCACGTCGGCGAAATCCTTCCTTCCGTTGCCGTTCACGTCGTCGTACAGCCCGTCGCCGTTCGTGTCCGTCGGCAGCGCGGTGCCGGGCGGCACGGCGCGGACGGACGGCCCGATCCCGAAGTAGTTCCCGGCATCGCTGTCGGATATCGAGGCCGTGGTTCCGGCGTCGTCGGTGAAGCTGCCGTTGACCGTCGCCACGTTCGTGTACTGTCCCTGGTGCCAGGGGGCGGTAATACTGCCGATCGACATGCCCCCGCCCATGCCGATCGAACCGAGGACGATGGCGCCGCAGACGTCGTCGGACAATACGACGTTCGAGAGTTCGACGTTGCCGGTGTTTTCGATCATGAACCTGAACCGTGGGGAGAATCCGCTCCCGCAGTTCGGCCCGGGGGCGGTGTCCGCATCGAGCCACGACCAGCCGTCGTCGACCGAGACTTCCTGCTCTACGTCGATCGCCGGCGCGGCCCCGAAGTAATTGGTCGCGTCGGAGTCGGAGACGGTCTGGCCGGCCCCGGTGCCGCTGGCCGTTGCGACGTTGGTCTGCTGGCCGGCGACCCACGAACCGGTCATGACACTCTCGGCGGATCCGTTCACGGCGAGCGTGCCCGGGACGCCGATCGTGCCCAGGACGCTGTCAGTGATCCTGACATTCGAGAGGGGGACGTTGCCCGTGTTCGTGACCGCGAACCTGAACCGCGGTGCGGCCCCGCCTGGCAGGAGCGTCGGACCTGTCGCGGAGTCCGCGTCGAGCCAGGTCGCACCGCCGTCGACCGAGACGTTCGCCTCGAGGTCGATCCCCGGCGCCGGACTATGGAGTGCGACACTGGAATAATCGCCGGCGGCAACAGCCGCCAACCCGGCGCCCGTCGGCGTCTGCGAAACCTGGCCGAATGTATCGCTGCCCCAGCTGGCGATCGAGCCGTTACGACGGAGCGCGAGGCTGTGATAGCCGCCGGCGGCAATGGCCGTATACCCCGCATCCGTCGGCGTCTGCGACACCTCACCAGCATCGTCACTGCCCCAGCTGACGATCGCGCTGTCGCGACGGAGCGCGACGGTATGATAGAGACCGGCGGCAATGGCCGTATACCCGTCGTCAGTCGGCGTCTGCGACACCTCGCCATGCATATTCAGGCCCCAGCTGACAATCGAGCCGTCGGCACGAAGGGCGACGCTGTGACGAAAGCCGGCGGCAACGGCCGCGAACCCGGTGCCCGCCGGCGTCTGCGACACCTGGCCGTAATCATTCCGGCCCCAGCTGACGATCGATCCATCGGCACGGAGCGCAAGACTGTGCTCACCGCCAGCGGCAACGGCTGTAAAGCCGGTACCCCCCGGCGTCTGCGACACCTGGCCAAAACTATCATACCCCCAGCTGACGATCGACCCATCGGCACGAAGCGCGAGGCTGTGATAGCCGCCCGCGGCAATAGCAGTAAAGCCGGTGCCCGTCGGCGTATCTGTTACCTGGTTATGATTATTCCTGCCCCAGCTGACGATCGAGCCGTCGGCACGGAGCGCAAGACTGTGCTCGCCGCCAGCGGCAACGGCTGTGAACCCGGCGCCCGTCGGCGTCTGCGATACTTGGCTAGATGTATCACTGCCCCAGCTGACGATCACATCGCCAAGGACTGGCGTCACGAGCACGGCGCTGGCGAGGACCAGGAGTGCCAGCACGACCCGGTACATGAGCGAGCGATCCATGTGATATGTGCGGCGACCCGCACGATAAAGTAGCAGGAGAAGCATCGATAAAACTCATGCGGCCGTGCCGACGCCGGATCACCGCCACGGCGACGGGGCGCAGAGCGTTCTCGAGGCGATCGCGAATGCAAAAAGGTGAGGGAGCGAGGCCGCCCGCCTCGGAGGTGGGTGAAGAGCCAGACGACGTCGGCGAAGTCGATCCGGCCGTTGCCGTCGACGTCCTCGGAACGCGCATCGCCGTCGAGATCGGCTGGCCCCGTGGTACCGGGCGGGACGAACGGCGTCGGGGCAACGCCCTGCTCGATACAGAGTTGGACCCGGTCTTCGACAATGATGGCGGCATCATTGCGGATGACTGTGTGGATGATGATGGCGCCCGAACGCATCCCATCCCTGTCGAAGACCATGCGGCATCGCCCCGTATCGATGCACCCGCACAATCCTGATACCGCGTGACCGCGAATAGAGAAAGAACATGACCACGGCGCGGCTGAAACGGTGCGGCGATATCTACCTCGCCGAGGCGGGCGCGATCTTCGACGGGAACCTCCGGGTGCCCGGCCACCTCGTCCTGCCGTCCGACTGCCACGTCTGGGGCGATCTCGTCGTGAACGGCCGGCTCGACCTCGGCCCGCACGGCACGGTCGGCGGGCGCTGTGCCTGCCACGAAGCGCTGGTCGGCCACCACGCGACCGTGCGGGGAAGCCTCACGTCGACCGGCGACGTCACGGTCGCCGACGGGGCGCACGTGGCCGGCATCGAGGCGAGCGGCACGGTCCTGTTACGGCCCGGCGCGACCGTCGGCGACGTCCGCACGGACGGGCTGATCCTGATTCACGGCCGGATCACCAGCGGGCTTCTCGTGGGCCGGCAGGTGAAGGTCTTCGGGAACGGCTGACGCCGGCAGCCCGAGCAGGGCGACCTCGTAGAGCGAGGTCCACTCCACGAGCGTCTCGACGCAGCCCTCCTTCAGGGTCACCACGCCGAGCCCGACGAGCCCGAGCCGGTCGGCCATCTCGAGCCCCTCCTTGACCTCGGTCAGGCACCCGACGCCGATCAGGGCGCGGGGCCGGTACTTCTTGACCATCCGCTTGATGAACGACGAGCCGGGTACGATGAAGATTCGGTACCCGAGCCCCTCGAGCAGGTCCATGGCCTCGCCGACCGTGCAGCGGCGGCAGCGCTTGCACCGGAGCCCCTCGGGGGTCAGGTCGGCCGGGCAGGCCGCGTTGCGGAGGCACTGGGGCAGGAAGATCGCCCGCTCGGCGACCGGGACCTCGGCGAAGGCCCGCGCGTTCATGGTGTTGCCGAGCTTGACGAAGAACGCGAGCATCTCCTGGTCCTCGAGCCCGACCGCCTTGAAGAGCGCCCGCATCACGCCCTCGAGGGCCGTCAGGCCGGGCCGGAGGAGGCGCGGGAAGTAGAGCCGGCCCGAGCGGATGGACGCGACGGTCAGCACGAGCAGGACCGCCGCGACGACGACCACGACGACGATCAGCAGGAGGGCGATCGCCCCCACGAGCTCGAAAAGGGGGGCGAACGCGCCAGTCAGGAGCGCCATGGGCCGAAGAGCTCCGCCGGGTCGGTAAAGACGCCGCGCTCGGTGATGACGGCCGTGACGAGCCCGAGCGGGGTCAGGTCGAAGGCCGGGTTTCGAACGGGCACGCCGTCGGGCACGGTCGGGGTCCCGCAGAGGCAGGCGACCTCGCTCCGGCCCCGCTCCTCGATCTCGACCTCGGTCCCGGCGAGGTACGGGTCGAGGGTCGAGGTCGGGGCCGCGACGTAGAACGGGATGCCGTGGTGCCGGGCGGCGATGGCGTGCGCATACGTCCCGACCTTGTTGAAGACCGCATCGCGCGTGATCCGGTCCGCGCCGACGATCACGGCGTCGATCCCGCCCTCCCGCATCAGCTCGGCGGCGGCCGAGTCGGGGCAGACGGTGACGGGGATGCCGTCGCGGGCGAGCTCGAACGCGGTCAGGCGGGCGCCCTGGAGGAGGGGCCGCGTCTCGCAGGCGATGACGCGCACGCGCTTGCCCGCCTCGACGGCCGACCGGACCACCCCGAGGGCGGTCCCCCAGCCGACGCAGGCGAGCGCCCCCGCGTTGCAGTGGGTCAGCACGGTGGTGTCGCAGCGGAGGAGGGCCGCGCCGTGCCCGCCGAGCGCCCGGTTCGTCGCGATGTCCTCGTCCGCGACCCGTTCGGCCTCGGCGAGGGTCCGGGCGGAGACCTCGGCGGGGTCCGTCGCCTCGCCGATCGCGGCGAGCGCCCGGTCGACGCCCCACGCGAGGTTGATCGCCGTCGGACGGGCCGAGCGGACCCGGTTCGCGAGCCGGCCCACCTCCTCGAGGTAGCAGTCGGCGTCGGCTTCGCGGGCAGCGAGCGCGACGCCGTACGCGCCGGCCGCGCCGAGCGCGGGAGCGCCGCGGACGCGGAGGCTCTGGATCGCCTCGACGAGCGTCTCCACATCGGGGACCGGGATCGATTCGTACCGCGCCGGGAGCAGGGTCTGGTCGATCAGCCGGAGGCGGTCCGAGGCATGGTCCCACCAGAGCGTCCGGTCCACGCTACTCCACCCGCAGGGCGTCGATGCAGGCGCGGACCGCGGCGGCCCCGCCCTGGGCGACCGAGTCGGGGATGTCCCGCGGCCCGAGGCCGGCGCCGGCGAAGTAGACGCCGCCCCGGCCCGACGCGACCGCGTCGAAGACGTCGTCGGCCGAGCGGTAGAACCCCGACTCCTCGAGCTCGACGCCGACCGCCTTGGCGAGCGCGGCCGTCCCCGCGGACGGCTGGAGGCCGATCGAGAGGACCACGAGCTCGGGCTCGAGCCGGAGCATCTCGCCCGTGAACGTGTCCTCGACCGGGATGGTCATGGGCCCCGTCGCCGAGCGCTGGACCTCGCCGGGCATGCCCCGGACGAAGCGGACGCCGAGGGTCCGGGCGCGCTCGTAGTACTCCTCGTACCCCTTGCCGTGCGCCCGGACGTCCATGTAGCAGATCGCGACCTCGGTCTCGGGCGACTTCTCCTTGATCAGCTGGGCGTTCTTGATCGCCTGCATGCAGCAGACGGCCGAGCACCAGGGCCTCCCCTGCGCGACGTCGCGCGAGCCCACGCACTGGATGAAGACGATCGACCTCGGCGTCTCTCCGTTCGAGAGCCGGCGGAGCGCGCCGCCCGTCGGGCCCGAAGCGTTGATCATCCGCTCGAGCTCGAGGCTCGTGATCACGTCCGGCTCCTCGCCGTAGCGGTACTGGGGCTTGCACCGGGGGTCGATCGGGTCGTACCCGGTCGCGAGCACGACCGCCGCCGCCTCGATCGTCTCCTCGCGGTCACTGTCCTCGCGGCGGACCGCGTCGAGGCCGCAGACGTCGTAACAGAGCCCGCACTCGATGCAGTGGACCGGGTCCTTCGCGACCGCGTTCGGGACGGCCTGGGCGTGGGGCGTGTAGATCGCCTTCCGGACCCCGACGCCGGCGTCGAACCGGTTGTAGACCTCGACCGGGCAGACCGCGACGCAGTCGCCGCAGCCGTTGCAGACGGCCTCGTCGACATATCGCGGGTGGTGGGTCACGGTGACGGAGAACGCGCCACGCTCCCCCTCGAGACGGGTCACCTCGGCGAGGGTGTGGACCCGGATGAGGGGGTGGCGCGCGACGTCGACCATCTTCGGCGAGAGGATGCACATGGAGCAGTCGTTCGTCGGGAAGGTCTTGTCGAGCTGGGCCATCCTCCCCCCGATCGAGGGCTCGCGCTCGACCAGGTGGACCTGGAGCCCGTGGTTCGCGAGGTCGAGCGCGGCCTGGCAGCCGGCCACGCCGCCGCCGACCACGACGATGCTAGGAGGCATTGCGGTACCGCCCCGCGAGCTCGACGTACGAGGCCGCGTTCTGCCGGATGTTCGCCCGCTGCTCCTCGGTCGTCTGCTTCACGACCCTGCCGGGGACCCCGAGCACGACCGAGTTCGGCGGGATCTCGGCGCCCTCAGTCACGAGCGCGCCGGCCCCGATCAACGAGCCCTCGCCGATAACGGCCCCGTTCAGCACGATCGCGCCCATCCCGACGAGGACCCGGTCGCCGATGGTGCAGCCGTGCAGGATCGCGCCATGGCCGACCGAGACCTCGCGGCCGATCGTGACAGGGCGGCCCGCGGAGGTGTGGACCGTGCAGTTGTCCTGGACGTTCGAGTCCGCGCCGATCGCGATCCGGTCCTTGTCCGCCCGGACCACGGCCCCGAACCAGATCCCGACCCGGTCCCCGAGCGTGACATCGCCGAGGACCGTCGCGTTCGGCGCGAGAAAGACGTCGGCCCCGACCGTACCAGCATCCATATTAAAGGAGAGGTGGCAACGGAGAGGGGATGAAGATTATGGTGGGGGGCACCTTCGACCCGCTCCACGACGGGCACCGGCGCCTCCTCGCCCGCTCGTTCGAGCTCGCGGGGCCGGGCGGGACGGTCGTGATCGGCCTGACCTCGGACGCGTTCGCCGGGGCGAAGAGCCACCCGGTCCGGCCGTACGAGCTGCGGCGCGCCGGCGTCGAGCGATTCGCGACGGAGTTCGATCGGGGCGTGCGGTACGAGATCGAGCCGCTCTCGGACCGGTACGGCTCGGCCCTCGACATGGACTTCGACGCCCTCGTGGTCTCGGAGGAGACCCTGCCGGTCGCGATCGAGATCAACCGGCTCCGGCGCGAACGCGGGAAGCGGAAGGTCGACATCCACCAGATCAGCTGCGTCCTCGCCGAGGACGGGCGCTGGATCTCGTCGACCCGGATCTGGCGGGGCGAGATCGACGAGCACGGCCGGGTCATGGCGGAGTGACGCGCCCGCTATTCGGCCATCACCGTGTGAACTCGAGGTCCGGGAGGGGGCTCGCGCAGCCTCCTCCCTCGGCGCTTCGCGCCTCGCCCACCCCTGCGTGATGATGCCTCCGGCGGGTCCGAGTCCGGCCGGCGCGAAAAAGAGGGATCAGAGGTTGTTGAAGAGCCAGACAACGTCCGCGAAGTCGATCCGGCCGTTCGAGTTGAAGTCGAACAGGACCACCGGCTCGTTCGCCGCAATCCACGACATCTGGTTGAAGTACAGGACGACATCCGCGAAGTCCTTCCTTCCATTGCCGTTGATGTCATCATACAGGCCGTCCGCGTCGGTGTCCGTCGGGAGGCCGGCGCCGCCGGGGACCGTCACCACCCCGGGCGTCGAGACCCCGTTCGGGTCGAGGGCGAAGTAGTCGAAGTCGAGCTCGGGTGAGCCGATGGTCGAGGTATCGTGGTGGAGGAACCGGATTGTATTCGCGCCGGGCACGAGCTCGACCGTTGTGTTCACCCAGGTGAACCCGAGGGTGTTCGGTACAACCACCGAACCCGCCCTTCCGCCGCCAACCCCGTTGACGATGATGTCGATCGATCGGCCCCGGGCCGTCGCTTTGACTCGAAGGGAGAACGGGTACGTAAAGTTCGAGCTCTTCTGGCTCAGGACCGTGTACCGCGTCCACTCGCCCTCGACAGTATCGGTGACCGCGTACCCGCTCGGCATGAGCGCTATGATGTCCACGTCATCGAGCATGTTGTAGACACCGCCCGAGTTGCCGTGCGTGGTATCGTGGTAGGCGACCCCCTCACCGCCCCTGTCGAAAGCCTCGGCCTCGATCCGCATCAGCCCGTTCCAGAGCGGGAGGACGGTGATATAGTCCGTCTTCGTGACCGATGTGGTTCCCCCCAGCTCCGCGCTGGTGACGGTGAGCTTGACGGTGTACTCGCCGTCCTCCTGGTAGACGTGGCGCGGGTTCAGCTGGAGCGAGGTGGTGCCGTCGCCGAACTCCCAGAGACAGACGTGCGACCCGCCTGTCGTGGTGTCGGTGAACTGCACGGCAAGCGGTTCAAACCCGGTCCGGGGAGCGGCCGTGAAGTCGGGCTCGAGCGGGGGAAAGACGCGGAGGATATCGGTCTTGGTCTTCGTCCTGGAGCCCTGCGTCGGGCTGGAGACGGTCAGGGTCACGTCGTAGCTCCCGGCCAGAGTGTAGGTATGGCTCGGATTCCTCATGTGGGAGGTGCCGCCGTCGCCGAAGGTCCAGCTCCAGGACGTGGGCTCGCCGCCCGTCGTAGCGTCGGTGAACTGCACAGTCACCGGGGCGTAGCCCGAGTACGGGGCGAGCGTGAAGTCGGGCACGAGCGGAGGGTTCGCAACGATATAGTCGGTCTTGGTGACAGCATTGCTCCCCTGCGCCGTGCTCGAGACGGTCAGGGTCACATCGTAGCTCCCGGGCTCGGCGTAGGTATGGCTCGGGTTCTTCAGGTTGGAGGTCTGGCCGTCGCCGAAGGTCCAGGTCCAGGACTCGGGCACACCGTTCGTCGTCCCGTCGGTGAACTGCACTGTGAGGGGAGCGGCCCCCGAGATCGGGGTGGCCGTGAAGTCGGGCTCGAGGGCGCGTGCGTACTTCCTGACATTGTGGTTCCCCCTGCTGACGACATAGACGTACCCGGCACCATCGACCGCGACGCCCCAGGGCTCGTTCACCCCCCACCCCGTGATGTAGTCACCGTCCCACGAGAATTTCTGGACCAGGCTGCGTTCATAATCGGTGACGTACACGTCCCCGGCCGCATCCACCGCGATCCCGGCCGGATAACGGAAGTCTCCGTCATCGTAGCCATCCGTACCCCATTCCTTCTCGAAGGTTCCCCACTTATCGAACCTCTGGACCCGGTCATTCCCCGAATCGGCAACGTAAACGTCACCATAGCCATTGATTGCTATCCCCGTCGGGCTGTCGAAATATCCGGACCAGTAGCCCAGGTCACCCCATTCCAGGAAACAGAGATGGGAGCCGACCAGGTACATCTGGACCCGGTTGTTGCCGGAATCGACCACGTAGATGTTACCGGTTGAGTCGAGAGCGACCCCTCGCGGGGCCGAGAGCTCCCCCAATCCCGAGCCGGCAGTGCCCCACTCTGAAACCCACAAACCGATCGATAAGAATTGTTGAATCCGATGAGAGTCGGCGATGTAAAAGGTTCCCGCACCGTCCACAGCGATGCCCTCGGGCCACATGAACTGGCCTGGGCCAGAACCATAACTCCCAAACCCTCCGAGGTAGGTGCCATCCGACGCAAACTTCTGGACGCGGTGGACCGTGTACCCCGAGTAGTCGGTGACGTATACGTTTCCTCCGCCATCTACCGCGATGAAACGGGGATCCGTGAACTGCCCTGCGCCCGAACCCAGGTTTCCCCAACTGTCGACCTGGACGTACTTCTCCGCCGTAACGGCCTGCACGCAAACGCAGAGGAGCAGCAGGATCAGGACTCCATAGAATGCCTTCATATCGCCTCTCCCCACTGGGCGTGAATCTCGTGCGTGAAAAGATATAGGTATTGATTTATACTTGGTGGAGAAAAATTGCCGCGGCACGAGGCGGTGGTGAAGGTCTCTCGGTCCCGGGCGGAGCGGGCCGGTCCGTCTACCCGACGGGCATCAGCCCGGGATGGCCGCCCGTGATAGACCGCCCGCCGCCCGGCTCGACCACGAAGGTGTTCTCGATCCCGACCATCCCGACCCCCGCGATCCCCTTCTTGGGCTCGACGGCGATCGCCATCCCCGCCTCGAGCGGCTCGTCGAAGCCCCGCGCCAGGACCGGGTTCTCCGCAATCTCCAGCCCGATCCCGTGCCCGAGGAACTGCACGCACCGCCCGCCGTAGCCCATGAAGTTCTCGAGGAACGCGGGCTCGAGGTCGGCCGTGACCGCCTCGTAGATCGCCGAGGGGACCGCCCCGGGCGTCAGGAGCGCGGCGATCCTCGCCTGGAGCTCCACGCAGCGCTCGTGGGCCGCGACTACCTCCTCCGGCAGGGGCGGGCCGAAGACATACGTCATGGTCTTGTCCGTGTGGTACCCGGCATAGCCGCACCCGATGTCGACGAAGACGAGGTCACCGTCGCGGAGCCGCCGGCTCCTGCTCCCGAGCAGGGGAACGGCCGGGGCCATGCCGGCGTTCCCGCCCGGGCTGTCGAGGTACGTGGGGTAGATGGAGCTCTCGCCGAACCCGATCAGCCCGAGCACGATCTCCGACTCGAACATGCCGAACCGGACGATCCCGTGGTGGCCCTCGTCCATCATCAGGGCGTAGAGCTCGCTCGTCAGCTCCGCCTCGCTCATCCCCTCGCGGAGGATCCCGGGCATGCGGTCCTCGAGCACGCGGCGGTGGATCGCGCCAGCCCGCTCCATGAGGCGGAGCTCGTACGCGCTCTTGACTGCCCTGACCTGGAGGATCTCCCGGTCGACGGCCTTCACGTCCCTGAATGGAAAGTGCTTCTGCAGCCGGCCGAAGGCCGCGAGCGGCACCTGCTCGGTCTCGAGGTACACCGTCGTCGGGATGGCGCCCATGCTCGCCGCGGCGTCCCGGTAGCTCCGCATCGGCCGGATCGCGGGAAAGAGCGACTCGTCCACAGCCCGCTCGTAGCTCCGCCGGACCCAGAGGCGGGCCTCGCCGTCGCGGGGGATGATCAGGAGACCGTCCTGCATGGTCCCCGTGAAGTAGAAGAGGTTGATCTTGCTCAGGATGACGGCGATCTCCCATCCCGGGTCGGCGGCGTCCATGCGGCGCCGGAACCGTTGCATGCGGTCGTCAAGCTCGCTCGCCGGGACCTTCGTCTCCATGGGATCAGATCTGAGCCATTGCTATATACGGGTGGTGAAAGGAGCGCCGCCCTCAGAGGATGTGCTCGGCGATCTCCTTCGTGACCAGCCAGTCGCAGTAGTGGCAGCGCAGGCCGTTCGGGGTCACGATGAAGCGCGAGCAGGCCGGCTCGGCCGTGTTCGAGATGCAGCCCGGGTTGGGGCAGCGGACCACGCCCGAGAGCTCGGCCGGCGTCTCGACCCCCTTCTTCTCGGCCACGGCGAACTCGCGGATGATGTTGATGGTCGCGTTCGGCGCGATCAGGGCGATCCGGTCGACCTCCTCCTTCCGGAGCTCGCGGTTCTCGATCTTCACGATGTCCTTCCGGCCGACGTGGCTCGACGCGACGTTGGTCGCGACCGAGACCGACTCGGCGGTCGTGCCCGTGATCCCGAGGATCCGGAGCACGTTCAGGGCCTGGCCGGCGGTGATGTGGTCGATCACGGTCCCGGACCGGATCGGGCTGATCAGGAGGCCCTGGGGGCGCTCGTCGGTCATGCCATCACCTCGCCGAGCATGGCCATCCGCACGGAGACCCCGTGGTGGGCCTGCTCGAAGTACTTCGCGTTCGGCAGCGTGTCGACCCGCGGGTCGATCTCGTCCACGCGGGGGAGCGGGTGGAGGATGATCATCTGCGGCTTCGCGTCCGCGACCAGCTCGGGCGTGATCCGGTACGACGAGGCCACGTCGAGGTAGCTCGCCGCGTCGGGGAAGCGCTCGCGCTGGATCCGGGTCACGTAGAGGACGTCGAGGTCGGCGATCACGTCCTCGACCTCGCTGTACTCGGTCACCGATGTCCCGCGGTCCGCGAGCTCCCGGACGATCCCCGAGGGGAGCTCGAGCCCCTTCGGCGCGACGGCCGCGATCTCGGCCCCGTAGAGCGAGAGCGCGATCGCGAGCGAGTGCGTGGTCCGGCCGTACCGCAGATCGCCGAGCAGGCCGACCCGGACCCCGTCGATCGGCATTGACTTCCGGATCGTGTAGAGGTCGAGGAGGGTCTGGCTCGGGTGCTGGCCCGCGCCGTCCCCGGCGTTGATCACCGGGACGGACGCGAACTCGGAGGCGAGGCGGGCCGCGCCCTCCCGCGGGTGGCGGAGGACGATCGCGTCCACGTACCCCGAGACGACCCGGATCGTGTCCGCGAGGGTCTCGCCCTTCGCGACAGACGAGGCCTCGACCGAGTCCATGGTCAGGGAGACCCCGCCGAGCCGGGCCATGGCCGACTCGAACGACATCCGCGTCCGGGTCGAGGGCTCGAAGAAGAGGAGGCCGAGGATCTTGCCGGAGAGGAGGTTCGGATCGTAGCGCTTCGCCTCGATCTCGGCCGCGGCGTCGAGGAATCGGTCGATCGCGGCCCGGTCGAGGTCGCGGATCGAGATGACGTGCCGCATCTCACCGCCTCGCGAAGGTCAGGTAGCCCGTGTGGCAGACGCGCGTCGACGGGCGCGTGCCCCGGGCCGAGCGGGTCATCTCGCGCTCGATCAGCTCGATCGCCCGGACCTCGGGAAAGAGCCGGCTCGCCGCGTCGTGAACGGCCTGGAACTGCTCGATGAACGGAGTGTAGGCGGCGAGGTACCCGCCCGGCACGATCAGGCCGTGGGCGTGCTCGATGTGCTCCTCCCGGCACTCCATGTCCAGGTGGACCACGTCGTAGGCCCCCACGGCCTCGAGGAGGTCGCCCGCGACGACCGTGACGTTCTCGAGGCCGGCGTCGCGGACGTTCTTCTCGGCGAGCGCGGCAAAGTCCGGCCGCCGCTCGCGGGTCTCGACCGTCGCGGCGATCGAGCCGAAGTAGATCGCGGCGATCCCCGAGCCCGTCCCCGCATCGAGGACGGCGTCGCGTCGGTTCATGCCCGTGTTCGCGATCACGGCCCCGATCTCCTTGGGGTGCATAGGCGCCCCCGAGCGCCGGGCGTGGACGAAGAAGTCCGTCGGGCGCGGGCGGCGGGCCGTGAGGCGCTTGCCGAGGTGGGTCTCGATCACGCTCCCCTCGGGGAGCGCCGCGAGCGCCGCGAGATCGACCATGCCGAGGTCGGTCGAGAGGACGCCCTCGCCGGCCCGGACATAGAACTCGCGCCCGCAGCCGGCGAGGAGAACCCGGTCGCCCGCCGCGAACATCGCCTCAGCCCCTATCGGCGAGCGCGAGGATCGCGCCGGCGATGTCGCCGTTCGCGGCCGCGAGCGCCGTCCGGGCCTCGTCGGCCGAGACGCCGGCCTGCTCCGCAACGAGCGCGACGTCGTCCTCGGGGATCTCGGGCGCGGCGGGCTCGAAACGCGGCTCGCCGCCCGAGATCTGGTAGGTCGTGACGCCCTGCATGGTCATGGCGACGACCTCGGCCTCGTCGAAGACGTACCGGCCCTCGGGGGTGGTAATCACGATCGAGCTGACGTTCTCGATCGGGGCGACCTCCATCCCCATCTTCTTCATCATCGCCTTCATCTGCTTGGGATTGATTCCGCCAGGTAACACGTCTACTCCCTCCCGGATCTAACGTTGACCGCGACCCCATACATACATGCCGTCATCTCGGTCCCCGAGAGGACGGCCGTCCCGGTCGCGACGAGCCGGTCGTCTCCGGCGACCACGAGCACCTCGTCCCCGGCCCGGATCGCCGGGTCCGCTCCCGTCACGTGCTTGGCCATCGCGTTCTTGCCGGCCGCGACGAACTCCTCGACCTCATCGAGCACGACCACGCGGTAGGCGGGGGCCGCGAGCATGGCGTGAAGCCGCCGGGCCCCGGCGATCCCGAGCACGAGCCGCCCGTCCTGGGCGCGGATGGTCGCGAGCCGCTCCTTGCCGAGGAGCACGTTCCGTATGCGCCCGGTCGTGGAGCGCGTGAAGGTCACGTCGTCGGGAAAGAGCCCGACGCCGACGTTCCGCCCGAACTGGAGGTCCGCGATGGTGCGGACCCGCTCATGCGAGCTGGTCTCGAAGCAGGTCGTTGACACGGCTGATGAACACCTCCTCGGCCTCATGGGGGATGAATGCTCCGGCCGCGATCGGATGCCCTCCCCCGCCTCCGCCGAACTCGCCCGAGGCCGCGTTCAGCGCGGCCTGGAGGTCGACGCCACGCTTGACGGACCACTCGTTCGTGCGCATGCTCACCTTGGTCAGTTCCGGATCCTCGGGGAGAGTGCACATGATCAGGATCGGCTTTCGCCAGTTCAGCTTGCCGAGGGCCATGCCGGCCCCGATCCCGACGATCGTGTCGGGATAGCGGTCCCCGACGTGGAGGTACTGGAGGTGCGAGAGCTCGGTCACGCCCGTGTCCAGGATGTATTGGAGGAGCTCGCGGATGATCGAGCGGTGGTTGTTGAGCATGTACTCGGCCTCGCGGTAGGCGTCGCCGCGGTCGCCGCAGCAGATCGCAGAGCCGACCCGGGGCTTGGCCCAGCGGCCGCAGGCGTTGAGCACGGTCGCGAACTCGGAGGCGTTCCGGAGCGGCGACCGAGCGGCCTCGTCGGGGAAGAGATACGACTCGGCGAAGAGCCGGTCCACGCCTTCGCCGTTGGCGAGGAGCTGCTGGACGATCGCCGAGGTGATGGTCCGCTTCTCCTCGTCGCCGAGCTCCTCCCAGACCCGCCAGCGGCCGCCCGGGGCCCGGAGGTCCAGGTCGAGCTTCTCGAGGAAGCGCTGTGCGCCGCGGGTGTCGTTCGTGATCCCCGGGATGCGGGGGTCGTCGTTGTACGAGAGGCAGATGTGGACCGGGCGGGTCGAGGTGCCGTAGCAATTCAGGTCGCGGCGGACCACGCGGACCGAGCCGTGGATGACCCCGTCCGCGACGATCTCGGCCGCCGGGCCGACGAGCCCGAGGGTCTCGCGGGCCATCATGTCGCCGACGTTCCCGACGATCGCGATCTTGGCGAGGTCGACGTTCTCCTCGTCGAGCGCCTTTGCCACGAAGTACGCGACCCCGGCGGCCGAGAGCCGGGTGTGCCCGTGCGGGACGCCGTTGACCTGCGGGTACTCGGTCCCGCAGGGATGGGCCACGTGGTGGTCGAGGATCAGGACCTCGTCCGCCGAGAGCCCGCGCTCCTCGAGCAGGTTCTGCTGGCCCGCCCCAAGGTCGACGAAGATTTTCAGAGAGTCGTCCTCGGGCACGGCCTTCATGGTGAGCGGTTCGAGCTGCCGGACGAAGTGGGAGCTGACCGGCACGCCCGCGCGAGCGACTGCGGTCCGGACGATCGCTTCGCTCGAGATCCCGTCCGCGTCGATGTGGGAGATGACCGAGACCATCTCCGCAGCCCGGATCGTTTCGGCCGCGCCGCGCACCTCCTCAAAAAAGCCCATGCTGATGTATGAGTAACGCCCTGTAACTGGATAAGGGTGACTCAAACGGATGATCGACTGTGCGGAGCTCGCCGAACACGGCGTGATCGACGCGGCCAGAATGCGGGCCGTTGACCGGAACGCGGTCGCGCTGGGGCTCTCGTCCCTGCAGATGATGGAGGCCGCCGGGGCGGCGCTTGCCCGCGCCGCGCTCGAGGAGGGCCCGGCCCGCGTGCTCGTGCTGACCGGGCGCGGGAACAACGGCGGGGACGGGCTCGTGGCGGCGCGGTACCTCGCGGGAGCGGTCGAGGTCGCGGTGGTCGCGGTCGACGGCGAGACGACGCCCGAGACGGCGGCGCAGGCGGCCCTCCTCGCTCGCACGCCCGTCCCAGTCCACCGGGTCCGCTGTCCGTCCGACCTGCCGGCGCTCGACTCGCTCTTCGGTACGGCCGACCTGATCGTCGACGCCCTGCTCGGTGTCGGGGCCGCGCCCCCGCTCCGCGAGCCGGTCACGGCCATCGTCAGGGAGGCGAACGTCGCGTCCGCGCCGATCCTCGCGGCCGACGTCCCGACGCCGGGGTGCCGGGCGGACCGTGTGCTCGCGTTCCACCGGCCGAAAGGGCCGGACGCGATGGTGGCGCCGATCGGGATCCCGCTCGAGGCCGAGATCTGCACCGGGCCCGGCGACCTGCTCGCCCTCGCGCCGCGGCGCCGGGAGGCGCACAAGGGCGAGGGCGGGCGCGTGCTCGTGGTCGGTGGAGGGCCGTACCAGGGCGCCCCGTACCTCGCCGGTCTCGCCGCGCTCCGCGCCGGGGCCGACCTTGTCCTCGTCGCGACCCCGTCGCCCCTGCCGTACCCCGACGCGATCACCATCCCGATCGGCGAGAACGGGTGGGCGGGGGAGCTCGATTCGCTTGTCGCGGAGGCCGAGCGGGCCGATGCGGCCGTGATCGGCAACGGCCTCGGGCCCGAGGCGGCCCCGGTCGCGCAGGCGCTCGCGCCCTACTGCCGGGCCGCGGTCCTCGACGCGGACGCGCTCCGGCTACCGCTCCCCGTCGCCCGCTCGACGATCTACACTCCCCATGCCGGGGAGTTCGCGCGCTCCTTCGGCACCCGGCCCCCCGACGACCTCGTCGGCCGGGGCCGCGCCGTGCGGGACGCGGCCCGGGACGGCGTCGTGCTCCTCAAGGGCCCGGTCGACGTCGTCTCGGACGGCGAGCGCGTCCGCTTCAACCGGACCGGCACGCCGGCCATGACCGTCGGCGGGACCGGGGACGTGCTCGCCGGCGTGACGGGAGCGCTCCTCTGCCGCCTTCCTCCCTTCGAGGCCGCAGTCGCGGCGGTGTACGCGAACGGCCTCGCGGGCGAGGCAGCGGCGGGCGGGCGACTCTCGGGCCTGCTCGCCTCCGACATGCTTACGGCCCTTCCGGAGGTACTCTATGGCCGGTGAGGGGATGCCCGAGTTCACGCACATCGAGGGGGATGCCGTCCGGATGGTCGACGTCACGGGAAAGGACGAGGTCGCGCGGCGGGCGGTCGCGGCAGGCTGGATCAAACTTCGGCCCGAGACGCTCTCGGCGATCGCGCTCGGCACGGTCGTCAAGGGGAACGTGCTCGCGACGGCCAGGGTCGCGGCCATCCTCGCGGTCAAGGATACCTCGCGGATCATCCCCATGTGCCACCCGATCCCGATCGGCGCGGTCAAGGTCGGGTTCGAGGCGCTCGACGACCGGATCGAGGCCACGGTCGAGGTGGTGACCACGGGCCGGACCGGGGTCGAGATGGAGGCGCTCACCGGTGTCTCGGTCGCGCTGCTCACGATCTGGGACATGGTCAAGTCGGCCGAGAAGGACGAGAACGGGCAGTACCCCGTCACCCGTATCGGCGACATCCGCGTGGTCGAGAAGGTCAAGGGAGACGCGGAGAGGCATGCTTAAGTCCCCTGCCGCAGAGATATAAAGGCACTCGGGATCCGTCCCGTTGTAGGAATGTGGCGGCTCTGTCCGCTGAACCTCTGGTGATCGCAATGTCGAGATCAGTCTACAGTTATATCAGGGACGCCTGGAAGAAGCCGGACGAGTCCGGCGTCTCCGAGCTCCTCTGGGAGCGCATGCAGCTCTGGCGGCGCGAGGGGACCGTGGTCCGGCTCGCGCGCCCGACGCGGATCGACCGCGCCCGCTCGCTCGGATACAAGGCCAAGCAGGGCGTGATCGTGGTCCGCTCCAAGATCCGGCGCGGCGGCCGGCGGAAGTCGCGGTACATCCGCGGACGGCGCACGGCGAACATGGGCATGCACCGGCTGACCCCGGGCAAATCGCTCCAGCGGATCGCCGAGGAGCGTGCCTCGTCGCGATATCCGAACATGGAGGTCCTCAACTCCTACTGGGTCGGCCAGGACGGCCGCCAGAAGTGGTTCGAGGTGATCCTGGTCGACGGTCACCACCCCGCGATTCGAGCGGACCCGGCCCTCGCCTGGATCGGGAACCCGAACCAGCGCGGCCGGGCCGAGCGCGGCAAGACCAGCGCCGGCCAGAAGGGACGCGGTTTCCGCCGCAAGGGCCGCGGGACCGAGAAGAATTACCCCTCGATCCGCTCGCACGCGAACAGGGGCAAGTAACCCTTTTTTTCATGCGGACCGACGTTCGCACGTACGCCGGCGGCGACACCACGGTCGAGCGAATGGCTCTCGAGGCCGGTGCGCTCGGTTACGGGGCGATCGTCTCCGTGGGAGGACCGCCCACGACATGCGGTGCCGTCCGGGTGATCCCCGGTGTCGAGGTCGCTGTCGAGAAGCCGAACCAGGCGCTCGCGGCCATCCGGCGGGTGGCCGAGGGGTCCTTCGTCACGGTCCGGCTCGGCGAGCAGGGCTTCAACCGGGCCGCGGCCGGCTTTGCCGGCGTCCACGCCCTCTCGGGCGTGTACCGCTGCCGGCGGAACTCCTTCGACCACGTCGCGGCCCGGACGGCGGCCGAGCGCGGCGTCGCGATCGAGCTCGTGCTCGCGCCGCTGGTTCGCGAGCGGGGAGGGCTCCGCCAGGCCGCGCTCCGCCGGTACGCGGACGTGCTCGTGCTCCAGAACCGGTACGGCTTTCCCCTCGTGCTCGGCTCGGGCGCACGGTCCTGCCTCGACCTCCGGGCGCCCCGCGCCATCGACGCCCTCTGCCGGCTCTTCGGCCTGGACGCCGATGGCGTCGAGGCCGCGTTCACCGGGGTTCCTGCGCTGATGGCGCCGGTACAGGCCGTCCGGGAGGTCGAATGAAACCGCGGCCCCCGACCCTCCGGCAGAACCGGCGGTACGTGCTCTTCCGGGTCGCGCCGGCCCTCCTCGTCCCCGACGGCAAGAGCCTCTACCTCGCGATCGCCGAGGCCGTCTCGGCGCTCTACGGCGATGCCGGCGCCGCGGTGATCGACCAGGCCGTGGTCGCGATCGACCGCGGGCACGCGATCGTCCGCTGCCGGCGGGGGGAGGAGGAGCGGCTGATCGGGGCCGTCGCCACGGTCTCGGCCGTGAACGGAACGGCCTGCGCGCTCCACCCGCGGGCCGTCTCGGGCACGATTCTCTCCCTGCGCGATCGGCTCGTCGCGCTCCCCGAATCGGTCGCGCTCGACGAAACGGCCGACGGCGAGGTCGTCCGGCAGCGGCGCCGGATCGGCGCTGCACGCGTCGATGTTATCGAGCATGATTATAAGGGAGAGCGAGTAGTATACTTCGAGACCATTCACCCTGAGGAGAGATAATGCAGCCACAATACCAGATGGGATACGACCGGGCCATCACGGTCTTCTCGCCCGACGGCCGGCTCTACCAGGTCGAGTACGCTCGGGAGGCCGTCAAGCGCGGCACGACCGCGGTCGGGATCAAGGCGAAGGACGGGATCGTCCTGCTCGTGGACAAGCGCGTGAGCTCGAAGCTCCTGGAACCCTCCTCGATCGAGAAGATCTTTCAGATCGACGACCACATCGGGGTCGCGTCCTCGGGGCTTGTGGGCGACGCCCGGCGGCTCGTCGACATGGCGCGCGTGGAGACCCAGAAGAACCGGGTCATGTACGACGAGGAGATGGACGTGGAGATGCTCGCAAAGCAGCTCTGCGACTTCATGCAGTACCTTACCCAGGCGGGCGGATACCGGCCGTTCGGCACGGCCCTGCTGATCGCGGGCCGCTCCGAGGGGCAGTTCCGGCTCTTCGAGACCGATCCCTCGGGCACGCTCCTCGAGTACAAGGCGACGGGCATCGGGATCGGCCGGAACGCGGTCATGAAGGTCTTCGAGGAGAAGTACCGCGACGACATGACCATCGAGGAGGCGATTGTGCTCGGCCTCGAGGCGCTCCATGCGGCCACCGAGGGCAAGTTCGACATCAATATGGTCGAGATCGGCGTGGTCTCGAACGTCGAGCCGCCGTTCCGGAAGATGAGCCGCGACGAGGTCACCGGGTACGTCGGGAAGATCGAGAGGCCCGAGACTCCGGCGACACCGGCCTAGGACGACACCATGATCCCCCTCGACCGGGCCGTGGTCGCGCGGCTGGAGAGCCATGCCGAACGGTTCGAGCTGCTGGTCGATCCCGAGGCCGCCGGCCGGTACCGCCACGGGGAGGAGGGCCTCGAGCTCGAGGACGTGGTCGCGTCCCTCAACGTCTTCGAGAACGCCTCGCGGGCCGAGCGGGCCTCGGAGGAGTCCCTCAAGAAGGTCTTTCACACGACCGCGTTCGAGGAGATCGCGCCGCAGATCATCAAAAAGGGCGAGATCCACCTGACGGCCGAACAGCGGCGGCAGATGATCGTGGACAAGCGGCGCCAGGTCGTCGCGTTCATCTCGCGGAACGCGGTCAACCCCCAGACGGGGCTGCCCCACCCGCCCCAGCGGATCGAGATGGCCATGGAGGAGGCGCGGGTCAACATCGACCCGTTCCGGCACCTGGACGAGCTCGTCAAGGACACGGTCAAAGCCCTCCGGCCGCTCCTCCCGATCCGCTTCGAGGAGCTCAGGCTCGCCGTCCGGATCCCGGCCGAGAACGCGGCGCGGGCGTACGCGGAGATCGCGGCGGCTGCGACGATCGAGCAGCAGGAGTGGCAGAAGGACGGCTCCTGGATCTGCGTGGTCCGGATCCCGGCCGGGATCCAGGACGACTTCTACTCGCTCGTCAATCGGCTCAGTAAGGGTGACGCCGAGGTCAGGAAGCTCAAACAGATATATTAAGCCTGAAGGTCGATAAATAAAGACTGCATTCCGAGGTAGAGGTCAATGGCACGTTCTCAAAAGAAGCACAGGGCAAAGGGAAAGGTTACCGGTAGCTCCGGTCGTTTCGGATGCCGGTACGGGCGGTTCATCCGCAAGCGCGTCAACGAGATGGAGAAGGTGTCGAAGGCGCTCCACCGCTGCGAGCGCTGCGATACGGTCGCAGTCCAGCGGCGCGGCACCGGGATCTGGACCTGCCGCAAGTGCGGGTTCACGTTCGCAGGCGGCGCGTATGTGCCGCAGACGCCGGTCCAGGCCGTCGCGGTCCGGACGATCGAGAGGATGCTGAAGGGGGTATAACCGCTCCATGGCCGCCAGCTACAAGTGCGCGCGGTGCAAGAATAGGGTCGAGATCGATGTCAACGTGCGCTGCCCCTATTGCGGGCACCGGATCCTCTTCAAGGAACGCGGCGCCGGGATCAAACAGCTGAAAGCTCGATGACCCTGGTCACGACCTCGCGCAAGGCGGCGCCCGACCTCCGGGCGCTCGCCCGCGGGCTCGCGTTCGCGGTCGAAGGGCGATACCTTGCACGGGGCAAGACGGGCCTTCGGGAGCTCGTCACCCTCGATACGACGTTCTTTCTCTTCTCGTATGAGCCCGACGGGCTCCAGCTCCGCTGGTTTGTCGACGGAGAACCGGCCGCATCGTTCCGCGTGACCGCACACGAGGAGCGGCACCGGGAGGGGCCGATCGTGCGCGGGCTCCTTGCATCGGAGACCGTGAGGTCGGCCCTCGGGCCGCGCATCGAGACGGCACCCCTCGATGACGGTTGGGACCTCGGGTTCGACGGCCATCAGCGGCTTCGGTACCGGCTCCGGCTGGCGCTTGCCGGAGGTACGAACGACGCCGATGACGCCTGATTGCCACGGCGCAGTCTTCCGCTTCTTCACGGACCGCGCGGCCGCACTCCTCGCCGCGCTCGAGCCCGAGCTCGCGGGCGAGGAGGGGATGCGCTCGACCGCGCTCCTCCGGCTCGTCGGCGACGACTGCCTCGAGCTCGAGATCGTCGCGCCGGACATCGCGTCGCTCCGGGCCGCGCTGAACATGTGGCTCCGCCTCGTCCGGGTCGCGGACGAGACTGCGGCCCTTACCCGTAGTTGCGGATGATCAGCTCCGCGACCGCGCCGCGGCGATCGCCGCGGCAGTTGATAGAGCGGCGGGCCGGCACCCGCTCGATCGTCCAAGCGCTATAGAGATCGTCGAAGAACCGGTCGCCGGGGTCGTGGTTGCGGGGGTCGGAGTTAGAGAGCATCAGCGCTGCGCCCCGCTTGTCCAGCGACGCGAAGAGACGGGCCAGCCGCACCTGGTCGTCGTCGGAGAAGCCGTGCTTCGCGTACGAAGTAAAGGACGAGGTCGCGTTCAGCGGGCGGTACGGCGGATCGAAGTAGACGAACGTCTCTCCGTCGACCACCTCCGCGCAGGCCGCGCTGTCCCCGAGGAGGATCTCGGTGTTCGCGAGCGCCCGCGAGGCGGCTTCGAGTGCGAGCGGGTTGCAGATCGCGGGGTTTCTGTACTTCCCGAACGGAGCGTTGAACTCGCCTCGCGCGTTCACGCGGAAGAGGCCGTTGAAGCAGGTCTTGTTGAGGAAGAGGAGGCGGGCCCCCCGTTCGACCCACGCGTCCGAGTAGGTGGCTGGATCGATCTCCGTTCTCTCATCATTGAAGCGCTTCCGTACCCGGTAGAACAGGTCCTGTCGCTCCATCTCCGATGCCGCGGCGTACTCGTCGGCCAGCACCGTCGCCTGCTCGATAAGATCGGCGACGTCCCGCTTGACGGCCTGGTAGAGGATGACGAGTTCCTCGTTGATGTCGTAGAGGAAGCACTCCTTCAGCGGAAACCGATGGTTGACGAAGAAAAAGACGGCCCCGCTCCCCACGAAGGGCTCCACGTACCGCGTGATCGTGCCGTCGGTGAGGCCACGAGGGAGGCGCGGCTCGATGGCGTGCAGCAGCTGCGTCTTTCCCCCGGCCCACTTCAGGAACGGCCGCGCCCCCGGCAGGGAGGAATCCGATCCCTTAAACCGGGGAGACGTAGTCACATGTACTGATGGGTTCGGTGCAAAATGAAGGTGCGCGGCCGTGACCCGCGGCCGCGGTAAAGGGCGGACCGAACGCGGGGCCCGGCGCAGGGGCCGCACGAGCCGCGCCCTGCGGCTCGTCGTCATCGCCGTCGTCGCGCTCGTCGCTATCGTCTACCTGGCCGTCCCGATCGGCTTCGCGGCGTACGCCTCCCTGCCGCACCAGCGAGCGGTCGGCCCGCCGCCCGCGGGCTTCGCGAACGTCAGCCTTGTCGCCGATGACGGCGTACCCCTCGCGGCCTGGTACGCGCCGTCGCGAAACGGGGCCGCGATCGTGCTCGTCCACGGCGGCACGGACTCGCGCGAGGGCGTCAGGGCGCACGCGTCCCTCCTCCGCGACGCCGGGTTCGGCGTGCTCGCGATCGACCTGCGGGGCCACGGCGCGAGCGGCGGCCACGGCAACGCCTTCGGCTGGGAGGGGACGCGCGACGTCCAGGCGGCCGTCGCGTACCTCAAGGGCCAGGACGGCGTCCGGGCGATCGGTGGGCTCGGCCTCTCGCTCGGCGGCGAGGTCCTCCTCGGCTCCCTCAACGCGACACCGGCGCTCGGGGCCGTCGCGAGCGAGGGCGCGACCTACCGTTCGACCGCCGAGTATCTGGCCGTGCCCGGGCACGACGACCTTCTCCAGAGCTGGATGCCGCGTCTGGCCTACAGCGCAACCGGTCTCTTCACGGGCGACGCACCGCCCGTTCCGATCGTCGACTCGATCGCAGGCGCACCGGACGTGCGCCTGCTCCTGATCGCGTCGGGCAGAGAGCCGAACGAGGTCGCGTACAACACCCGCTTCGCAACCGTCGCGGGCGACCGCGCCCAGCTCTGGATCGTCCCGGACGTGGATCACACGGGCGCGCTCGCCGGTCACCCCGACGAGTACGGGCAGCGGGTTCCGGCCTTCTTCCGGAACGCCCTGCTCGCGCGGGGATTGACCGGGAGCTGAGGGCGAGCTCAGGTTCCGACGGCGGTCCGCGCCGCGTCACCCTCCGTGACGCGGGCAATCAGCGCCTCGACCTTCCGGGGGTCCCGGAGCTCGGGAGCCGAGAACGAGAACTCGCCGATCACGCTGACGCCCTTTGCGGCAAGAGCGTCCCTGAGCTGCGGCAGGGCCTCGCCCGACTGCGAACCGCAGGTCGCGAAGATCACGGCGCTCTTTCCCTCCGCTCCGACGAGCGCCTCGACGGCGCCGTTTGCCACCGGGCTCGGCCGCCAGGCCCAGACGGGCGTGCCGAGCACGATCAGGTCGTATCCCGAGACGTCGATCGTCGAGGGCTCGACTGCGTCGGGCTTCCCGCCCCGCGCCCTGAGGCAGCCAAGCGTATACGCCGTCACCTTCGTGTATCGCTGGACCGGGCGGACCTCGACGAGGTCCCCGCTGCTCGCAGCCCGCACCCGCTCGGCGACGCTGCGGGTCACGCCCGAGAACGAGTGGTAGACGATGATGGTCTTCATGATCCTTCTCCCTCCAGATCGGGCGCGAGAGGGATAACCTGATCGATTCGTCTTGAAAAAGGGATGAGAAAAGTTACGACGACCGGACCTGAGCGAGGGTCAGTTCGGCCGAGGCGAGGCTGAACGAGAGCGTGACCGAGTCATCGGTCCGGTTCACGACGTGGGTCGTGCGGAGCGCGTAGGTCGGGGTCGTGGTGTTGTCGTAGAACGCCTCGGGGTTCTCCACGAACGAGAGGACCATCTCGTCGCCGATCGAGGTGTTGCCGAAATCGCCGCCGAGCTGGTCGAACTCCGCGGCCGTGTAGTTCCGTTCCTCGGTCACGTTGGTCTCAAGCGAGACCGTCTTCGTGCCGCCGGGGTTCATCCCGACCACGCCCATCGTGATCGCGTTGTACTCCTGCCCGAAGAGCGTGTAGTTCACCCCGCTCTGGGGCGCGGTGATCGGCACGGTCATGACCGGGTCGGTGTAGGCTAGACCGGCGTCGACCGTAAGAGGCGAGACCAGGAAGACCGATCGGTTCTCTTTGATCGCACTCGAATAGACGGCCTGGTTCGAGGTCAGGACCGGACGGTTCTGGTCGTCGCGGAGCGTTACATCGGTCACGACGACGGCGCCGGGCTTGACCGTCTGGAAGACGTTGAGCCAGCTCGTCCCCATCGATGAGGCGACCATCAGGACCACGAAGAGAACGCCCACCGAGACAAAGAGGACCTTCTTCCAGAGCGCGGTTCCCGGCTCCTCGACCGGCTTCGGCGGGTTCTTCCGCTTGACGGACTGGTTCCGCCCGCCCTTCGGTCTGGGCTGATCTGTCATTTCGTATACGTCGTCGGTCGGCTCTCTTAAACGTAGGGTTCTTTACGTCCGGGGCTCGCCCCGGCGCGACCGCGCAAGCGGCCGGTCCTGCCCGGTACCTCGCGGCACACGGTGAATCGGTTCGCCGCACAGGGGTGGCGCAGGTCGCTACCGACGATGCCCGGACTATCCGCGGGGGAGCGGCGGCGAAAGAAAACGAGGGGAAGGGTCAGTGCCGTCGGCCCGCGAGCCCGAGGGCCGCGAGAGAGAGCAGCGCACCGGCGATGCAGATCGCGGAGAGCGGGGCCTTGGTCGTGGTCGGGACCGCGGTCGTCGCGTTCGTGGTCGGCACCGTCGTCGGGAGCAGGGTCAGCGTGGCCTGGAGGTCGATTGTCTGGCCCTTCGACGGGTAGGTGCTGATCGTCCCGTTGAAGGTTGCGTAGCCTTCCTTCACGACAGACCAGGTCCTGTACGGGGTGCCCGTCGTGTAGACCGGGACGTTCAGGACGCCGCTGGTGATGTTGCCCTTATAGTCGCTGTCGAAGTAGACCCGGGCGCCCTCGGCGTTCGAGTGGACCAGGTAGTAGCCCATGTCCCCGCCGATCAGCGACTGCGTCGGCGTCGGCGTGATGGGGTCGGGGAACGCGTAGAGGTTCACAACCTCGCCGGCAGCCGGGTACCGCGTGATCGCAGCCGAGTACGGCTGGTAGCCGGAAGCCGTCACGTGGATGGTCTTGTATGGCGTGCCCGTCACGTAGACCGGAACGAAGAGCTCGCCGTTCTGGATCGTGCCCACGCTGTCGCCGTCGAGCGAGACCATGGCGCCATCAACCGGACAGTAGATCAGGTACGCGCCGCGACCGCCGCCGATCGGGGTCGGGGTGGCGCGTGGCGACAGGGTGACCGGAATGGTGATGGTCTGGCCGGCCGCTGGCACACTCGGAAGCACGCCGGACGCACTCACGTAGCCCGGAGCCTGGACCACGTAGTTCCTGAAGGGCGTGCCCGTCGTGTAGACGGAGACCAGCAGGACGCCGTTCTGGATGACGCCCTGGAAGGAGCCGTCCAGGAAGACGTAGGCGCCCTCGACGTTCGCGGTGAACCGGTACGTCCCCATGGTGCCGCCAACGGGCGATTTGACGAGGTCTGCCTGCAGGGTCACAATCGTGCCGGCGGCCGGGTAGTCGGTGATCGTGTCGATGAACGGCTCGTAGCCGTCCGCCTCGACCCGGTAGGTCTGGTACGGCGTCCCGGTGGAGTAGACGGGGACCGAGAGCATGCCGTTCGCGATCTGGCCCTTGTAGTCGTTGTCGAACCAGACCTTCGCGCCGTCGACCGGGCATTTCACCAGGAATGCGCCGATCGAGCCCCCGACGGGGGTCGCCGCCATGCAGGGGGCGACGAGGGCGAGGACGAGAGAGATACCGAGGACGACCAGCGCCGCCCTCATCGAGTGAGAAGCCATCAGTATTAGAATATCAAGCCCTTGCTAAAATACCCGTCGATCCGCCTCTGCGGGGATTTCTACTCGATCTCGGAGGAAGGGGAAATCGGCTGCGATACGGGCGAAGAAGCCCGTTCGGGACAGGTGAAAAAGGTGTAAGAAAGGAGGAGATTAGAACCGCGGGCGGCGGTGCTTGGGGAGGCAGTCCTGGCAGTATACCGGGCGGCCCTCGGTCGGCTTGAACGGGACCTCGCACTCCTTTCCACAGTCTGAACAGATGACCTTGGTCATCTCACGTGGGCGGTCAGAGCGACCGCCAAAATTCGAGTTGTACATGATGCTTTTCC
>JBDKUZ010000024.1:0-17360 GCA_039679395.1 Methanospirillum sp. | reverse complement strand
CGAGCGCCTCCTCGTTCAGGGGCGACGGGGGCTCGTCGTCGTTCTCGACCAGGCAGGTCGTGTCGTAGGCGAGGTACCGGAACCGCCGGACCTGCTTCATCTCCTCCTCGGCCGCCCGGTCGATCTCGCCGAGCTCGGACGCGGTCGCGCGGAGGTACCGGCAGAACTCGCCGTCGTGCTCCTCGACCGGCCGAATCGCGGTCGGGCAGCCGCAGAAGAGCTTGGTCCTCGTGTCGAGCTGTTGATGGATCTCGAGGCCCGAGACGAGCCCGATCGCGTTATAGTCCATGGGGCGTCCTCCCGAGGACCTCGCCGGCGAGGTCCGTCTGCATCAGGTTCGCAACCTCGTCGGGGTCGCGGGTCCGGCCGAGCACGCACATCAGCTTCACGAGCGCGACCTCGGGGAGCATTGTCGCCCCCTCGATCACGCCGCAGGCGAGCAGGTCGCGGCCCGTGTCGTAGACACGGTCGCAGACCCGGCCGTCCAGGCACTGCGAGGTCATGACGACCGTGGTCCCGCCGGCGACGAGCGCGCCGAGCCGCTCGATGCAGGGCGTCGAGACATGCCCGAGGCCCGTGCCGGCAACGACGAGCCCGGCGTACCCGGCGAACGCATCCAGGAGGTGCGGGTCCATACCGGGATAGAACTGGACCAGGCCGCAGTGCGGCTCGAGCCGGTCGTCGAGCGCGAGGGGCCGGGCCCCCCGCCGGACCGCGTCCGCGCCGAGCTCGACCGTCCGCTCGGGGAAGGCGACCGTCCCGAGCGGGGGTGAGCCGACGGACCGGAACGCGTCGCGCCGTGAGGTGTGGAGCTTTCGGACGCGGGTCGCGCGGTGGATTGCGCAGCGGTCGTCCGAGGGCCCCTCGTGCATCACGACCGCGACCTCGCCGAGGTCGGAGACGGCGGCCGATGCCGCGCAGACGCCGTTCATCACGTTGTCCGAGGATGGGCGGTCGGCCGAGCGCTGCGAGCCGACGAAGACGACCGGGACGGGGCTCGAGAGCATGAACGCGAGGGCCGCGGCCGAGTACGACATGGTGTCCGTGCCATGCGTTACGATCACGCCGGCTGCGCCGTCCTCGATCGCACCGTGGACGGCCCGGGCGAGGTCCTGCCAGAGGGCCGGGGTCATGTTCTCGGAGAGGATGGTCGCGAGCACCTGCGTCCGGTACCGGGCGATCTCGGCGAGTCCCGGGATGGCGCGGAGGATGTCGGCGGCCGTGAACTGGCTGGTCACGGCCCCGGTCCGATAGTCGATCCGGCTCGCGATCGTGCCGCCGGTGGAGACGATGGCGAGCTCGGGAAGGTCCGGGTCCTGTGCGGCCTCGACGGCGGGCGCGGAGACGATGGGAACGCGCTCCAGGAAGGAGACCCGGTCCGGGTCGACGCCGATGTTGTACCCGCTGTCGAGCTTGACCACGCGCATCCCGGCGCGGTCCGTGATGTACGTCCCGGTGAGGCTGGCCGGCCCGACCGTGCAGGCCACCCGATCGCCGGAGAGGAGATCGGTCACGCGGCCGCCTCCCGCGCCTCTGCCAGGAGGCCGTCGATCGCAGTCCCGATCCGGGTCCGCTCCCGTTCGACAAAGGCCCGGTCCCGGGCGAGGCGCGAGGCCATGGCCGCGAGCTGGACCCGGACCGCGTCCGGTGCCGGCCCGCCCGTGGTGGTACGCACGCGGACCGACTCGAGCGGGTCGAGGGCCCGGTCGATCCGGGCCTGGTCGAGGCCGCGCTCGACGAGCGAGGTCCCTGCCGTCGTCCGGGCCGCGGCCTCGAGCCCGCGGAGATCGAGGCTTCCGTCGCGGACGGCGCGGGCGACCACGTGGTGGGCCGTCCGGAATGGGAGGCCGAACTCGCGCACGAGCGTGTCCGCGAGTTCGGTCGCGGTCGAGCCTCCGGCGGCGGCTTCCGCGGCCATTCGTTCAGTCCGGAACCGCGCCGTCTCCACCGCGCCCGCGAGGACGCGGATCGAGCGCCGGGTCTCCTCGACGCCGCGCCAGAGCTGGGGGCTGAGCTCCTGCAGGTCGCGGTTGTACGCCTGCGGAAGGCCCTTCACGATCCCGAGCGACGCCGCGAGCGCTCCTGTGACCGTGGACGCCTTGGCCCGGACCAGTTCCATGGTGTCGGGATTCTTCTTCTGGGGCATGATCGACGAGGTCGAGGAGTACGCGTCGTCGAGGACGACAAATCCTACGAGGGGCGAGGACCAGAGGACCAGCTCGTCCGCGAGCCGGCTCGCGCCGGCCATCAGGACGGCCGCGGCCGAGAGCGCCTCGAGCGCGAAGTCCCGGCCCGAGACCGCGTCCATGGAGTTCTCGAGGACGCCGGAGAAGCCGAGCCGGGCCGCCGTCCACTCGCGGTCGACCGGGTACCCGGTCCCGGCGAAGGCGGCCGAACCGAGGGGCGAGCGGTTCGTGCGGGCGAATGCATCGAGGAGGCGGGCCGTATCTCGCTCGTAGACCGCCGCGTGCGCGAGCAGGTGGTGGGCGAGCGTGGTCGGCTGGGCCGGCTGGAAGTGGGTGAAACCGGGCATGACGGTCTCGATCTGCGCGGCCGCGGTCCGCGCGAGGACGCGTCGGAGCTCGCAGACATCGCCGGCGAGCCCGAGGAGTTCGTCGCGGAGGCGGAGACGCAGGCAGGTCGCGACCTCGTCGTTTCGGGAACGCCCGACGTGGAGCCGGCCACCGGCCTCCTCGCCGACCATGGCCGTGAGGTGCGCCTCGATCCCGGCGTGGATGTCCTCGTACGCGGGGTCGAAGACCGACGCGGGAAGGCCCTCGTCGCGGAGGGCGAGGAGGCCGCCGAGGAGGGTTCGCACGTGCTCCGGCTCGACGATCCCCTGCTTCCCGAGCATCAGCACGTGCGCGAGGTCCACGAGGAGGTCGGCCTCGCCGATGAACCGGTCCGCTGCTGCGGACGACAGGATCCAACTTACGTCCTCCGTACGCTCTCCCTCGAGGCGCCCGCCCCGCACCACATCCCGTACCATGCCGTTCCCTACGTACTCTGCGCCGGGCGAGATGAGGGTGTCGGCGGACACAGGGGGTCGTCCGCCGCAGGGGCAACTGCGCCGCGACTGGACGTACAGCTGGCGCTGAGTATCCTGAAGGAGAATAAATGAACGGAAAAGTGATCTCATCAGAGAAAAAATCCCGCCAATATGAATATGTATATCATCCCGGCTGGCACATCGATCGCTCATGGATTCCCGAAAATTATTGCTCGTGCTGGCCGTCGTGGCCGCCGCGGCTCTCCTTGCCGCGGGTTGTACGACGAACCCGGGCGGAAACCAGACCGCCACCAACACCACGGTCAACGTCCTGTATGCCCAGGGCGTCGGCCCCATGCCGAATCTGCTCGCGACCAAACAGATCGACGGCTACATCGCCTGGCAGCCGTTCGTCTCGATCGCGACCGAGTCGCAGATCGCTCAGCTCGTCGAGCCGTCGCAGGACCTCCCCCCCACGGGGATGTGGATCAACCACCCGTGCTGCGTTCTCTCGGCGCGTGAGGACCTGATCACCTCGAACCCGCAGTTCGTGAACTCGATCTCGGCCCTCACCATGCTCGGCAGCCAGTACATCGCCGACCACCCGAACGAGTCCGCGGATATCCTCGCCGACTGGTTCGTGGGCCGCGCGAACTTCACCTATGGCAACGTCTCGGTCGGGTCCGTGGACGTGATGGAAGACGCGATCGACACCGTTCGGTACACGAACGAGCCGACGGCCACCTGGGTCAACGACACGAAGGAGTTCGTCATCGCCCAGAAGAGCCTGGGGCTCGTGACGGGCCGACTCGCGAACGCGACATCCGCCCAGATGGACTCGATCATCTTCGACTTCGGGCCGTACCAGGCCGCATCGCAGCAGGTCGCCTCAAAGCAGTTCGTGACGCCGGCGAAGGTCTCGAGCCCGATCACGCTCGGCTACCTCAAGGCCGACATGCACTCGGCCGCGCTCCTCGTCGCGATCAAGAAGTCGCAGTACATGAAGGACACCTACGGGATCGCGCTCGTCCCGCGCGACGCGACGAAGTCCGCCCCCGACGTCTGCGACCTGGTCGTGAACGGCCAAACCGTGGCCGAAGTCCACCTTGTCGCCGCGAACGCGGGCCCCGAGCTGATGCAGCTGGCCGCGACCAACAGCGCCCAGATGACCTTCGCCGGCGTCCCGCCCGCGATGGCGGCGATCGACACGGGAACCCCTATTAAGGTGCGTCATCCCATCAATAACGAGGGCTCGGGCCTTGTCGCGACCGCAGGGTCGCCCGCGAAGGACTGGCCGTCCTTTGCCGCGTGGGCCAAGGCCCGTTCGGCCGAAGGCAAGCCCCTGACGATCGCGGCCCCGTCCAAGGGCTCGATCCAGGACGTGATGCTCCGCTACGCCCTCAAGGACGCGGGCTTCACGGTCGCATAGGCAAAGGGAGGAGAATGCAGAGGACCGTCCAGACACGCCCAAACCGCGGAGTTGCCCGGAGCCTCCGCTGGACGGTCCTCCCCCTGCTCTTTCTCGTCGCGTGGGAACTCGCGGCGGTCCTGATCAACAACCCGTTCATCCTGCCGACCCTCGAGTCCGTCGCGGCCGTGCTCGCCACGCCCTTCGCCTCGATCCTCGGCACGGGCTCGCTCGTGGAGAACGCGGCCGTCTCGCTCGAACGGGTCCTGATCGGCTTTTTCATCGGGGCGGCGCTGGCGATCCCGCTGGGGATCGCGATGGGCCGCTGGCGGTTCGTGGAGGAGCTCGTGGACCCCATGGTCCAGATCTTCCGGCCCGTCCCTCCGCTGGCCTGGGTGCCGCTCGCACTCGCCTGGTTCCGGATCGGGCTGACCTCGATGGTCTTCATCATCGCGCTCGGCGCCTTCTTCCCGGTCCTGCTCAACACCCTCGACGGTGTCAGGTCGGTGAAGCGGACCTGGGTCGAGGCCGCCATGACCCTCGGCGCGACCGAGCGGCAGTTGCTGGCGCGGGTAATCCTCCCCGGCGCGCTTCCGACGATCTGGACGGGCATGCGGGTCGGGTTCGGGATCGCCTGGATGTGCGTGGTCGCGGCCGAGATGATGCCCGGCACCAACTCCGGCCTCGGGTACCTGATCCTCTATTCGTACAACTTCAGCCAGGTGCAGGTGATCATCGCGGGCATGATCGTGATCGGCATCATCGGGCTCGGAATCGATATGGCGCTCCGCCAGGTCGAGTTGCGGCGCTTCCGCTGGAGGGAGCTCGAACGATGAAGCTCGAGGTCGACCACGTCTCGAAGCGTTTCGGCACGGACATGGCCGACGGCACCGAAGCCCTCCGCGATATCTCGCTCGTTGTGGACGAGGGGGAGTTCATCTGCATCCTCGGGCCATCGGGGTGCGGCAAGACCACGCTCCTCCGGATCATTGCAGGGCTCGAAACCCCTTCCGAGGGCGAGGTGCGCGTCGATGGCGTCCCCGTCACCGGGCCGACCCCGCGCCTCGGCATGATCTTCCAGGATTACTCGCTCTACCCCTGGCGGCGGGTCATCGACAACATCGCGTTCGGCCTGGAGCTCGCCGGCGTCGAGAAGGCCGAGCGCCTGGCGACGGCCCGCGAGTACCTCGACCTCGTCGGGCTCGACGGCTTCGCCGACTCGTTTCCGTACGAGCTCTCGGGCGGGATGCGGCAGCGGGTCGCGGTGGCCCGGGCGCTCGCGACGGACCCGGCCGTGGTCCTGATGGACGAGCCCTTCGGGGCGCTCGACGCCCAGACGCGGAACGCGATGCAGCGCGAGCTCCTGGAGATCTGGGCCAAGACCAGGAAGACCGTCATCTTCGTCACCCACTCGGTCGACGAGGCGGTCTTTCTCGCCGACCGGATCGTCGTGCTCAGCGCACGCCCCGGCAGGGTTCGCGAGATCGTCGACGTCTGCAAGGTCCGTCCGCGGGACCGCGCCTCGGACGAATGCGCCGCGATCCGGCGGCACGTCCTCGGCCTGATCGGCGAGGAGCAGCAGGTCCGATGAAGCAAGGTTTAATACCGTTCGTCTCGATTTTATAAAGCACGGCAGTTAACGAGGAGTTTACGTTATGGTCAGAAAACCCGGCAAGATGTACAGGAACCTTTCAAAGAAGGCATATACGCGGCGCGAATACATGGGAGGGGTTCCGGGCTCCAAGATCGTCCAGTTCGAGATGGGCAACCTCTCGACCGACTTCCCGGTCGAGATCTCCCTCATCGTCGAGGAGGCCTGCCAGATTCGCCACACGGCGCTCGAGGCGGCCCGCATCTCGATCAACCGGAAGCTCATGTCGGAGATCGGTCGGCAGAACTTCCACCTGAAGATCCGGACCTTCCCCCACCACGTCCTCCGCGAGAACAAGCAGGCCACCGGCGCCGGCGCCGACCGTGTCTCGGAAGGGATGCGGCTCGCTTTCGGCAAGGCCGTCGGCACCGCCGCCCGGGTCGCGCCGAAGCAGAAGATCTTCACGGTCTACACCAGCGAGCAGTACATCGACAAGGCGAAAGAGGCCGTGCGCCACGGCGGGTACAAGCTCCCGTCGCCATCGCGGATGATCGTCGAGCAGAAGGCCAAGGCCCCCGCGGCCTGAATACTTTTTTCGAACCGTCTCCGTCCGTCGCTTTTGTCGGCAATTCCCGCTGCGACGCTGCTTCAATCGTTTCTGCGGCATATATATATCGGGCAGTCCATATGTGATCCACCGCGCATACGCCGGATACGAGACAATACCACGGATCGATCGATATGAGTCCAGCAAACGTCACCGTCTACCGCCTCAGCCCCGCCTGCGACATCTCCGATGTCGAGGTCGGCACCATCTACGTGGGGCGCGTCCAGGGGTTCGCCACTTTCGGCACCTTCGTCCAGCTCACCGACCGCCTGAAAGGCCTGGTCCACAAGTCCAACGTACGGACGAACCACAGCGAGGGCGACGAGATCCTCGTCCGCGTCAAGCAGATCCGCCCGAACGGCAACATCGACCTCGAGGAGGTGATCCTGCCGTCCTACGAGGAGCAGGCCGTGGCCAAGAAGGTCACGACGACCCGGCTCGCGGACCTCGGCAACCGGATTGGCCGGACGGTCACGGTCGTGGGCGAGATCGCCCAGGTCAAGCAGACCAGCGGCCCGACCATCTTCACGCTCGTCGACGAGACCGGGACCGAGAACGCGGCCGCCTTCGTGGAGGCTGGCGTCCGGGCATATCCCGAGGCGAATCTCGGCGACATCGTCCAGATCTACGGCCAGGCGATGCAGCGCAACTCGCAGGTCCAGGTCGAGGTCGGCTCGCTCACGGTCCTCCCTGCCGCGGAGGCCGACGAGGTACGGGCCCGGATCGAGGAGGCCCTCGACCGGCGCGCCGAGCCCGCCGAGGTTCCCCTCCTCGTCGAGAGCGACGTGATGACCCTCCTCCGCCCGCAGATGCGAGAGGTCGCGAAAGCGATCCGGAAGGCGGTTTTCGTCAGCCAGCCGATCCTCCTCCGGCACCACGCCGACGCGGACGGCATCTGCTCGGCCGTCGCGATCGAGCAGGCAGTCGTCGCCCTGATCCGCGAGTCCGGCGGGGACTTCGACGCCGACTACTTCCTCTTCAAGCGGGCGCCGTCGAAGGCTCCGTTCTACGAGATCGAGGATATCACCCGCGACCTCGACTTCGCGACCAAGGATCTCGCCCGGTACGGCCAGAAGATGCCGCTCATCCTCCTGACCGACAACGGCTCGACCGAGGAGGACGAGCCGGCAATGAAGCAGGCCAAGGTCTTCGGCCTCAAGCTCGTCGTGGTCGACCACCACCACCCCGACGCCCTGATCGACCAGTACCTCGAGGCCCACGTCAACCCGTACCACGTCGGCGGCGACTACGGGATCACCGCGGGCATGCTCGGGACCGAGATCGCCCGAATGATCAACCCGGCCGTCGGGGAAGCGATCAGCCACCTGCCGGCCGTCGCGGCCGTCGGCGACCGGTCGGAGGCTCCCGAGCGGCAGCGGTACCTCGACCTCGTGGCCGACCGGTACAGCGAGGACGAGTGCAAGGCGATGGCGCTCGCCCTCGATTTCGAGCAGTTCTGGCTCCGGTTCAACGACGGGCGCGAGATTGTCAAGGAGATCCTCGACCTCGGCCCCGACCACGAGCGACACGAGCGGTTCGTTACGCTCCTGGTCGATAGCGCGAACGCGATGATCGCGGACCAGCTGGAAGCGACGATGCCCCACCTGCAGGAGCGCGTGCTCGAGAACGGCGCGCACCTCTTCCTGCTCGACGTGGAGATCCACGCCCACAAGTTCACGTTCCCTCCTCCCGGCAAGACCTCGGGGGAGGTCCACGATCGGCTCTGCAAGGCCAACCCGGGCGCCCCCGTGGTCACGATCGGGTTCGGCCCCGACTTTGCCGTGCTCCGGTCTCGCGGCGTCCTGATGAACATCCCGCGCATGGTCCGCGAACTTCGGACGGAGATCACGGGCGGGGGCGTCAGCGGCGGCGGCCACCTGGTCGTCGGGTCGATCAAGTTCGTCGAGGGGATGCGTGACGCGGTCCTCGAGGGGCTGATCGCGAAGATCGCCCAGGCCGAGATCGCGGCGCCCCGGCTCGAATAACGTCTCTCTTTTTTTAAAACCGGGCCGTTGGGGCCCCCCAAAAAAAGTGTCTGCGATCAGAGGTCGTCGTCCCGGCTCCGCCGGATGGTGACGACGCCAAGCGCGACGATGACCACGCCCGCGAACGCGGCAAGCGCGATCATCCAGGCGTCGCCGACGAGCGAGGTGCCGGCGGGGGCCAGCGCGGCCGACGAGTTGTTGACGGCCGACCTTGCCGCGGTCGTCGCGGTGGTCCGGACGTAGAGTGTCGGGACGGTGGTAACGGTCGTCACCCCGTCCAGGGGCCATGCCACGGTCGGCTCCTCGGTCAGGTTCGATGTGTTGGCAAGCGGCGACGGGAGCGTGCGGTTGACCGTCGGCGTGTCGTTGGGCGTCGGCGTGTCATAGATCGGGATCCCGGCCGAGTACCCCAGGTTACCAGTCTGGTACGCGATCGGGCTCACGGTGGTGGGCGTGGCGGTCGGCCAGGTCGTCTCAACGGTGACGGGCTCGGCCGTCGGCGTCGGGTACGTCGTCCGGACCGTGGTGGTCGGGAACGTCGTGGGGGCCGTCGTGGGGACGGTCGTGGTGATCACGGTGGTCGGTATGACCGTCGGGAAGGTTGTCTCGATCGTTGTGGGGACGGCCGTCGGGATCGTGGCGCCGTAGGTCATCACGGGCCAGCCCGGCGCTCCGCCCACCTGGGCCGGTTGCACGGGCGGCAGCGTGGTCGAGGCCGCGGCAGGTTGCGTGATGCCCGGGATCAGGGTATAGGTGGTCGTCGGCGGCGTCACCACGATCACGCCGCCCGGGGCCGTCGTCGGCTTGACCGTGGCGCCCGCTATGGGGGCGCCTGTGATCGAGTACGAACCCTTGCTGGCAGAGAAGGTGACCGGCTTGCCGTCCATGTTGTTCATCCGGGCGACCTTGATCAGGATCGGCGTGTCGCCGGGACCGATCACCTTGAAGTTCAGGACCGCGAGCGGGTAATCGCCGTTCTTGTACCCATTCGTGAAGTCGCCGACCATCACGTTCAGCTCGTGGGACGAGAGCAGACCGGCGACCGTGCTGTGCCCGACCTTGAAGTCCGTGCTCTCGTACTTGAGCATTTCGGCGTTCCAGTCGAAATAGAGCGAGATGTCCTTGGCAACGGGGTTGAGGTTGTTGTCGAACATCACCTTGACCTGGACCGTCTGGCCTGTCTTCCAGTTCGCCTCGTCCGGCGAGAGGTAGATCTTTGCCATGCCGCCAGCCGACGCGAGTGGGACGGCGAAGCAGAGCAGAAGGAGGATGAGGGATAAGCAGCGGGTTTTCATGACCGGCTCCTGACCGGAATCCACGGATCTCCGGCCGAGTGCGTAATCGTGATCAAAAGGTTTTTCTTTGAACGGATGAAGGTTGCGTTCGAGGACCGTCCGGGGCAGTCGTTTCTTCACAACCAAGAAGTAGTAGTAGCACGAGTACGTGAAGCATGACTGAACCGGCGCCCGATAGGCGCGATGACGGGACTCCTCCCGCCCCGGACCAGGCCGACGGCTTCGGCGCGCTCGGCATCTCCGACCCCCTCGTCCGGGCGATCAAGGAGCTCGGGTTCGAGGAGCCGACCCCGATCCAGCAGCAGGCCGTTCCGGCCGCGCTCGCCGGGCGGGATGTGATCGGCCAGGCCCAGACCGGTACCGGCAAGACGGCCGCCTTCGGGCTCCCGGTCGTCGAGCGCGTGGACCCGACCGACCGCCGGGTCCAGGCCGTGATCCTCTGCCCCACGCGCGAGCTCGCGGTCCAGGTTGCCGAGGAGCTCTTCAAGCTCGCCCGGTTCCGGCGGGGTGTCACGGTCCTTCCGATCTACGGGGGCCAGCAGATCGAGCGCCAGATCACGGCCCTGCGGAAAGGGGTCCAGATCGTGATCGGCACGCCGGGCCGCGTCCTCGACCACATCCACCGTCGCACCCTCTCTCTTGACGCTGTCCGGTTCGCAGTCCTCGACGAGGCCGACGAGATGCTCGACATGGGCTTTCGGGACGACATCACCGAGATCCTGGACGAGACCCCGAGGGACCGGCAGACCCTGCTCTTCTCGGCCACCCTCTCTCCGGAGATCCATGCCCTTGCGCAGCGGTACCTGCACGACCCGGTCGAGGTCCGGACAGTCCACCGCGAACTGACCGTCCCCCTGACCGAGCAGGTCTACTTCGAAGTCCGCGAGAGCGACAAGATCGAGGCCCTATCCCGTCTGCTCGACCTATCCGAAGGGGAAAAGGCCCTCATCTTCTGCAACACCAAGCGCGGGGTTGACGAAGTGGTCTCGCAGCTCCGGGCGAGAGGCTATACGGCAGAGGGGTTGCACGGGGATATGAAGCAGAGCCAGCGTGACCGGGTGATGGGACGGTTCCGCCAGGGTGCGATCGATCTCCTCGTCGCGACCGACGTGGCCGCGCGGGGGATCGACGTTACGGACATCACGACTGTCTACAACTACGACATGCCCCAGGACGAGGAGTACTACGTTCACCGGATCGGCCGGACGGGCAGGGCCGGGAAGACAGGGAAGGCCTACACGTTCGTCACCGGGCGCGAGCACTGGAAGCTCCGCGACATCCAGAAGTACACCAAGACGAAGATCATCCAGCGGCAGCTCCCGAGCCTGGCCGACGTCGAGGAGGTCCGGACTCACCTCTTCGAAGACCGGCTCCGAAGGACGATCGACGAGGGCGGACTCGACAAGCAGGTGACGCGGCTCGAGCGACTGATGCTCGAGGGCTACTCCTCGCTGGATATCGCTGCAGCCCTTCTCCGACTGCAGGAGGGTGAGACCGGCTCGTGCTCGGTCGATGGTCGGCAGCGAACCCCCGGAACGGTCCGGCTCGAGATCGGCGCCGGGCGAAACCAGAACGTGCGGCACCGGGATATCCTCGGCGCGTTCGCCGGCGAGACGGGGATCCGCGGCGAGCTCTTCGGCCTGATCGAGGTCGGTGACGACCGGTCCTCGATAGAGGTCCCCGAGGAGGACGCCGATCGCGTCGTCCAGATCATGTCCCGCCGCAGGATCAAGGGCCGGCCGGTCGAGATCACCCGGGGATAGGCCGACCCTCTTTTTATCCGAGCTTTCCTCTTCCGACGGATCCCGGCGGCCTCGATGTGCCGCCGGACGCGGGTTCTCGATCCCCGAGCGTGAGGTGTCCATCGCGCAGCGTTATGGACCGGGACCGCCAATACCAGGGGCATGGAGCGGTACGATGTTGTCGTCGCGGGAGCCGGGCCCGCGGGAACGGCCGCGGCCGAGCGGGCCGCGTCGCTCGGGCTCTCGACGCTCGTCCTCGAGGAGCATGCGACGATCGGCCACCCGATCCAGTGCGCGGGCCTGCTCTCGTCTGCCGCGTTTGCGGGATGCCGGGTCTCCGACCGATCGGTCCGGAACCGCGTTTGCGGGGCGCGGGTTGCCTCGGACCTCGGGGGGGAGCTCCTCTTCGACGCGGGCGAGACCAAGGCGGTCGTCGTGGACCGTGGAGAGCTCGACCGTGAGATGGCCGGAGCCGCCGCGGACGCCGGGGCCGAGTTCCGGCTCAAGGCCCCGCTCCTGCGTGTGGACGGCGACCGTGCGGTAACAGGCGGGCCCGAAGCGGGTGAGGTCTATTTCGAGATACTGATCGCGGCCGACGGGCCGAAGGGGACGATCGCCCGTTCGCTCGGGATGGCAAGGGCGCCGACGCACCTCGCCGGCGTCCAGGCGGACGTGATCCTGGACGACCCTGTCGAGACCCGGTATGTCGAGATTCACCCGAACGCCGCGCCCGAGTTCTTCGCCTGGCGTATTCCTGTCTCGGATCGGGTCGTGCGGGTCGGCCTTTGCGGCGAGACGGGGGTTCCGGCGCTCTTTCGCGAGTACCTCGCCCGTTGGCCCGGGAAGGTGATTCACCAGGCTACGGGCACGATCCCGCTCGGAACCATGCCCCGAACCTACGGGCGCCGGACGCTCTTCGTCGGGGATGCGGCCGGTCTCGCCAAGCCCACGTCGGGAGGTGGAGTCTACACGGGCGTTCGCTCGGGCCGGTACGCGGCAGAGACGGCGGCTGCGTGCCTCGAGGCCGGCGATTGCTCGGACGAGGCGCTCGCCGCGTACGAGACACGGTGGCGTTCCGATTTCGGACGCGAGCTAGCCCTCGGGTACCGCCTCCAGCTCGCCCGACGAAGGATTTCGCCGCCCGAGATCGACCGTCTTCTCCTGGCCTTCGGTAACCCGCGTGTAGTCCGGGCGATCGTCGAGTACGGAGACATGGACCGACCGAGCGGACTTCTCGCCCGGCTCGTGCCGATGCCGGCGCTCTGGCCCGTGCTCCCGATCATCATGCGCCTCGGGATCGCCGAGATGCTCGGTCAGGACGACCGGAGATAACCCGAGGGCCGATCTCAACGGCCAACGAGAGAGGAGCGGACCCGGCAGGGGCAACGCCTCCCTTCGCCCGTCGCCTTCCTCCGCGGCGATGGCGGTATTCCTCCCGAAGGTTCGAGCTCCACGTGAGGCGGTTCCCCGTTCGGCCGGCAGTTTCCGTGCCTTCCAGACTGAATCTTAAGGCGGATTCATTCGCCGTTGAACGTCTGGGGAGGCGACGAAATAACAAAGAGGAACCTTTTTCACTGAGTGGATAATACAAAACAGCACAGAAGTACCACGCAGGTGACCCCATGCACATCCCCGACTCCTTCCTTCCGATCCCGCAGGCTGCTGTGTACTGGCTGATCGCGCTCGTCTTCATCGCCTTGGCACTCCGCTGGGTCCGACGGGAGATGAGCGAGGAGAAGGTTCCGCTTGTCGCGGTCCTCGCGGCCGGCGTCTTTGCGCTCCAGGCCTTCAATATCCCGGTGATGATGGGTACAAGCGGTCACCTGCTCGGTGCGGCGCTCGTCGCGATCGTGCTCGGATCGCCGTTCGCGGCCGTCTTCGTCCTGTCCCTGGTCCTGATTGTGCAGGGGTTTCTCTTCGGCGACGGCGGCCTCACGACCATGGGGGCAAACATCGTCAATATGGGCGTGATAGGAGGCTTTGTCGGCTACTACGGCTACCGCGGCCTGCTCTCGCTCACGAGGAACATGTTCGCGTCGGTCGCAGGGGCGGCGTGGCTCGCCTGCTTTGTCCCGGCCCTCGCGGCAGCGCTCGAGCTGACTGTCGCCGGTACCTTCCCGCTGGTTCCGGGCCTGATCGGCATGGGAGTATACCACGCCCTGATCGGGGTCGTCGAAGCCGTGATCACGGCTGTCGTGTTCGGGCTCATCGTGAACGCCCGTCCGGATATCCTGGAGCGGGCCGAGGTGACACCAGCGTGATCCCGGCCCGCGTCCTGCTCGGAGTCGGCGTCGTCCTCGCCCTCGTGATCGGAGCGGCCGCAGTCTTCTTCGCCTCCTCCGATCCCGACGGACTCGACAGCACGGCCCTCGTCATACAGGGGCAGAAGGAACTGACCGGGCCCGCGGATCCCGGCGCGGCAGTCGATGAGGCGGCGCTCCCCGGGTCGTTCGAATACACCGCTCCATTCGCAGAGTACACGGCTGGCGGTTCGAAGTTCGCGGACGCCGCACTGATGGTCGCCGGGATCCTGCTCGCCCTCGTCGGCGCGCTGGGATTGGGGTTCTGCATCAAGGCCGGCCATCGATCCAGGTCTTCCTGAATCTCCTCCACGCATCTCACCGCTAAGAACGGACACGCCATGCACCTGATCGAGACCTGCCACCTCTCGTACGCCTACCGCGACAGTGTCCGGGCGCTCGACGACGTGAACTTTGTCGCCCCCCGGAACGTCCGGATCGCGGTGATCGGACCGAACGGCGCCGGGAAGTCCACGCTCTTTCGCCACCTGAACGGAATCGTGCTCCCGCAGGAGGGCCAGGTGCTGGTCCGCGGTGAACCCGTCACGAAGAAGAACCTCAAGGAGGTCCGCAAGTTCGTCGGTGTCGTCTTCCAGAACCCCGACGATCAGATCTTCGCGCCAACGGTCGAGCAGGACGTCGCGTTCGGCCCGACCAACCTCGGACTCGACGAGGCCACCGTGATGCATCGGGTCGACGAGGCGCTCGGTCTTCTCGGGATCGAGTACCTCCGCAACCGCGCTCCCCACCACCTCTCGGGCGGCGAGAAGAAGCGGGTCGCGATCGCGGGCGTCCTCGCCATGGAGCCGGACGTGCTCGTAATGGACGAGCCGACGGCCGGCCTCGACCCCCGGGGACGTGACGATCTGGTCCGGTTCGTGAACTCGCTCGCGGAGAAGTACGGCATGACTGTGATCTTCTCGACACATGAGCTCGAGCTCGTCACGGCAATGGCCGACTATATCTACGTGATGGACGGGGGCCGAATCCTGGCACAGGGGTCGGTCCAGGAGATCTTCGAGCAGGAGGAGATGCTTCGCCGGATCCGGCTCGACGTACCCGTGATCCCGAAACTCTGCCGCGCCCTCCGCCGGCGCGGCGCAGCGTTACCCGTCGCCTACACGGTCGAGGAGGCCGAAGAGGGGCTCGCGACCGCCCTCGCCCTCCCCCGCCGGCCATGATCGAGGAGCTCTTCGAGATCGAACGGCTCGCCTACGGCGATAGCCCCGTGCACCGTCTCGATGCCCGGGTCAAGCTCGTGGTCACGTTCGGAGCGGTCATCGCGCTCGTCGCATATCCGGTCGACGGGTCGGTCTATCTCCTTGCAGGAGTCCTGGGCATGCTCCTCATTGCCCTCCTTCTCGTCTCGCGGGTGCCACTCCGGACGTTTCTGCTCCGGGTCGTTGCCATCCTTCCCTTCGGCCTCTCCATCCTCCTTCTTCAGATCCTCTTCCCGCCGGTCGCGTTCGGATCTCCTACCGTGCTCTTCGCTCTGCCACTCGGGGTCGAGATCACGGTCGAAGCTCTCTCCAAGGCCTCGATGATCGGCGTGCGATTCGTACTCTGCATCGGCTTCGTGGTCCTCCTCTCCTCGACGACACGACTCCAGGATCTGCTGATCGGGGCCCGGCGACTGGGGTTCCCGTCCGAGTTCACCCTGATCCTGGGGATGATGGCCCGGTATCTCTTCGTCTTCGGCCAGATGTTCCTCCGGGTCAGGAACGCGCTCGCGACGCGGTGCTTCGACCCGTTCGACCGGTCCCTTTCCTACAGCTACCGTATCCGGCAGCTCGGGAACACGGTCGGGACGATGTTCCTCCGGTCGTACGAACAGGGCGAACGGACGTACACGGCAATGCTCTGCCGGGGCTACGGCAGGGACGCCTATCTCTTCGTGCAGAAGAAGCCGCTCTCGCGCCGCGACTGGACGGTCCTTGGCGCCTGCATGGCCGTTGTCTGCGGCGCCCCGGTTCTGCTGCACCTCGCCGTCTGAGGGCCGGACCCGCCTCGTTCAAGTAGGACCGGTTCCATTTCCTCCGCATGGGTGGTATCTCCTCGCGTCGTCCCGCAGGCGCATGGCTGACGGACAGGGGGCGCCGGCGGGAGTCGAACGAGGACGCTGTCGGCGCCGACTTAGAACGGGAGGTCTACGTGGTCGCGGACGGCCTCGGGGGCCTCCCCGGCGGGGAGGTCGCGAGCCGGATCACGGTCGAGATGCTCGTGTCCGCGCTCAGTCTGATATCTCGCGATAAATTCCTTGAAGTCGGTATCCGGAACGCCGTCGTCGAGGCCGACGTCGCCATACGGCGAGCCGGCGCGGCCGATCTCCGTTTCGCAGGCATGGCCACGACAGTCGTGCTCGCTGTCGGCGCGGAGGAAGCATGGGTGATCGCCCATGTCGGGGACAGCCGGGCTTACCTCTTCCGCGACGGCCGGCTTTGCAGGCTAACCACGGATCACAACGTGGCCGCAGAACTCGTTGCATCGGGCCGGATCTCTCCAGCTGAGGCGCAGCACCATCCGGGCAGGAACGTGGTCACCCGGACGCTCGGCGCGGGTACCCCCTCTGACCCCGACCTGCGGAGGGTCGGCCGGCAACCCGGGGACCGGCTCCTCCTCTGTACGGATGGACTCGCGGCCGTTCTCGACGACGACGCGATCGGGCAGGTGCTCGCCCGCTGCCGAACGCCGGAGGCGTGCTGTCGAGAACTCGTCGCACTCGCCAACGACGGCGGCGGGCCCGACAACATCACCGTTATCGTGGTCGATGTCTGACCGCGGGACAGCGCTTATCCGTTGGGGCGGCAACTGTATGCCATGGCGTCAAAGTTCGGACGCGGCTATATCACAAATCTGATGCTGATCGGGCGTCACCTCAGCCTGCCCGCCGAGCAGGCCTTCTACGGCCTGGCCGACCACCTGGACGAGATGGTACTGCCGGCCCAGTTCCGGGGGACTGAGGTCGAGGAGCTCACGACCCTGCTCCGGAAGCGGATCCTCTGGCACCAGGCCGGCACCGTCGACCGCGAGGAGTACCCCGAGATCAAGCGGCTCTTCGCCCGCCTCTGCGTCGCCGTCGACCGGGCGCTCGGCATCGAGGACCCGTCCATCGGCTCGTTCGACTGACCGGGTTTGAAAGACCCGGATTCACCCCTCTTTTTCCCGATCGGCCGCCGGGAATCTCCCGGTCTTTGCGGTGACAGCCACCTATAAGTAGCCTGAAGAACAATATACAGTAGCGAAGAGATCTTTTATTCTCAAGCTTTTATCAGAGGTCCATTGGATGGTAGAAACCTACGACGCATCGCATATCACCGTACTGGAAGGGCTGCAGCCGGTGCGGGAGCGGCCGGCCATGTATATCGGCTCGACCGGCATCGAAGGACTTCACCACCTTGTTTATGAGGTGGTCGACAACAGCGTCGACGAGGCCCTTGCCGGGC
>JBDKUZ010000023.1:0-5798 GCA_039679395.1 Methanospirillum sp. | reverse complement strand
GGGTTCGACCGGGTCGCAAGGCTCGGCTCGAACGAGAACCCGTTCGGCCCGTCGCCACGGGCGCTCGAGGCCGCGTCGAGGGCGCTCGCCGATGCCCACCGCTACCCCGAGGAGTCGATGAGCGAGCTCCGCAGAGCGCTCGCGGGCCGGTTCGGCGACCGCGCCTACGTGGTCGGCAACGGCATGGACGGGATCATCGAGCCCGTGCTCCGGGTCTTCTGCGAGTCGGGCGATAAGGTCGTGGTCTCGACCCCGACCTTCTCGTTCTACGGGATCGCGGCCCGGGGCCAGGGGGCTCGTATCCTGACCGTGCCGCGGGACCGGGACTTCGGCGTCGATGTCGAGTCCTTCGCCGCCGCCTGTCGCGGCGCGAAGGTCGCGTTCCTCTGCACGCCGAACAACCCGACCGGGACCGCGACCCCGGTCGAGGACGTGCGGGCGATCGCCGAGTCCATCGGCGACTGCCTCCTCTTCCTCGACAACGCCTACGTCGACTTCTCCGACCGCGACTACCGGCCGCTCCTCGACGCCTGTGCGAACCTGGTGATCGGCCGGACCTTCTCGAAGCTCTACGGCCTCGCCGGGTTCCGCGTCGGGTACGCGATGCTCCCCGACTGGCTCCTCCCGGCTTACGCCCGCGCCGCGACCCCGTTCTGCGGAGTCTCCTCGGTCTCGGCGGCTGCGGCTGCGGCAGCGCTCGACGACGACGTGCACGTGAAGCGGACGCGGGCGCACGTGGTCGCGTGGCGCGAACGGCTCGCGGCCGAGTGCCCGTTCCCGAGCGCGCCGTCCGAGGCGAACTTCCTGATGGTCGACGTCGCGCCCCGCGGCTCGGACGAGGCCGTGGCCGCCCTCGCCCGCGCCGGCGTGCTGGTCCGCTCCTGCCGCTCCTTCCCGGACCTCGCGGACCACTACCTCCGCGTCTCGGTCGGCGAGGGCTGGGAGAACGAGAGGTTCTTATCCGCAGTGCGTGCACTCTCATCAGCATGATGGTCGGGATCGCCGGGACGCCGGGCACGGGCAAGACCGCGGTCGGGGATGTCCTCGCTCGCCGGGGACGGCGGGTCGTCCGGGTCGCCGAGACGATCGCGCCGTTCGTCCTCGCGGAGGAGGACGGGGTCCGCGAGGTCGACGAGGAGGCCTGGGCCGCCGCGTTCGTTCCGGTCGACGGCTACGTCGAGGGGAGCCTCGCTCACTTCCTCCCCTGCGACCGCCTCGTGATCCTCCGCTGCCGCCCGGACGTGCTGCGCGCCCGCCTTGAGACGCGGGACTACTCGCAGGCGAAGGTCGCCGAGAATGTCGAGGCCGAGGCGCTCGACGTGGTCCTCTTCGAGGCGCTCGAGCGCCACCCGCCCGAGAGCATCCTCGAGATCGAGACCACGGCGCGGTCCGCCGAGGAGACGGCCGACCTCGTGGAGGCGTTCGCCGACGGCCGGCTCCCCCCCTCGTTCGGCACGTTCGACTTCTCGGGCTTCCTGGCGGGCCCCCCATGACGCTCGACGCGTTCCGGCCGCAGGTCGCGGGCGTGCTCGACGTCCTGGTCCGGGTCGCGCTCGCGCTCCGGGTGACGCCGAACCTGCTCTCGGCGCTCTCGTTCTTCCTCGCGCTCGGAGCCGGCCTGCTGTACGCGGCCGGCTCGGTCCTCGGCGGCCTCGTCTGCGTCGTGGCGAACGCGGTCTGCGACTCGGTCGACGGCGCGCTCGCGCGGGCCATGGGGCAGCAGGGGCCGAAGGGCGACTTCCTCGACCACGCGATCGACCGGTACGCGGACATCTTCATCATCACCGGGATCTTCGCGGGCGGCTTCGCGTCCTGGCAGATCGGCGTCTTCGCGCTCACCGGCGTGCTGATGGCCTCGTACCTGGGCACCCAGGCCCAGGCCGTCGGCGTGGGCCGGTACTACGGGGGGCTCCTCGGGCGCGCGGACCGGCTCGTGCTCCTGATGGCCGCGTCCGTCCTCGACCTCGCGGTGGGAACGCCCGTGCGGGGGATGATGTTCCTCGGGTGGATCCTCGTCGTCTTCGGCCTGCTCGGCCACTTCACGGCCCTCCAGCGCTTCGTCTGGGTCTGGCGGCGGATGGGCTGAGCGGATGCCCGGCTAGATCCGATCGAAGAGGCTCACGGCGTCGGCAAAGTCGATCCGGCCGTTCTGGTTGAAGTCGAAGGCGTCAACCGGTTCGTTCGCCGCGATCCATCCCATCTGGCTGAAGTAGAGCACGACGTCGGCGAAGTCGGCCCGTCCGTTGCCGTTCACGTCCTCGTACCGGCCGTCGCCGTCGAGGTCGCGCGGGAAACCTGTTCCGCCCCGCACCGGGGCAACGGGATCCGGTACGGTCCCGATCCATGCCCGGACCCCGATCTCCGACCGCTCGACGGGGCCGACCGTCACGTTCGTCGGACGGCCGTCGTACGCGGCGCTGCCGGGCACCGTGCCGGGACCGAAGACGTCCCCCGGACCATAGAGGTCGTCGACGTGGCCGAACGCGCCGAAGACCGTGGTCACGGTCTCGATCTGCTCGGCCCCGTCGGCCTCCATGAGCCTGAGGAGCTTGTGCGGGGTGTACGAGTTGTCGCAGGCGAACTGCCGCCCGAGGGGGTCGAGCCGGGCGTCGACGTGCCAGATCATGAGCGACGGCCCGAACGGCCGGTCGGCCTGCGCGACCCGGTCGTAGATGGAGGACGGGTCGTTCCCGACCCCGCTCCGACGGCACTCGACCAGGAAGAACTCGGCGTACGCATCGAGGGCCGCGCCGGGCATCACGAGCACCGCGCCGCCCCCGTCCGTCGCGGGAGCGAGGTCGATCCGGCGCCCGCTTCCGTCGACGAGCATCGGGGTGATCCAGCCCAGGAGGTACTTCGAGAAGGCGTTGTGGTCGCCGAACTGGCTGTCCATCATGTCCCAGCCGCCCAGCCCGCCGCCGGGGCCCACGGCGGGGGCGTAATCGTAGTAGTCGGGCAGGCCGAGGAGGTGGCCGGTCTCGGGGAGGTTGGCCCTCGGCGCGAACGCGGACATGCCGGCGTCCGCGTAGGGCGAGAAGGCGTAGGCCCCGATCTTCAGGCCGTCGTACCGCGCGGTGTCGGTGCCCCAGTAATGCCAGAGATAGACGTCCTGGCAGCCCCAGAAGAGGTTCCGCCACTCGTCCGGAGGTCCGGCGAAGATGAGGTAGACCGCATCGACCACCCCGTTGCCGTCCGCGTCGCACCCCGAGAAGTCGATCTCGTCGTCGAGGGCGGCGAGGGCTTCCCGAAGCAGGTCCGAGCGCGCGCAGATCTGGCCGATCATCGGGCCATAGACCTCCCCGTACTGTTCCTGATACTGCGCGGCACGCTCCCGGTAGTACTGCCGCGTGTGGTTCGAGTGGAACCAGCCATAGACCTGCCCGTCGATCGCGAGCCGGCCCGACGAGGATCGCAGATAGTAGGAGCGGAGGGACTCGTACGGCGCCTGCCCGGGGTCACCGGCCCCGAACATCCTGAGCGCGATGTCCGCCCGCCCGTCGCCTGAAGGCGCGGGTGCGTCGGGAAAGGCGACCAGAATCGCGACCGCCCGAACCGTTCCGTTCGCGGGCATGCTGTTCCGTGCCACCGGCGGGGGGGAGAGGCGCGCCCTTATGGTCCGTTCGATCTCCGCTTCGCTCCGCCCCTGGCTGCGGAGAACCCGCGTCTCGAGGTCGGCGCGAAGTCGGTACGCCAGGTCCGGCGCGGGACGCAGGTGATCGGTATCCCAGTACGGAGCCGGGGCCGTCTCCGTGGAGAACCTCGGTTCGGGGGTTGCGGCATTGACCGGGGAGATGACGGTCGCTGCAAGGAGAATGAGGGTGACGATGGAGAACGAGATCCCCCGCAATCCCGAAGGAGTCCCCATTGTCAAAGAGATTGGTAATCGAGATAAAGAAGGTGCCGGTTTATGCCGGCTTGGGTCCGCCGTTCCCGGTCGGACCTATCGGGAGCGGCGGCGGGCTGTCAGGATCCCGAGCACGGCGAGCGCCGCCAGCAGGCCGCCGATCGGCGCCGGCAGGGTGCGCGGCGTCGTCGGTGTTCCGTACGGCGTGATGTTTGCCGACGTCGCCGTCTCGAGGGGCGTGAGGGTGTCGAGCGGGGTCTGGCTCGCGGTCTCGTTCGGCGCCGTGCCGTTCACCTCGCCTGTCCCGTTCACGGCGGTACCGTTCGCCTGGACGGTCGCGTTCGTCTCGGGCTCCGACGATGCTTCGCCCTCGCGGAAGAGCTGGACCCCGTGGTTGGAGAGGTCGGGGACGTAGACCGTGCCCTGGGGATCGACCCAGACCCCGAACGGCCCCTCCTCGAACTTCCCGTCGCCGGAGCCGCGGCTCCCGAACGTAGCCAGGAGTTCTCCGTTCGGGTCGAACTTGACGATCCGGCCGTTGCCCGAGTCCGCGACGTAGATGTTGTCCATCGCATCGACGGCGAGACCCTCCGGGCGTTCGAACTGGCTGTCGCCCGATCCCTTATCGCCGAAGCGGAGGACGAACGTGCCGTTCCGGTCGAACTTCGTCACGCGGGAGAACGCCTCGTCCAGGACCAGGAGGTTTTCCTCCGAGTCGAGAGCGAGCGCCCGGGGCCGGCTGAGGCCGCCGTCGCCCTCGCCGGAGGACCCGACCGTGCCGGTGACCGCACCCTCCTCGTCGACGACCAGGACTTCGGGCTGCTCCACGTCGGCCACGAACGCCTTTCCCTTCTTGAGCACGACCACGTCGACCGGCCGGGAGTAGCGATTTCCGCCCCACGTCGCGATCACCCGGCAACCCTGGGTGAAGGCCTGGACGCGCCCGTTGCCCGTGTCGGCGACATAGAGCCGGCCGTCGGGGTCGAGCGAGACATCCGCCGGATCGGTGAAGAGAAGCTCGCCCGTCCCAAGAGCTCCCCAGCGCCCGAGATATACTCCGGACGAGCTGTAGTACTGGACCTCGCCCTCCTCCCTGTCCACGATATAGACCTGTCCCTCCGCATCCCCGGTGATCCCGCCGGGGCGGACGAGAAAGCCCTTGTCGCCGTCGCCGTACGACCAGCGGCCGGCGAACCCGTAGGACTCGGCGGCCGCGACGGGAAGGGCGAGAAGCGGTATGCAGAGACAGAGGCAGAGGCAGATGTGGGGGATCGCGGAACGCATCAGAGAATGTCTACCACGAGGGATGCTTATAGGTTCTGGTGCGACCGGGGGGACGGCCGGCATCCCGGGAACGCGCCCCGCCCGGAGCCTCGAACGGCGCCCGCGGAAAGGGCACGCGCGGCATCCGATGCCGGCAGGGTCAGAGCTCGTTGAAGAGCGCGACCACGTCGGCGAAGTCGATCCGGCCGTTGCCCCCGAAGTCGAATGCGGACAACGGTTCGTTGGCGGCGATCCACGACATCTGGTCGAAGTAGAGGACGACGTCGGCGAAGTCCTTCCTCCCGTTACCGTTGACGTCCTCGTACTGCCCGTCGCCGTCCGTGTCCGTCGGAACCCCCGAACCCGTCGGCACCGGGACCACGCCGGGCGGCGCGACGACGGTGAACCCGCCGACCAGGGTCGCGTTCGCGCCGCCGGGGTTGGTCACGACCACGTCGCGGGCGCCGGGCTCCGCCGCGGCCGGGAGCGGAATCTGGCAGGTGATCCTGGTCGGCGAGACCACCTCGACTCCGGTCGCCGGAATCGCGGGCGCATCCGCCCGGAGGAGCGCGACGGACGCGCCGGCCTGGAATCCCGTCCCCGAGAGATTGGCGACCGTGACCGTGGTCCCGGATGTACCGGTATCCGGGGCGATCGAGGTCACCGTGACTGTCGCGCCGATGCCGAGAGC
>JBDKUZ010000022.1:0-6661 GCA_039679395.1 Methanospirillum sp. | reverse complement strand
CCTGGCGCGGACGGTGCCGCGCAGATTCTATCCGCGGGTCGTGTCCGTATCCAGCGCCGGCCGTGTCGACGAGGTGCGGGAGCTCGTCGGCGGCCGCATGCGCCGCACCGAGCGATCGTGTCCGATGACGGCCACGGTCCCGGATCCGAAGACGAGCGCCGTGCCTCCGGCCGCGGGTCGGTCGACGGGTCCCGGGAAGGTTTCGGGCTCGTACGCGCTGTTCTCGAGGTCGAGGGCGGAGGCATCTGGATCGATGCTGGCCGTGATCCAAATGCACGGAATTGAACCAGGATGATGTAAACTCCGGGCTGAGGGATCGGCAATCCTTTCATTTTGGTGTCATCCCGCGTCTCCGCGCCGGCATACGCGCGTCGCGAGCGCAGCGCACTTTGAGACCAATGAAAAGTAGTAATTTCGATTAAAATCCTACGAAGAATTAGAAATTATAATGGGCCCTTTTTGGAAAAAGGAATCCATACTTTTTCTCTTTCATGCTGCGGGAGAGCCGTCGAGCGTGAAGATCTCCTGGGAGGAGGCGAGGTGCCCATAACCGTGTCGAGAGAGCGTACGCGGACGGCCGGGTGGATAGAATCGCCGGACTTCGCCATCGGCCGTTCGGAACGCGAGCTTTCCCTAAGCGGGATACAATCCCGGCCTGTCACTGCTCGGCGAGCTTCCTCGCTTCCGTCGCCGGGATGGCCACGAGAGTCGTGGCGTCCGCCCAGTCCCCCCGGGCGAGAGCGGTCTTCATCGCTGCCTTCTCATCCGGTGCTTCTATCGTTACGATGGCGTCGTACGGCCCGAGCGTCCAGTAGATGCTCAGTGTCCCGACTCCCGCTCTCTCGTCGGCCTCGATCTGTTTCAGGTTACCGGCGATCAGGTCCCTGCTCACCTTTTCCGTGAACTTGACCAGCTGAATGAAGAACATCGTCTCCACCGTGCCCGTTCCGGGGAGTGGAGCATGCACTGGGATCCATATCATGGTATCCGGTGCGATCGGCCATCGCAGGGGGGGCAATCGGGAGAACGGCCCCCGGTCCGTGCCGTTCACACGTTTCCATGACAGCTAGACCTGCGCTCGGGAGAGAGGGTGCTGCGCTCAGAAGGCCGCGAGCGCTCCGGCCGCAGCGCGGGGGTTCTGCATCCGCAGCCCGTGCGCGGTCTACTCCAAGGTGACTGAGTACCGCTCGACCGTCGGCTGCCTGCCGAGCGAGACTGACAGGGACACCGGTATGGCTGCCGCCCGCGTAGTCCCGGCGGTGGTACAGGATGAGCCTGTAGCCGGTCAGGACAGGCTCGCGCAACAGCGGTCGAAAGGAGTCTGCGATGAGAGCTCCATGAATATGGATCGCAGGCTCACCCGTTCCTGAGACCTCATACTCAAGCGGGGCATCATCAGCAACCACTGTATCCATTGTTTATCCGCTCCTGCCCGCTCCGGGTCCTGATTACTATTAAGGGACTGCCAGGACCAGCCGACACCGGGGGGCTCAAGAAGACGGCAGGGTGAAGAAGAAGGTCGACCCCTCGCCCGGCGTGGACTCGACGCGGATCCGGCCGCCGTGGCGCTCGACGATCCGCTTCACGATCGCGAGGCCGATGCCGGTGCCGGGATACGTCTCCTTCGTGTGGAGGCGCTGGAAGATCACGAAGATCTGGTCGAGGTACTCGGGCGCGATCCCGATCCCATTGTCCGAGACCGAGAACTCGCAGAAGCCGTCGGCGCGGCGGACGCCGACGTGGACCCGGAGCGGCACGTCGGGGCGACGGAACTTGACCGCGTTCGAGATCAGGTTCGAGAAGACCTGCGCGAGCTGGAGCGGGTCGGCCATCACCACCGGCAGCGGGTCGTGCGTAAGGGCTGCATCCGCCTCGCGGAGCGAGGCGTCGAGGGTCCGCACGGCCTCGGCCAGGACGTCCTCCGTGTCCGTCCGGGCGATCTGCTGCCGGGTCGTGTTCACGCGCGAGAACGCCAGGAGGTCCAGGATCAGCCCCTGCATCCGGTTCCCGCCCTCGACGATGAACTCGATGAACTCGTCCGCGTCGGCGTCGAGCCTTCCTTTGTATTTCCGCTCCAGGAGCTGGGAGAACGAGACGATCGAGCGCAGGGGCTCCTGCAGGTCGTGGCTCGCCACGTACGCGAACCGAAGCAGGTCCTCGTTCGACCGCCGGAGTTCCTCGGCGCTCAGGCTGAGCGCCCTCTCGGCCTCCTTCCGCTCGGTGATGTCGGTGAGCGCGACCCTGATCCGGCTGCTGCCGGCCGGCCCTCCCGGCTCGGTCCGCCCGTTGAGCTGGGCGAACCACGGCTCCTGCCCCGGTCCTCCGGCCATCGGCGCCTCGAAGGTCTCCGTCGTCTCGGTGTGCAGCACCCGGTCGAGGAACCCGGCGAAGGCGCCGAGGCCATCGGGGTGCATGAACCGCTGGAGCCGCGTGCCGGCGAGCGCCCGCCGGTCCTGGGAGAGGAGCACGGACCCGGTCAGGTTCGCGGCCAGGATCGTCCCGTTCCGGTCGAGCGTGAAGTAGCCGACCGGGGCGAACTCGTAGAGGTCGATGTACTGGTCGCGGAGGGCCTCGGCATCCAGCCGCGTCCGCCGGAGCTCCTCGTTCTGCAGGGCCAGCTCGACCTGGTGCACCTGCAGCTCGTGGACCAGGGCGAGGGCGTCCTCGTACGAGAGCGGCCCGGCCGGCAGGTCCGGCTTCGCCGCCACGACCTCCTCGGCCCGGCCGCGAAGGCCGTCGCGCGGCGGGACGGTGCCCCCCCCCCGTGGGCCGTCCGCAGTCATGGAGCCTTTTTCCGTTCCGTGCCGGTCACGTCCTCGAAGGCGAGCAGAATGAGTTCCTTCTCCGTCGCCTCGGTGATAATCCTTCGGGCGTTGAGGAGCAGCACCCGCCGGCCGATCCCCGGGAACTCGTGTTCGACCCGGAAGTCGTCGAAGGCCTCGTTCTCCGGCAGGACCCGCTCGAGCAGCTGCCGGAGCTCCGGGATCTCCCACTCCCCGCTCCCGAGCGCGTAGAGCTCCCGCCCCTCGACCGATGTCGGCGAGACCCGGAACATCCTGTAGAACGAGCGGTTGGCCGAGACCACGCGCATCCGGCCGTCCAGGATGAGCAGGGGCTCGCGGACGGTCGCGACGATCCCCTCGGCGTAGGCGCGGGCCTCCGCGATCTTCCGCTCGACCTCCCGGAAGGCCGTGACGTCCGTGAACGTGACCACCACGCCGTCGATCCGGTTCTCGAGGGTCCGGTACGGCGTGATCCGGACCGAGAACCGGTGCCCGTCCCGGACCCCCACCTTCGTCTCCGCCGGGACGAGGGTATGCAGCACCCCGGCGGCGTCGTCGGCGAGCGCCGGGTAGAAGAGGTCCGAGGCGATGTCCGTGAGCGGCCGGCCCGCGTCGCTCGGCAGGAGGTTGACCAGCTTCGTCATCCCGGTCGTGAACCACCGCAGGTTGAGCGCGCCGTCGAGGAAGACGGTCGCGATCCCGGTGTTGTTCAGCAGGTTCTTCATGTCGTCGTTCACGCGCGAGAGGTCGGCCACCCGGCTCTCGAGCTCGGTGTTGACAGTCTGGAGCTCCTCGTTCAGGGACTGCATCTCCTCCTTCGAGGTCGTCAGCTCCTCGTTGGTCGACTGGAGCTCCTCGTTCGTGGACTGGAGCTCCTCGTTGGTCGACTTCAACTCCTCCTGCGAGGTCTGCATCTCCTCGCGCGTGGTCTGGAGGTCCTCCTCGGCCCGGCTCAGCCGCTCTTCGAGCTCCCTCACCTCCCCGTGCTTGCCCGTGCGGCGCGACCGCGCGGGCGTTTCGGCCGACGCCGGCGCCTCGGCAAGGACGATCAGCACCAGCCCCTTCAGCGGCGCGGGCTGGAGGAGCCTCTGGACCGTGACGTCCACGAACACGGCCCCGCCGTCGGTCTCCACCCGGACGCCCCGGACCGGGACCGGCCCGTCCTGCCGGAGCGCCTGCCGGAACGCGCCGCCGAGCTCGAGGCGGAGGGCGTCCCGGGTCATGGCGAAGACGTTCCAGTTGGCCTTCCCCGCCGCCGGCTCGAGGTATCGGCCGGTCCGGCCGTTGGTGTAGAGGATGTCCCCCTGCTCGCTCGTCAGCACGGCCGCGGGCGCGAACTGCCGCAGGATCACCTGGTCGGCCAGGGCCTGCAGGTTCACCCCCGGGCCCAGTCCGGCGGGGGCGCTGACCGCTCCGGCGCCGCGCGGAGCGAACGCCGTGGGGAACTCGATCGCCGGCGCCGGGCTGGGCGCCTCGGTCCGGCGGTAGAGCCGGAGCTTGGGGTCGATCGGCGCAAAGAGGTTCGCGGCGCTGCCGATGGTCTCGGCCGTGCCGAGGACGAGCACGCCCCCCGCCTTGAGGGAATAATGGAAGAGGGGGATCAGTTTCCGCTGGACCTCCGGCTTCAGGTAGATCAGCAGGTTCCGGCAGCTGAGGAGGTCGAGTTTCGTGAACGGCGGGTCGGTGATCACGTTCTGCGGCGCGAAGATCACCGTCTCCCTGATCTCGGGGAGGACCCGGTACCCGTGCTCCTCGCGCATGAAGAACCGGCCCAGGCGCTCCTCGGAGACGTCGGCCGCGATGTTCTCGGGGTATAGCCCGGTCCGCGCCCGGTCGATCGCATCCCGGTCCAGGTCGGTGGCGTAGACCTGCAGGCTGCACCGCTTCGGCGGGGAGACCGCTCCGAGGGCCTCTTTGAAGGCGATCGCGAGGGAGTAGGCCTCCTCACCGGTCGAGCAGCCGACGACCCAGGCCCGGAGCGCCGCGCCCTCGGGAGCGGCCGCGATCATGCCGGGGAGCACCCGGTCCCGCAGGGCGTCCCAGACGGCGGGGTCGCGGAAGAAGCTCGTGACGCCGATCAGGAGCTCCTTGAAGAGCAGGTCGAGCTCGCCCGGGTTCTCGCGCAGGAACCGGACGTAGTCGGCGATCCGGTCGAGCTGGTGGATCGCCATCCGCCGCTCGATCCGCCGGTGAACCGTGGACTCCTTGTACAGGAAGAAATCGTGGCCCGTACGGGCCCGGAGCAGGATCAGGACCTGGTCGACGGCGCTCCCGGGCTCGGGCGCGGCCAGCGCCGCCGGCCCCTGCCGGAGGTCGCGGTGCCGGACGAACGCGAGGATCCGCACGGGGAGTTCGCCGGCCGGGGCGACGATGTCGGCCAGCCCCGCGGCGACGGCGCTCTGCGGCATGCCGTCGAACTCGGCAGAGGCAGGGTCCTGGACGAGCGCGAGCCCGGCCTTCTCCTTGATCGCCCGGAGGCCCATGGTGCCGTCCGAGCCCATCCCGGAGAGAACGACCCCGACGCTCTTCTCGGCGAGGTCGGCGGCGAGCGAACGGAAGAGGAAGTCGATGGGCAGGCGCAGGCCCTGCTGCTCGTGCGGCTCGAGGAGGTGGAGGTTCCGGTGGTGCAGGGCGAGATCGCGGCCGGGCGGGATGACGTAGACCGTATCGGGCCGGACGGCCACGGGCCCGGTGACCTGGACGACCGGCATGGGGGTGACGCGCTGGAGGAGCTCGGGCAGCATGCCCTTCTGGTTCGGGTCGAGGTGCTGGACGACCACGTAGGCCATCCCGCTCGCCGCAGGCACGCCCCGCAGGAACTCCTCGAGGGCCCTGAGCCCGCCGGCCGAGGCGCCGATCCCGACAATGGGAAACGTCTCCTCCGCCGGTGCGGGCACCTCTCCCGGAAGCCCCCCCGTCTCCGCGGGCGGGGCCGCGCCGGGTCCTTCGGCCGCCGGGGTCTCACCGGCCAGTGCGGTCTCCGAGTTCTCGCTCATGCACAATCGCCGTCACTACACTGGCTCAGTCTCTTCCCCCGCATATAAAATGGTGCCGGGGCCGACCTGGTCCCCGGCCCTTTCTGCGAGATCCCGGCGCGCAAGATCGCGCGGGCGACGGCGACCCGGAGCCGGTACATCATCGAGATCGGCGGCGAGGACCGGCTCGTGCTGGTGGTCTCGCGGGCCGCGTCCGCCGAGGCCGTGAAGGCGATGGAGGCCGTCGATGGCCTGCGATGACTCGCTCGCCCGCTCCCGGAGCGCCGAGGCCTCGCCTCTCGATGGCATCGACGGCCACTGGTGCCGGGCGCTCGCCCGTCCGGCCTTCGGGAACGGCTGTCGCCTCTTCCGCGGTCGGGACGGCGACCGCTGCCCGGGCCGGTGCGCCATGCCCGGCGGGAACGGGATGCTCTGCCTGGAGTCCGGCTCCCTCCTCCCGGCCGGCCCGTGCCGCGAGGGCTGCGAGCGCCGGTCCGGCGCCGGGCGAAGGAGGCGGGCATGAGGTGGCTGTTCGTGAACCTCCAGAGCGGCGGCGCCATCCAGATCGTCACGACGATGAGCGAGCGGGACCGGTTCATGCGGTACTGCAACCGCGAGCGGGTCCGCTGCGGCCTCGTCAGGGTGGACGAGACCGGGATCGTCGTCGAGCACCCGGTGATCGATGTCGAGTGAACGCCTCTCTCTCTCTCTCTCTCTCGTACTATGTACTGTCTGTTCAGAACAGACAGTTACTGTCTGTTCAGCACAGACAGTTCGCGGAGGTGGTGAACGGTGAGGTTCGACGCGAACGGCATTGAGTTGAAACAGCTGACCATCTGGATCACGGTCGATCTCTACCGGCTGATCCGCGCCGACAGAATCAACGTCCAGCGATTCGTCAAC
>JBDKUZ010000021.1:0-1803 GCA_039679395.1 Methanospirillum sp. | reverse complement strand
CTCGGGCGGGGCAACGCACTCTACGCGCTCGAACGCTACGCCGAGGCCCTCGCCGCGTACGACCGCGCCGTCCAGGCGGCACCCGACCGCCCGGGCCCGTACCTGGCCCGCTCGAACGCTCTCCGGGCGCTCGACCGCGCGGAGGAGGCCGCAGCCGCGTTCGCCCGCGCGATGGACCTCCGGCACCGCCCCGATCGGGAGTAATTAATAGGGCTTCGGCAATACTCCTAACAGAGCCATAATGACCGAAGGGTATCCCACCGCAACCGTCGACGGGCGTGAGGTCCCGTACGACCCGTCCACGCTCCGCCGGATCCAGGAGCACCCGTGCTTCTCCGAGAAGGCCTGCCACTCGTTCGGTCGGATGCACCTGGCCGTTGCGCCGAAGTGCAACATCCAGTGCAACTACTGCCAGCGCGACTACGACTGCGTCAACGAGTCGCGGCCGGGCGTGACGAGCCGGATCGTCACGCCGGAGGAGTCCGTGGCCCTGGTCAAGGACGTGCTCGCAAAGCACGAGTTCATCAAGGTGATCGGGATCGCAGGGCCGGGGGACCCCCTGGCGAACGAGGAGACCTTCGAGGCCCTCCGCCTGATCAAGGAGCACTTCCCCGAGACGATCCGCTGCATCTCGACGAACGGTCTCATGCTGCCCGAGCGGATCGACGAGCTCGCGGCGCTCGGCGTCGGCAACATCACGGTCACCATGAACGCGCTCGACCCCGAGATCGGCGCGAAGGTCTACGATCACATCGATTATCACGGCAAGCGCTACACGGGGGTCGAGGCCGCGAAGATCCTGATCGCGATCCAGCTCAAGGGCGTCGAGGAGGCCGTCAAGCACAAGATGATCGTCAAGATCAACACGGTCTGGGTTCCCGGCGTCAACGACGATCAGATCCTCGAGATCGCCGAGACGACCTCGAAGCTCGGCGCGTACACCTTCAACCTGATCCCGGTGATCCCGCAGTACAAATTCAAGGACGTCGTCCCCCCGACGCCGGCACAGAAACGCGAGATGCAGGACCGGTGCGCGCCCTATATCAAGCAGATGCGCCACTGCCAGCGCTGCCGCGCGGACGCGATCGGGATGCTCGGCCACGACCTCCAGACCCCGGGCGGCTGCAGCAAGGGCACCTGAGACAGGGCTTCGGCCTCACTCGTCTTCACTTTTCCCCCGCGTGTGCGGAGCGCGGCGGGCCTATCGCCTGCCGGGAAAAAAGGAGTTTCAGATCGTGATCTCGCGCCACCGCGCGCCGAAAACGCCGCAGATCGGGCATTTCTCGGGCGCCTCGTCGAGCGCGACGTTGCCGCAGACGGGGCAGAGCAGGACCTTCGCCGCCCCGAGGTCCTTGCCGGCCTTCACGGCCTCGGCCGCCTTCGCGTAGAGCCCGGCGTGGACCTCCTCGGCCTTCATCGCGTACGTGAACGGCGTGATCGCGGCCTTCTGGCCCTCGCGCTCGGCCTCCGCGATGAACCCGGGATACATCTCGGTGAACTCGTGGGTCTCGCCCGCGATGGAACCGACGAGGTTCTCGGCCGTCGACTTCGACGCGCCCATCACGCCGAGCAGGCTCCGGGCGTGGATCGCCTCGGCCTCGGACGCGGCGCGGAAGAGTTTCGCGACAACCGGGAAACCCTCCTGCGCGGCCTTCTCCGAGAACGCGAGGTACTTCCGGTTGGCCTGGGACTCGCCCGCGAACGCGGCTCCGACATTGTCCATGGTCGACATGGACACTACTGGAGCGGGGTGAGACTTATATCTTCTTCTTTCGTCGGGGTCCGAACCAAGCGCGAAAAAGA
>JBDKUZ010000020.1:0-23124 GCA_039679395.1 Methanospirillum sp. | reverse complement strand
ATCGAGGCCTCGCGCGCCGCCACGGGCATGTTCGAGGTGTTCGCGATCATGATGGTCCGCTCCAGCAGGGGGTGACCCGTGCGGGGATCGACCAGCTCGGGGAACTCGGAGAGGACGTCGGTCATCTCGTTGCCACGCTCGCCGCAGCCGATGTAGACCACGACGTGGGCGTCGGCCCAGCGCGCCAGGGTCTGTTCCGAGACGGTCTTGCCCGTTCCGAACCCCCCGGGGATCATGGCCGTGCCACCCTTCGCGATCGGGAAGAGCGTGTCGAAGATTCGCTGCCCGGTCAGCAGCGGCAGGGTCGGGTCGAGCTTCCGCGCGTACGGCCGACCCCGACGGACGGGCCAGGCCTGCCCCATCGAGACGGCCCGATCGCCGTTGAGCCGGGCGACCTCGTCGTCGATGGTCATCGACCCGTCCTCGACGCTCTCCACGGTCCCGCCCATGCCGGGCGGTACCAGGATCCGGTGGTCCAGGTGATACTCGCGGACGGTCCCGAGGACGTCGCCCGGTCCCACCTCCGCGCCGGCCTTTACCGCCGGCACGAACTCCCAGCGCCTGCCGTGGTCGATGCCGGGCACGGAGAGCCCGCGCGAGATGAAGTCGCCGCTCCGCTCGGCGAGGAGCGGGAGGGGCCGCTGCACGCCGTCGTAGATCGAGGTCAGGAGCCCGGGGCCGAGCTCCACGCGGAGGGGTTCGCCCGTGTTCTCGACCACCTCGCCCGTGCCCAGCCCGGTCGTGTCCTCGTACACCTGGACCACGGCGACGTCCTGGTCGAGCCGGATCACCTCGCCCGTGAGGGCCTCCTCGCCGACCCGCACCACGTCGTACATCCGGGAGCCGCGCATGCCGCCCGCATGCACCACCGGCCCCGAGACCCTGATCACTTCCCCCTGGATCATTGCTACCGCCTCAGCACGATGTTGTATCCGATCGCTCGCCGCAGGAGGCGCTCGATGTAGGCCATGCCGCCGCCCCTGCGGGCCCTGCCCGGGATCGGGATCACGATCGGCCGCGCCGTCTGCTCGATCCTCGTCATCAGCCGGTCGTCGAGCACCTGCATGAACTCCTCGCTGACAGCGATGATCCCCGCATCCTCCTCCTGCAGCAGCGCCGGCAGGACCTGCCGCGCCTCCTCCGCGTTCGCCGCCTCCCGCGTCTCGACGCCGGCCATGCGGAACCCCGCGGCCGTGTCGGGATCGGTCAGTACCAGGAACCTATACATGGATCAGCTCCCCTTCCAGCTCCTCGTCCGGGATGCCCGCGTCGCGGCAACGGGCGATGATCCGGAGGTTGGTCACCTCGACCAGGAAGAGGTAGAGGTACCCGATGACGACCGTGACGCTGAGCGGGTCCGTCCTATAGAGGGCGGCCCCAGCCCGGACAAGGTGCTGGTCGAGCTCCTTCATCAGCAGGGACTGCGGTCCGCAGACCGCGGTCTCCTCGCAGAGGCGGGCGAGATAGGCGTAGTTCGTCCCCTCGAGCCGTGCGAGAGCGGTCGGGAGGGCGCCGTCCTCGATCATGGCTCTGAGCAGCTTCGCCGGCAGATCCCTTCCCCCCTCGAGGAGGAAGCGCCCGCCGTCCTCCGGGCTCACGCCGTCCCGGATGAAGGTGACCACGGTCTTGAGGTTCGTGACGTCGATCTCGGTGCCGACGAGCCTCCGGAGCGCGACCGCCTCCGGGGCGTTCCCCTCGACCGTGCGCCGCGCGTAGTCGAAGTAGAACTGGTCGAGGGCATGCTCCATCACCAGGAGCTCGCGGGAGCGGCTCCACTCCTCGATGTGCGGCGTGAAGGCCCGGGCGTAATCGATCCGCCAGGTGGCAAGCAGGTCGATGACGTCGCGCACGTCCGTCTGGTTCAGCAGTTCGAGCAGGGTCGCCTCGTCGAGGGTGCCAGCGGGGACCAGGCACTCGCGGATCTCTTCGGGCGGCGAGTGGATGTTCTTGCCCCGGAGGATCGCCTTCAGGTTGTGGACGTCCCAGCGGTTCACGACGATCCGGACGTAGCGCGCCGCGTCGCTGTCGCCGAACATCCCGAGGATCTTCGAATACGTCCGCACGAGATGGGCGCGGAGGGCCGCCTCGAGACAGGGGATACCCGTTCGCTGGACGCACGAAGACTCGATCGCGCCGCGGTACGGAGTCTTCTGGAGCTCGGCGATCATGGCCTCGACGTCGGGCTTCTGCAGGAACGCCCGCAGCTCGTCCGGGCCGAGCAGTGTACGGTACATCGCCCGCACGCGGGCGTTGACGTAGCCCTGGTCCATCGTCACCCTCCGAAGAGGCGGTCGTAGAGTTCGCGCCGGTAGACCTCGCCGGCCCGGGCGAGGCGGGAGGCGAAGGTGTTGTCGACGCGGATGCGCCCGTCCGCCGACTCGACGATCACGCCGCCGGCGATGTCGAGATCGGGGATCAACAGGGGCTGCCCGGGGAGATCCTGGACGATCGCCCGCGCAGCCCCCTCGTCCCTCCGATCGACGCGGACCCTGGCCCCCGGTTCGCCGAGGGCCTCGAGCGCCTCCCGCGTCAGGCTTTCGAGCACGCCGGCATAGCCGTCTGCCCCGCGCAGGGCCCCGAGTCTCCCGCCGGCGAGCTCGATCGCGTGCCTCAGGTACTCCTCGCGGACCCGTGCCAGTCCGGCCTTCGTCTCCTCGCGGGCGCGGTAGAGCCGCTGGTGCCGCTCGACCTCGATCCGGCGGGCGGCATCGGCCAGCAGACGCTCCCGGATCTCCGCGGCCTGCCGGCGGGCTGCCTCCCGCTTCTCCTCGATCTCCCCCCTGGCCCCCTCCTGGACTTCGAGGACCCGCAGCTGGGCATCCGCCTCCATCGAGTGGATCAGTTCCTCGTACGCCATCTCTTTCGCCTCCTATCGCGGACGCGCACGGGCCCTGGTGGCCACATGCCCTCCGCCGTCGCCGTTTCTTCTCCGCCTCCTATGCCGTCATGAAGATGATCATCGCTGCCACCACGAACCCGAGGATGACGAGCGTCTCGGGGATCGCCACGAGGATGATCATCGGGCCCAGGAGGTCGGGGTTCTCGGCGATCGTGCCGGCCCCTGCGGGCCCGATCCGCGACTGCGCGAACCCGGTGGCGAGCGCTCCTCCTGAGAACGCGATCGCAGCACCGATTGCTACTTCCCACCCTGCCATTGAATTTCACCATGCCTTCAATTCAGGTTGAATATGATAAATCTATCGGAGTAAAATTTTAAATATCAACGTTCAACCTGTGCGGACACTACATCAATCGCGGAGTCAGCCCTCCTGATGATATCCGAAGGGGCGGTACGGCCTCCCGCCGCCCCTGTAGAACTTCGAGTTGAACTCCACCAGGTGAAGACGGGTAGACTGGATGAACGGGCTGAACATGCCCATCACCAGGTTCAGCAGGTGGAGGAGGACGGCGATCAGCGCGCCGATCAGGATCGTGCCGACCTGGCCGGCGAGTTCGTTTGCCACGATGGCGAGCATCATCGAGGCCATGCCGATCGCCATCAGTCTGGCGTAGGACATGATGTTGCCTATGGTGCCCATGATCTCCACCGCGCCCTGGATCCCGCCGCCCCAGAGGAGGAGGGGCAGCCCGACGCCGAGCATGGCCGCACCGACGAAGAGGAGCTCGAGCGAGAGAAGATCCATCATGGTGAGGAGCACGAGGATGATGCCGAGGACGACCCCGATCATGCCGCATTTCTCGCAGAGATGACGGCGGTTGCGCTGGGTGACCGCGTTCACCACGCCGAGCCCGAGCCCGAGGAGGATGTGGACCACCCCGATCGCGATCGAGAGGACCAGGAGCGGGATCATCGCTTCCAGGCGGTTCCAGGTGACCCCCGCGAAGGTGACGGGCGCAAGCCATCCCATCTGCTCGCCGAGGTCGCCGAAGAACTCGCCGAAGAGGAACCCGAAGATGATGGTCGAGATCGAGGAGATGATGAAGACCGTCGAGAGATCGCGGAGCCATTCCCGATCGGCGAAGCGATAGCGGAGGAAGAGGGCGAGCCCCAGGATGCAGAGGCCGTACCCGACGTCCCCCACGATCAGGCCGAAGAAGATCGGGAAGAAGATCGCCATGAACGGGATCGGGTCGATCTCCTGATAGCGCGGCGCGCCCTGGAGGCGCGTGAAGAACTGGAACGGCCTGGCCCATGCCGGATTGTCGTACGAGGTGGGCGCGCTGGCCATCTCCTCGGGGGTCGAAGGGAGCTCGGTCAGGACCGCCCGGCCCTCGAATGCCTCCCTGAGGCGGCGCCGGGCGTTCGGGATCGACTTCACCGGGATCCACCCCTTGGCCACGAAGGTGTAGTCTGTGCGGGCGAAGTTCGTGGAGACCGCGAGTTCGTCCCTCCGCTCCTCGAGAGCGCGCCGCATCTTCAGAAGGTCCTGGCGCCAGCGGCCAGAGAGGATCATCAGCTCGTCGTCGATCCGGCGGATCTCGGTCCGACCCGCCTCTCGCTTCTCCTCGATGGCCGCAAGGGCTTCGTCGATGGGCATGTTGGAATAGTCCGGCGGAATCCTGACCTCGTTGACGTTCTGGGAGAAGAGAAAGGCGTGGACCTCGCGGGAGTACCACCGATTGAAGATCGTGATCACGGCGACGGTGGACTCGTCGAGGTCGGCGGCGACGTACTCGAACTGGTTGTGCGTCAGCTCGCGAAGCTTCGGCACGATCAGGTCGAGGACGTGAGCGTACTCCTTCTGGAGCAGGAGCACGGTCATCTCGAAGCCCTCGAGCTCGGGGATGGCGTTCTCGATCGACTGAAGGCGGCGGAGGATCCGGGCGTAGCGCTCGAGGGTGATCAGCTCGAGCTCGAGGTCGGCTTTCCGGTTCGACCATTCGACCGTGGTCGCATCGAGCCCGCCGAGGTGGACACGGATCCGGTCGAGGGTCCTGTCGACGGTCTGCCCCAGGAGATCCTCGTCGACCTCGCCGGCGGCGTCGGGGCTGTCCCGTCCTCTCGGGAGGAGCTTGAGCAGTCCGTTCACCTTCAGCAGGAGCTGGTCCACCTCGATGGCTGGCTCCTCGTCTATCGGCTGCAGCACCCCGGGGCCGGCCTCGCCGTCCGGGGCGAGGTCCACGAGATGGATCGTGCCCTCACCGTAGAGGATGTCCACGATGCGGCCCCTCTCCGAGAGCGGACCCACCACCATGATGCTGCTCATCTTCTGCAGCATGGCCGGCTCCTACTCCGCCGCCGGCGCGACGTAGCCGACAAGGTCGTCGGCGACCCTGGCGACGTGCCTCTCGCCTGCCAATCGGAGGGCGTCCTCCTGCAACCGGGCGTCGACCCGGACTCGCTCGATCTCGCGCTCGAGGTCGTCCATCTCCCGCCCGTAGAGCGCCTCCGCGGCACCGAGCCCTTCCTCTTCGGCCTGTTCGACCGTCTCCCGGGCCTTCAGTTCGGCCGCCTCTCTCGCGGCCCGGGCCTCCGCGCAGGCACGCGCGTACCCGGCGGCCAGATCGACCTCCTTCTCGCGCACCTGCTCCAGCAGCGTCTTCTCCTCCGCCATACAGATCACAACCCGTATCGGGAGCGCAAGGCTCCCGTGACCCCGCGCGTTGACGCGCGTTGGCCGGCCTCACGGTAACACTCTGCGGCGGTATAGCCGGACCGCTCGATGCGATCGCCGCACCGGCGAAGGACAGCTAACTGCATCTCTCGAATTTTAATGCGATTAATGGCCATCGACGCCACCCCGGGCGGGGAATGCTGGATGCTTGTTCTGCCACAGCATAAATACTTGCATGATCGATCATGATGGTTTCTCAGGGGTGTATGGAACACACATTCCACCATCGGGACACTGCAGGACACGGCCACCGCCTCGGCTCGGCCCGTGCGCGAACCCGCAACCTTATGCGCCGGCAATCCCATGCCTCTGTAATGGAGGCGCCGGGATGATCGTCGGGGCCGACGAGGCCGTCCGGCCGTCGCGTGCGGGTATCGAGGCCGTGCTCGCGTTCCTGCCGATCTTCGAGGACCCGCGGTTCCTGCCCGAGGTGGTCGTGGCCGAGGAGGAGGGGTGGACGCTCGAGCAGTACACGCGCGAGGTCTACGAGTTCGAGCGGACTCTCTACCGCGCGGGGTTCATCGTCCAGTTCGACTGGTCCCGCTGGGAGCCCGAGGCGTTCCGGTACTACCGTGACCCGGCCCTGCTCGAGACCGCGGACTGCGGCGTGCTCCGGCGGCTCCTGACGTTCCACATCCGGAAGAACGTGGTCTGCGAGGGCCACCTCGCGACGATGCTCCGCGATGGAGAGATCCAGGCGATCCTGCGGAGGCTCGCGACCCTCGCCACCGACCTCTTCGACGAGGCGGGTCCTGCTCTCACGCGATGAAGAGCCAGCCTTCCGCGGTCGTCTCAGGGCTCCCGATGGGCACCGTCGCAGAAGGGCTTGTTCCCCGACCTGCCGCAGCGACAGAGGGTCATCCGGTTCCGGACCTCGTAGACCGTGCCGTCCGCGGAGACCACCGGGATGCGCCCCCGGACCCAGAGCGGTCCTGGTCTCCCGCTCGGCTCCTCGACGACCCCGATCGAGGGCTCGAACGCGGGCTCTATCGGCTCGCCGGTCTCGCTGTTCCAGATCACAAGCCGCCCTGAGTGGCAGTTCGCGGCCATCTCGAGCGCGGTTCTCCGCGCCTCCGGGTCGTCGGACCGCTCGACGAGGTCCCAGATCCCCTCGCCCCGGACGCAGAACCGGGCGTGAGAGCAGAACCCGGGAGCGTCGCTCAGCCGGATCCCTTCCCCCTCGATCCAGTCGGCCCGCTCCAGGTATGGCTCGCGGCTCGCCGTCTCGGTCCTGTCGAACGCGATCTCCGCGTGGGTCCCGTCGCAGAAGGGCGGGGTGCTCGTGCGCTCGCATCGGCAGAGGGCGTACGTCTCTCCCACGGGATACGACGCCCCCTCGCTCCATTCGATCGACTCCCCATCCGCATCGCAGACGATCCGCTGCCTCGTGAGCGGAACACCCCCCGTGACGATATAGGGGCCGTTCTTCGTGATCTGGATCATCGACGTCTCCTTCTCGGCATCCCCGGGCATAGTTCTCCGTGCCGAGGTACTGGACGAACCTTGTATATACCCGTTCGTATGGTCTCCGGTCGTGAGGTCACGCCCCCGCGGCGGGCGGGCGATAGGACGCCTCGACGAGCAGATTCCCTCCGTCGGAGGAGGAGCCGCTCTCCGTGCCGGGGGTCACCGACGCCGTCCCGAAGGCGGGGAACGTGATCGGGCCGAACGGGTCGAGCGTCCCGTCGGCGAACTGGTCCCAGATTGTCGCGTGGGAGGGCGAAAGCGGCGCCGGAACCGGGCTCGCGCAGGTCGTCGGGAGGGCGTTCGGGTCGAGCGTACCGAGCCGCTGCCGTCCCTCGAGCTCCGGCGCCGACCGGAGCTCGTGGGTGGACACGGGCGAGTACCAGCCCGGGCCACTCGGATCGTTGCAGCGGGCGACCGGCCGGACCATGTAGACGGCCTGGGATTCCTTGAACCCGCTCTGGACGTAGAAGAGGACCATAACACCCTGATCGGGCCCGCTGTCGGCGACGAGCGTGCCGGGGTCGAGGTGCAGGTCGGCTGCGGAGGCCGGGAGGGCGGCGGCACAGACGAAGAGGCAGGCGAACAGAACGGGACAGGCGAATCGCATCGGAAGTTCTCCGATTGAACCGATGTACGTACAGGACGTTCAGGCTTTCGATTCGTGCCCGGCAGCTGCACGGGCGGTGATGGACTGCGCCGGTACGACCACGTTCCACTGCCATATCCTCGAACACGAGAAGATCGAGATGATGGGATTGTGGCACATCATGGACGCCGGGATGCCGCCCTAGGGGGATGTAGACCTCCCCCCGATCTTCTGCAGGTCGTTCGCCGGGGCGGGACTCTCTGGCGTTACCGGAGATCGACGAACAGACCCGAGCCCAAAGTTATGTGGGCGCTGCCAGTTCTTTCGGCAGATACTCCCCGAGACGAGCCAGCTCGTCCGTCGTCTGGATGATATCTCCCGATCCGGTGACGATCAGCGACCCTGCGGCCAGATCGTCTCCTCTGCCGTGCGCATCCGCTGCAGCGATAAAACGGTCGCTTCCCGTCGCAAGGTGGTCCATGATACGGAGGAACCTGTCTTTCATGTCGGATAGAGAGGGCGAGACCGTCAGCGGCACGATGTTGGAGATGCCCTCCTCGGTCGTTCGCTTCAGTTGCTCGGATCCGTTTCTGATGCCCTGCCAGTCGCCGCCGAGCGACGAGCCGAGAATCTCCTGGGTGCGGTCCTTGATGGTCGAGAGATAGCCATTAAAAAAGCTCACGTATCGAACATCGTCGTTATTCCAGCTCTGATTGAGGATGGCAGGGATTGGGTGCGGCGAGGCCCACTCCACGATCGAGCCCGCGCCCGGTCCCGCCGTCGTGGCCGCTGGCGCCGGAGCGCCGGTCGTGGCCCGATATCCCGGCGCATCGTACCGCGTCGGGCGGGGACTCGGCGTAACCGCCGATCTCGGACCTGCGGAATACGGGCTCCGCGCATCGGCCGGTTGGGTCGGCGCGCGCGTTGCGATCGTCGGTTTCGTCGTGCCCGCCGCCAGCGTCGGAGGGAGAGTGTCTGGAGCCGGGTGCGTCCCGATTGTCAGGGTGACGGGCAGCAGTCCCGGAACAGAGGACAGCGCCGCCCAGCCCACGAGGACGACCAGCAGGAAGAGTACGCACGCGAAGACGCCCTTGAGCGCTCGGGCCGTTGAGGGCCGTTGCGGGGGGCTCCGACCACCGGTCGATCCGGGTCGCGGCGTAGGAACGGCGAGGTCGGGAGACTCGTCAAGCCGGTCCGTCGGGATGAATACTTTCGGCCTGGGCCGCTCTTCCGGCCGACTCGTCGCGGATGAAATGGAGGGACTGCTCTGCCGATCCGGGGTGTCGTTCGCGATCGGTTGTTGCGGAGTCTCCGGATTCCTCGTTCTGCAGTATGGACAGATCTTATTGTATGTCTCGAATTGCCGTCCGCATGCCTGGCACTGCATCGATATGGTTCCTTAGGAGTGATGCGGAATCGAATGGGAAAAGGTTTCCCGATCGAGATCCCCCCCGCACGGATCAATGGCCGAAGCAGACATCCGGCGCGGAGCCGGGAATCGAGCGGTGTTGCGACGCGGAGGGACAGGTCGAGCGAAACCGGCTCCGGCCGGTAGGCTGAAGAGATGGCTGGCGTCCCGAGATGAACGGAGACGGATCGGCCGACGTCGACACCGCAGCAACACAGACAGAATGAAAAGGAAGCGGGCCTGAAGGGATTTGAACCCTTGGCCTACGGATTAAGAGTCCGTCGCTCTACCGAACTAAGCTACAAGCCCGTACTTGCGCTTCCATAGATTGCCGGTCCGGTCACATAAACCTGACGGCCCGGGCCGTCGATCGGTGCGATGAACGGCTTAATATGGCCCAAAGATCCACTTCTCCTCACATGGCTGACGCCGATCTCCGGGAGTCGCAGGGGGAGGTCGAGTACATGGTGCTCGGCTGTGGCTCCATCGGGTACAACGTGATTGAGGAGCTCGAGTCGGAGACGCGGTCGATCCTGGTGGTCGACAAGGACGAAAAGAGGGTCAAGGACCTGCTCGACCAGAACTACGACGCGGTCACGGGGGACATCAAGAACCCGGCCCTCTTCGATACCCTCCGCGTCCCGAAGGTCGCCTTCGTCCTCTCGAACGAGAAGGACTCGAACCTCGCCGCCGTCCAGTCGATCAAGGCCCGGTGGCCCGACGCCGAGGTGATCGCCCGCGCGATGGACCCGCTCTCGCAGAGCGCGCTCGAGGCGGCCGGCGCCGAGTACGTCATCTACCCGCAGGAGGTGGTCGCGAAGGAGGGCGTCCACCAGATACGGCGGCTGCACGTGACCAGGATCGCCCAGCGGCTCTACGACCTGCTCGGGTCGTGGGAGGGCATCCTCGGGATCGTCACGCACAACAACCCCGACCCCGACGCGATCTCCTCCGCGATGGCGCTTGCCGCGATCGCCCGCGCGGCCTCGGACCGACGCCTCCAGACCCGGATCCTCTACGACGGGAACATCGGCCACCAGGAGAACCGGGCCTTCGTGAACCTGCTCGACATCCGCATGGAGAAGTGCACGGCACAGCAGCTCAAGGAATGCCGGTACCTCGCGCTCGTCGATGCGTCCGCGCCGGGGGTCAACAACAATATTCCGAAGGGCACCCCGGTCAACATCGTGATCGACCACCACCGGACCGAGAACGGGACCGTGGCCGCGGCCGAGTTCGTCGACATCCGGCCGATCATGGGCGCGACGGCCTCGATCCTGACCCAGTACCTGCAGGACCTCGACGTCCCGGTCGACAAGAAGGTCGCGACCGGCCTCCTCTACGGCATCCGGGCCGACACCCGGGACTTCCGCCGGAACGTCACCCCGCAGGACCTCAACTACGTCGCGTTCCTGCTGCCGCTCGCCGACAACGACCTGCTCGACAAGATCATGAGCCCCTCGCTCTCGAAGGAGACCCTCGACGTCCTGGGCAAGGCGATCCAGAACCGGGTCATCCGCTCGGGGTACCTCTTCAGCAACGTCGGCTACATCCGGAACCGGGACGCGTTGCCCCAGGCCGCCGACTACCTGATCAACCTCGAGGGCGTGAACACGGCCATGATCTACGGGATCGGCGACACGGGGATCATCCTGATCGCCCGGTCGCGGGACGTCCGGATCAACCTCGGGACCGTCCTCGCCGAGGCCTTCGGCGAGATCGGGGACGCGGGCGGCCACCCCAACATGGCCGCGGCCGTGATCCCGCTCACGTACTTCTCCATGGTCGACGACAAGGAGAAACTCCTCTCGCTCGTGATCGACCCGATCCTGAAACGGTTCGAGAACCTCGTCGGCCTCGAGAAGAAAGAGGGGCGCAATGAACTATGAGGACTGGGCGCCCCTCTACGACGAGATCCTGGACTATTTTCAGTTCGACCGCGAGGCCGACGCGGCAGCGGCCGAACTCCTCGCGGAACTTCTCCAGCGCGACGACCTTCCCGTTCTCGACCGCCTGATCCGGGACCGCGAGGTCACGGTCTGCGGCAACGCCCCAACCCTCGTTCGCGAGCTCGGGCGGATCAGTGGGGTCGTGCTCGCCGCGGACGGCGCGGCCGACGTGCTCTATCGCCGCGGCATCCGGCCTGGCGCGGTCTTCACCGACCTCGACGGCGCGACCGAGGCGTTTCCGGCGATGAACCGCGAGGGCACGGTCATGGTCGTGCATGCCCACGGCGACAACATGGACCTCCTCCGGCGCTGGGTGCCGCGCTTCGAGGGGCCGCTGGTCGGGACCACGCAGGGCCCGCCGCTTCCGCACGTCCACAACTTCGGCGGTTTCTCCGACGGGGACCGTGCCGTATTCGCGGCCCACGAGCTCGGTGCGGCCTCGGTCGGATTTGCCGGCTTCGACCTCGACGACGACAGCGTCGACCCGATCAAGCGGGGCAAGCTCCGCTTTGCCCGGCGGCTCCTCGCCCTGCTCGGCCATGAGCTCTGACGCGGTCCTCCTCGACGGGTACGTGGACGAGCCGGCCTGCCTGGGCGTGCCGCCGTACATCGCCCCCGAGGTCCGCGCAATAGCGGGCGTCCTGTTCGAACGGGAGTACGCCCTCCGGTACATAACCATCGACCAGCTCCGCCTGGACCCGTCCCTCCTCGCCGAACTCGACCGCGCCGACCTGGTCGTGGTCCACGCGGGCACGACCGTACCCGGGAAATACCTCGCGGGCACGCCCGCGACCCTCGACGAACTCCGCCAGCTCGGCCGGCAGCTCCGGTCCCCCACGACCGCGATCGGCGGCCCGGTCCTCTTCGGGTACGCGGCCGGGGGAGGCGAGCGGGCCGTGCCGCCCGGGCTCGACGACTACGACCTCCTCCTTGCCGGCCACCCGGCCGCTGCCCTCGAGGCCGCGCTCGCCGGCGGCGAGCCCCGCGGCAGCTACGACTACGCGGACACGGACCCCTTCGCCGTCGCAGGCGCGGCCGTCCTTCCCCAGCACCCGTCGTTTCCCCACGTCGTCTGCGAGCTCGAGACGGCCCGGGGCTGCGCACGCGAAGCCGTCGGCGGCTGCTCCTTCTGCACCGAGCCGTTCTACGGTCCGCCGCGGTACCGGTCGACAGGGGCCGTCGGCGAGGAGGTCGCGGCCCTCCATGCATGCGGCGCCCGCCACTTCCGACTCGGCCGGCAGCCCGACCTCCTCGCGTACGGCGCCCTGCCCGGCGCCGACCCCGTCCCCGATCCCGACAAGATCTCCGCGCTCTTCGCTGCAGTCCGCGCCGGGGCGCCCGACCTTCTGACCCTCCACATCGACAACGTCAACCCCGGCACCATCGCCCGGCACGAGGAGGCCGCCCGGGCAGCGCTCGCCGTGATCGTCGAAGGCCACACCCCGGGCGACGTGGCCGCGTTCGGCATGGAGACGGCGGACCCCGCGGTCGTCGCCGCGAACAACCTGAAGGCCTCGCCCGACGAGGTCTTCCGGGCGATCGAGGTCACGAACGAGGTCGGCGGTGGCAGGGCGGATGGCATCCCCGAGCTCCTGCCCGGCCTGAACTTCGTTCTCGGGCTCGCAGGCGAGACGCCGGCCACCTACGACCTCGACCTCGCCTTCCTCCGCCGTGTCCTCGACGCGAACCTCCTCGTCCGGCGGATCAACATCCGAAGGCTGATGCCGTTTCCGGGAACGAGGGCTCACGCCGAGAACACTCTCGGCCTCTTCGACCGCGAGTTCCGTGCGTTCAAGGAGACGGTCCGGGACGAGATCGACCGGCCCATGCTCGAGCGGGTCTTCCCGATCGGCTCGGTGGTCCGGCACGCGGTCGTCGAGCGGACCGGGACGCTCTCGCTCGCCCGCCCGCTCGGGTCGTATCCACTCTTACTCGGGCTGCCGCTCGCGCTGCCGGTGGGGACCGTGCTCGACGCGGTCGTGGTCGACCACGGGCAACGCTCGGTCACGGCCCTGCCCTGCCCGGTCCCGGTCAACACCCTGCCGCTCGCCGCGCTCCGCTGGCTTCCCGGCGTCGGAAAAAAGCGGGCGGCCGCGGTCGCGGCGAAGCGGCCGTTCCGGTCGACCGAGGCATGGCGCCGGGTCGCCGGCGAGACCCCGATCGACAACCTCCTCGATCTCGCCTAGGTCTCGCGGAGCTCGACGACCTTCATGATGTCGGTCCGCGTCACGATCCCCTGGAGCTCGCCGTTCGCGACGACCGGCACGCGGCCGATGTTCTCGGCCGACATCACGCGGAGCGCCTCGACCACGGGGGCCTCCGGCGGGAGCGCGATCGCGCCCCGGTGCATCACGTCGCGGACAAGGAGGGCCTCGCGGTCGATCGGGTTCCTCCGATGTATGTCGTCGAGCGTGACCATCCCCACGAGGGCGCCGCGTTCGATCACGGGAAACCCGAGGTGCTTGGTCGCGTACATCCGCTCGAGCACCTGGGGGACCGGCGTGGCGGGGTCGACGGTCAGGACGTCCCGGCTCATGATCTGCCCGAGGGTCACGTCCTGCAGCAGGAACGTGTACCGGATCGCGGAGGACTCCTGCGAGGCCCCGATGTAGATGAAGAACGCGATGATCACCAGGATCGGGTTGAGCGCGATCAGGCCCAGGATCCCGAAGACGACCGCGAAGCCCTTGCCCACGTCCGCGGCGATCCTGGTGGCGCGAGGCAGCGGCATCCGGCGGGCGAGGTAGGCCCGGAGCACTCGCCCACCGTCCATCGGGAAGGCCGGCAGGAGGTTGAACGCGAAGAGGATCACGTTCAGGAGACCGAGGTAGGCGAGGAAGAAGACGACCACCCCCGCGATCGGGCGATCCGCGATGGCGGCGTTGGCCACGTACACGAGCCCGATGCTGATAAGGCCGAGGACGAGGGAGGTCACGGGCCCCACCAGCGCCATCGGCAGCTCGACCCGAGGATCGGGGGTCGACTCCTCCATCTGCGAGACCCCGCCGAAGAGGAAGAGCGTGATGCCGCTGATCTTCATCCCGTTCCGGAGCGCGACCACCGAGTGGGCGACCTCGTGGATCAGCACCCCGGCGAAGAGCCCCAGCGAGACCGCGGCCCCGAGCAGGTACGGGACGAGCCCGGTCTGGATGAGGGTCAGGTCGATCGAGACCCCGAAGATCTCGCTGAGCAGGACCGTCGTCAGCTCGATCTGGGCGCCGATGATCCATGCAAAGAGCGGGATGACGAGCAGGAACGTCCAGTGAAGCTCTATGGGTATCCCAAAGAGCTTGCCGAGTCTGAGCGAGCCGTCCATGTGGAAGGATCACCTTTTTTACTTTTATAGTATATACCTTGAACGGGAGTTCGATGAAATCGCAGATCACCGATGTGCTGGGCCTCTCCGTCTATACGGACCGTGCCGTCTTTGTCGGAGATGTCGACGACGTCGTGATCGACCTTGACCGGAAGACGATCAAGGCGCTCGCGCTCGGCAACCTGAACATGGACATCATCGATATCAAGGGCTACAAGGGACTGCAGATCCCGTTCCGGATGATCAAGTCCGTCGGGGACGTAATCCTGGTCCGGCACATGCCGGGGATCTTCAAACAGAAGCCGAAGGCCTGACCCCCTCCCGCACATCGGCGTCTCTTTTTCATGCTTGATCGGGAGCTTTTCTCCGTGCTTACCGCGCTCCCGCCGCTGTACGTCCGGCTTGACGGACGCGCGTTCCACCGCCTCGCCCGCGCCCTCGATCTCGCCCGCCCGTTCGACGAGCGGTTCGCCTCCGCGATGGCCTCCGTGGCCCGGCGGCTCGTTGCGGACTCGGGGGCCTCGCCGGTCTTCGCCTACACCTTCTCGGACGAGATCAGCTGCTTCTTCACGGAACTCCCGTTCGGCGGCCGCGTCGAGAAGCTCGACTCGGTCCTCGCCGCGTTCGCGGCCTCGGCCCTGACGATCGAGCTCGGTCTTGCCGAGCCCGTCGCGTTCGATGCCCGGGTCGTCTTCGTCGACCCGGCCTCGGCCCATGCGTACCTCGCCGGCCGCCAGGCCGAGGCCTGGCGAAACCACATCAATGCCTACGCCCAGTCCCTGCTTGTCGGCGACGGGCTCTCGCCGCGGCAGGCCGCGGCGCGGCTTCGGGGTCTGGCCTCGCCGGCGCTCCACGACCTCGCGTTCGCCCACGGAGTCAACCTGAACGAGACCCCGGCCTGGCAGCGGCGCGGTACCATGGTCTATCGGCGGCCGGTCGAGGTCTCGGGGCACGACCCCCGGACCGGCGAGGTCGCGGTCGCGGTCCGGTCGCGGGCCACGATCGACCGCGACCTGCCGCTCTTCAACTCGGAGGAAGGGCGAGCGCTCCTCGCCCGCCTGATCCCGGGGCTCTGAAAAAAGTCAGTCGACGGGCGCCCGGGCGACCTTGATCGTGACCGATAGACCGTCGAGGTCCCAGTCGGCGACGAGGGTCATCGGGTCGTCCTCGACGGCCTCGATCTGCCCTTCGTCCTCGATTGCGAGGGTCTCGGCCCGGACCTCGTCCGCGACCGTCGCCTGCCAGCCGGCTACGAGCGCCGCGATCCGCGGGTTCCGGAGCACGACCTCGACCTCGACCATATCCTCGACCGCGAGGTCGAGCTGCTTTCGCATCTCCTGGACCCGGCGGGTCAGCTCGCGGGACCAGCCCTCGCCCTCGAGCTCGTCGTCGAGGGCGACGTCGACGTAGACCGTGGCGCCGTCCATCGGGGCGGCGAAGACGCCCTCGGGCAGGGACTCGTGGAAGACGAGCTGGTCCGCGTCGAGCGTGTACTCGCCGAGCACGACCGTTCCGTCACGCTCGAGCGCGGCCTTCAGGGCCGTCCCGTCGGCCGCCTCGACGAGGTTCTTCACAACCGGGGCGTTGCGGCCGAAGGCCGGCCCGAGCGCCTTCATCACGGGTTCGGCGCGCCAGCCGATCCGCTCCCAGGCGCCGCGGACGACCTCGACCTCGCGGGCGTTGGCGCGGGAGCGGCAGACGGAAAGCTGCGAATGGAGTGCATCCTCGACCTCGTCCGCGTCGGTCACGACCGTGACCGTCCTGACGGGCCAGCGGAGCTTCCGCTTTCCGGCCTGCCGGGCGTTCTGGACCGCGTCGTCGAACGAGCGGACCAGCGCCGTGGCCCGTTCGAGGACCGGGTCCATGAGGTCTGGGTTCCCCTCGGGCCAGCTCAGCATGTGGACCGATTCGGGATCGGCGTCGAGCCGGAGGTTCCGGTAGCAGGCCTCGGCCAGGTGGGGCGCGAACGGCGCGAGCAGGGCGAAGAGACGGCGGAGCACGTAGTAGAGGGTCTCGTACGCGTCCCGCTTCCCCTCGTCCTCGCCCTCGAGCCACATCCGCGGCCGGACGAGCTGGATGTACCAGCGCGAGAGGTCCTCGAGCACGAACGAGAGGAGCTCGCGGACCACGCGGTGGAGCTGATAATCGGCGAGGTCGTTCGCGCACTGGTGGGCGAGGGTGTTGACCCGCGAGATGATGAACCGATCCTCGGTCGCCATCGCCGCGTACCGGCGGTGGACGTACGCGCCGTTCCATGCCCCCGCCGCCTCGGGCTCAAAGCCATCGAGGAGCATGTACGGGAGCGGGAAGCGATAGACGTTCCAGAGGATGTTCGCGGTCCGCGCGACGGTTTTCACACCGTCCCAGTTGAACTTCAGGTCGTCCCAGGGGGCGTTCGCCGAGAGAACGTAGAGCCGGAGGACGTCGACGCCGACCTTCTCCACGACCTCGGATGGCGCCACCACGTTCCCGAGCGACTTGGACATCTTGCGCCCCTCCGCGTCGAGCGCGAAGCCGTGCATCAGCACGGACTTGTACGGCGCCCGGCCGAACGCGAAGGTCGCGGCCCCGAGCTGCGAGTAAAACCAGCCCCGGGTCTGGTCCTGCCCCTCGGTGATGAAGTCAGCGGGCCAGAGCTGCTCCCAGGCCTCGATCTTTCCGGGGAAGCCGAGCGTGGCCCACGAGGCGACGGCCGAGTCGAACCAGACGTCGAAGATGTCCTCGACTCGCCGCATCTCTCCGCCGCAGGCACAGGGGATGGTCACCTCGTCCACGAACGGGCGGTGGGGGTCGGGGACGGCGCGGCCGGAGAGCGCCTCGAGCTCGGCGATCGTCCCCACGACCTTCCGGGCGCTGCAGGACGGGCAGACCCAGACCGGGATCGGGATACCCCAGTAGCGCTGGCGCGAGATGCACCAGTCGCGGGCGTCGCGGACCCAGTCGTGGAACCGGGCCGAGCCGGCCCACTCGGGGTACCAGTGCACCTTCTCGATCGCGTCGAGCATCTGCTCCTTCACCTCGGGAACCCGGAGGAACCACTGCGAGGTCGCGCGGAAGATGATCGGGGTCTTGCAACGCCAGCAGTGGCCGTAGCGGTGGACGACCTCGGCCTTCGCGAGCAGGTGGTCGCCGAGGGCCTCGAGCACGTCGTGGTTCGCCTCGCGGATCGGCCTCCCCGCGAACGCACCGGCCTCGGCCGTGAAGACGCCGGCCTCGTCGACCGGGCAGAGGAAGGGGAGGCACTCGCGGACGCCGACCAGGTAGTCGTCCCAGCCGTGGCCGGGCGCGATGTTGACGAGGCCCGTGTTCTCGAGCGCGACGAAGTCGGCCTCGACCACGCGGTGGGGCATGGTCTTCTGGATATCCACCAGGTCCTCGAGGGGCGAGCGGTACGCGGTCCCGACGAGCTCGGCGCCGGTCCGGGTCTCGAGCACCGCGAAGTCCCTGTACCGGCCGCGCTTGAGGACGGGCTCGACGAGGTCCTCGGCGATCCAGAGCCGCTCGTCGACGCCCTCCTTCGTCGCATGGACGAGCGCGTACGAGAGGTCGGGGTCGACCGCGACGGCGACGTTCGCCGGGAGGGTCCAGGGCGTCGTGGTCCAGATCACCAGGTACTCGTCGTCCTTCCCCGCGATGGGGAACTTCACGAAGACCGAGGGGTCGCGCTCGTCCCAGTACTCGACCTCGGCGTCCGCGATCGCGGTCTCGCAGCGCGGGCACCAGTTCACGACCCGGTGCCCGAGGTCGAGCATGCCCTTCTCGTCCGCCTGCCGCAGCGCCCACCAGGCGGCCTCGATGTAGTCCGGGGTCACGGTCTGGTACGGTTTGTCGAAGTCGAGCCAGACGCCGAGCGCGCGGAACTGGTCGGACATCAGCTCGCGGTTCTTCAGGGCGAAGGCCCGGCACTCCTCGATGAACCGCCCGATCCCGTAGTCCTCGATCTCCTGCTTGGAGACGAAGCCGAGCTGCTTCTCGACCTGCACCTCGATCGGCAGGCCGTGCATGTCGTACCCGGCCCGGTCGATCACATGCCTTCCCCGCATCCGGACCTGGCGGAGGACCGCATCCTTGATGATCTTGTTCCAGGCCGTGCCGAGGTGGATATGGCCCGTCGTGTACGGCGGCCCGTCCACGAAGAAGAAGGGCGGGTCGTCCGCGTGAAGCGCCCTGACATTCGCGTAGACCTGCTCCTCGTCCCAGAACCGGCGCACCCCGTCCTCGAGCTCGGCCGGCCTATAGCCCCCGGCGACGTCCTTCACCGCGTACCCTCTCCGTCCATGAGTGGTTTATAAGTCGGTCGTCACAGCCCAAGTATTTTGTCGCGGCGGACGCCGGGGGCCGATCCTGACAGGTTTAATCCCTGCAATGCCGATAGTCTCCCATCAACGAATGGATGGTAGCGGAATGAAGGGGAACCTGTTCAGATGCGCGGCGGGGGTCATCCTCGCCCTGCTGCTCGCGGGGAGCGTTGCGGCCGCCGACGCGAACAATACCACGCCGGCCGCAAACCAGACGCCGCCGGCAGCGTGGGAGAGAACGTACGGCGGCCTCTCGAACGAGACCCTGCTCTCCCTGCTCGGATCGTCGGGAGGAGGATACCAGCTGGTCGGGAGCTCGGACGGCAACGGGACGGACACGGAACTCTACCTGGTCTGGACGGATGCGAACGGGACGCCGCTTTCCGATGCGCGGATGCCCTTCGGTACCGGAGGCAGCCCGATCGTGGCCGACCGGACAGCGGACGGCGGGACCATCGTCGTCGGCGGGGTCCAGTCGGCGGGGCCGACCGGCGAGGACGTCGCCCTCGCCCGGCTCGGCCCCGACGGGCGGCGACTCTGGTCCCGGTCGTACGCCATCGGCAACGGCCGGGACGTTGGCTATGCAGTCCGGCCCGCGACTGACGGCGGGTACTTCGTGGCCGGAACGGCCGAATCGCCGAGCGGCGGCGCGCCCGACCTGCTGCTGATGAAGGTCGGCGAGGACGGCGGCGAGGTCTGGCACCGGGCTCTGCCCCTCGGCGCGGAAACTCTCTTCGTCCGCGATCTGCTCGCGACCCCGGACGGCGGCTACCTCGTCGTCGGTTCGACCGACGCGAACCACGCGGGTTCCCTCGACATCCTCCTCGTCAAGGTCTCGTCGGGCGGGAACCGCGAGTGGCAGCGGACGTACGCGTCCGGCGCGGAGACGGCCTTCGGCTACGCCATCCAGCCGAGCCCGGACGGGGGCTGGCTCCTTCTCGGCGGGGTCGAGGGCGCGGCCCCGTCACACGCGGCCGTCCTGGTGAAGGTGGATACGGCCGGCAACGAGCAGTGGCGCAAGCGGCTCACGGTCGGCGGGGCGTCGACATGGGGGTACGCCCTCGCGCCGGCCGGAGACGGGTACGCCGTCGCCGGCGCCGTCGGGGCTCCGGAGGGGACCCGATCCTACGCGGCCCGGTTCGACCGGAGCGGCAACGAGGTCTGGAACAGGACGTTCGCGATCGGCAACGGACCATCGCGAGCGCTCGCCGTGATCGCCGCACTCCAGGACCGGCTCGTGGTAGGCGGGGAGGCGAGCAGGACGACCGACGGACGCTTCGACCTCTACCTCAGCTCCGTCGTGCGCCCGACGGTCGCGCCGAACGCCACGGCGACCGTGACCCCGAACCTGACGGCGAACATCACCGCGACACCGAACGCGACTCCAACTACAAACGCGACCTCGATCCCGACAACGGCCGCTCCGGCCACCACGCGGGCCGCGCCCGCGCCGGCGCTCTGCCTCATCGCTGTTGCGGGCATCGCGCTCACCGCCGCGCTCCGGCGGCGATAATCCTTTTCTTCGCGGGCATGCCAACGTCTCTCTTATGCAGATCGCGGTCTGCGGCGCGACCGTCTGCGGCGAGGACCTGCTCGCCGCGGCCCGGACGATCGGAAAGACGCTCGCCGAGCACGGCGCCGTCGTCCTGACCGGCGGTCGGGGCGGCGTGATGGAGGCCGCCGCCGGCGGGGCCCGCGAGGCCGGCGGGGTCGTGGTCGGGATCCTTCCCGACCTCTCGGATGGCAACCCGCACCTCTCGATCCGGATACGGACAGGGATGGGCCACGCGAGAAACGTGATCCTGGTCCAGTCGGCCGACGCGGTGGTCGGGGTCGGCGGGGAGTTCGGGACCCTCTCCGAGCTCGCAATCGCGCTAAAAGAGGGAATCCCCGTCGCCTGCTACCGCACCTGGGACCTGCCGGGCGCCATCGCCTGCGCCTCGCCCGAGGCGGCCGCGCTCGCGGCCGTCAGGGCTGCGAGCAGCGCCGCTCGCCCGTGCAGGTGAGGTCGTAGCCGCCCATTGCCGCGAGCCGTGCGCGGAACTCGTTCGACGAGATCGCGTCCACGAGCGCGGCCACCCGCGGGTCCTCGAGGGAGGCCGGGTCGAGGGCGAGCTCGTACCGCTCGGTCGCGACCGGGCTGAACGCGAGCCCGAGGGCCTGCGCGGCCGAGTAGACCCCGAGGCCCATCTCGGCCTCGCCCGATTTCACGGCCACCGCGACGCCGAGGTGCGTCGTGAACTCGCGGTTGTAGCCCCGGACCGAGGCCGGGTCGATCCCGTGTTCGCCGAGCCAGCGGTCGAGGAGCATCCGGGTCCCCGAGCCCCGCTGCCGGTTCGCGAAGGTGTGCTCCGTGATCGCCTCGATGGGGAGGCCGTCCCTCGAGATGATCCCCTGCTGCCGTTCGGCCACGCAGACGAGCAGGATCTTCCTGTCGGGCAGGTACTGCCGGAGGAACGGGATATTGAAGTCGCCGTCGGGGGCCAGCAGGTGCATGGGGGCGGCGTGGCAATGGCCCCGGCGGAGCGCGAAGATCCCGCCCGTCGAGCCCACGTGGGCCGAGTGGAGGTCGATCCCCTCGACCGAGAGGAGGTCCGCGAGAACGTCGATCGCCGGGTCGTGCGAGCCCGTCACGAGGAGGGCCCGCTCGGCATCGCTCTCGGGGACGGTCAGGCGGGCCGCGACCTCCTCGTCGGCCTCGACCCCCTCGCTTCGCGCCGGCACCCGGAGGTACGCGTTCGAGCGGACCACGGACATCTGGACGCCGGCGCCGCGCGACTGCGGGATGGCGACCCAGCGCTCGCCCACGCGCCCGACCGCGAGGAGGACGAACTCGTCCGCGCCGACCTCCTTCGTGAGCGGCGAGGCGAGGACGGCCCCGATCTCGTCGGAGGGTACGGCGGGAAGGCCGAAGTGGGCGAGCATGGGTATCACGAGCTCGCGGAGGACAGTCAGGGCCGAGAGCGGATACCCGGGGAGCCCGACCACGGGTTTCCCCTCGATCCGGCCGATGATCACCGGCTTGCCCGGCTTGATCGCGACGCCGTGGATCAACACCTCCCCGAGCTCGGCGATCACGTCGGCCGTGAAGTCACGAGTGCCGGCCGACGAGCCGGCCGAGACGATCACCAGGTCGTTCGCGGCGACCGCCTCGCGGATCCGGTCGCGGATCAGGGCGTACTCGTCGGGGGTGTTCGGATACCGCGTGCACCGGCACCCGAGCGAATCGAGCCAGGCCGAGGCGAAGAGGGTGTTCGACTCGACCACCTGGCCCGGCTCCGGCCGCTGGCCGTGCGGGACCAGCTCCGAGCCGGTCGGGACGAAGCCCACGCGGACCGTCGCGACCTCGACCCCGGCCATGCCGTAGGCCGCGAGCGCGCCGAGGTCCTGGGCCCGGAGGCGCCGGCCGCGCGGCACGGCCATCTCGGTCTCGCCGATGTCCTCGCCCGCCGGCCGGACGTGCTGCCAGGGCGCCGCGGCCTTCCGGATGGTGAACGAGCCGTCGTCGTTGATCAGCACGTCCTCGATCATGACCACGGCGTCGTATGGTGGCGGGACCACGTTGCCCGTGTTGACGCGCTCCGCGTCCGCGAGCCGGACCGGCCGCCCCTCGCTCGCGCCGGCGGTGTCGGCGGACCGGACCGCGATCCCGTCCATGGCCGAGAGGTGGACCTCCGGGACCGAGAAGCGGGCGTAGACCGGCGCCGCGACCACGCGCCCGACCGCGGACTCGAGGGGGACCGTCTCCGACGGCTGCGGATAGACGAAGCCGGTCCGTAGCGTCTCGAGCGCCTCCTCGAGCGAGACGACCGCGAGATACCGGGTTACCACAGCAACACCTCCACCTCGTCCCCGGTCTCGTACCCCTCGCGCCCGGCCGGAACGCGGAGGAGGCCGTCCGCCCGGACGAGCGAGTTGAGGAGGCCGGACTTCGCGAAGACCGGCCGGGCCATACCGTCGCGGACGGTCACGCGGACGTAGTCCTCGCGCCCGCGGGCCGAGGGGACGTTCTCGGCGAGCCGCGCCCGGACCCGCCGGGTTCGGTCGGTCAGGTCACCCGCGAGGGCCGCGAGCATGGGCCCGGCGATCACGAGCAGGACCACGAAGGCCGAGGCCGGGTGGCCCGGCAGGCCGATCGCGGGGATCGTGCCGACCCGGCCGATGATCGTCGGCTTGCCCGGCGCGAGCGCAATCCCGTGGACCAGCACCTCGCCGAGCTCGGCGATCGTCCGCGCCCCGAGGTCGCGCTCGTCCTTGGACGAGCCGCCCGAGACGAGGACCGCGTCGCACTCGCCGCCCGCCTGCTCCAGGACGGCGCGGAGGACGCCGGGCTCGTCACGGACGATCCCGTAGAACCGCGTCTCGCAGCCGCGCTCGGAGCAGAACGCCCGGCAGAGGTACGAGTTCACGTCCCGGACCTCGCTCCTCCCCGGCACCGCGTCGACGGGCACGACCTCGTTCCCGGTCGAGACGACGCCGACCACGGGCCGCCGGCGGACCTCGACCCCGGCCCTGCCGATCGCG